>JAZQBR010000155.1:0-4881 GCA_045545855.1 Kiritimatiellia bacterium | reverse complement strand
GCAATATAGCCCGTGGATCTCTGATTCTGCATCTGCACGGAGAGTAGATCGCATTTGGCTGAAAAAGATAGAACCTGATCCTCCGCAAGCCGAGTATTACATCGGGATATATGAGGTCACGCAAGGTCAATGGATGCGGTTGATGAACAACGACAGGCCATCTTTCTTCCGTGACGACGCTCATTTCAAGGAACGTCCGGTTGAAACTGTGTCGTTTATTGATATTCGTGGCAGCAACGATGTCGTAAATGCGAATTCGTTTTTAGGCAAGTTGCGTGCCCTTACAGGGAATGCCGCTTTTGATTTGCCCACTGAGCGCCAATGGAAGTTTGCGGCAGGAAAGTTCAGCAGAGAAAAACTGCGCATGTCATCCAGGATTGGAATGGACATTCCCAGTTGTATTTTTGACAAGCCGATTTTGTTCGGTCATGCAGACAGGAGAAAGAAGATATTTGCTTTTCGCAATCTAGACCCGCAACAAGCCGGAACCGCCATTGTAGGAAGTTATTTGCCAAATGAATTTGGATTGTACGATATGTACGGCAATGTGCGCGAATACACACTAGAGTCGGATTGTAGTATTTTAAGAGCGAGAATGACAATGGGGGGATGCTGGCATTCCTTTGTTGATGATTTCAATCCTGATAAAGCAGTCTTTGAAGAGGAAGACAATAGAATGAGGCTCGGCTTTAATGTTGGATTTAGAATTGTTCTTAATAAGCAATGTATGGAAGCTCGCGAAAATATGGAGAAAATTGGTAAAAAATCATTGTGAACGAGGTCGTAACGTCTTTGAGAGATTTGATATGAGTAGAGAACAAATTAGAAGCGGTGATAAGGGAAAGCGCTGTTGTCGCCTCGTCAACAATTGGTTCGTTGCGGCACTTTGCAATTTCATGTGTGTTGGTGCAAGTTGTTTTCTGGCAGGCATGATGGTCGTAGACCCTGATCTGTTCCCGTTGCCTTTGGCCTGGATGTTGGAACGGTGCTGCATCATCTTGGTTGGTGCTGTGTTTTTGAATCAATCGCTAAACATATATTGGGATGCGCTTAGATGTCGATTCGCATTGTCGTGTTGGTTTTGCAGATGTGTGTTTTGGCTGATGCTTTTGTTGCCATTGCCATTTCTTGTCCTCAGCTTTGTGACGATATGCTTCGAAGGCGCGACATATGTGTTCGGAACGACTTATTACAATCTTAAGGCTTTTGTCTTGTTCTTGATTGCGTGATGGGAGGGACAGACCCGAATGCCGCTAACTTAAGCGAAAACCGCATCTTTTCGTTACCATTTCACAAGACATAGATGTTTCCAACTCAAATCTCGCATAAACTATACTATCCTTAGCTTTCAAGTGCATATGAAATGTTTCTCGACATGATTTCATATATGATGGCCTTTTGACACATTATGAACACTTATCGCCTTAAGTTAGCGGCATTCGGGACAGACCCTTGTGATACGGTCGATGTGATACGGTCGTGGGAGTTGTGGTATAATATCCGACATGAGGAAGCTGCGCGAAAACAAGCACCGATTTCATGGGGAGAGACCCCGCGAGGGTGCGGGCCGCCCGGTGGTCGGCCCCTACCGAGGGGGAGGGGCGGGTGGGCTGGTTGAACCCTACCCCAAAAGTGAGACACGTGATGTGTCCCTTTTGCCAATAGCGAGTTAATTATACATTATCAGAGGTCTGCGTGACGCTATAATTGCAAGATATAAAAAAATTAAAAAAGTCTGACATATTTTTCGCTCAAATCCGTTTGTATATGTAGAGGGACGAGAAGGCTCAGTGACAAACAAGCCTTCGCGTCGTTGACACAACGTAAACCAAATGGTACAATGTTGGCGAAATGATGGTTGAGAGACAAGAGAATCGTGCGGAGCTGAGACCGCTTCGCTGGCGATATTACCTGTATGGCGTAAAGGTGAGTGTGCAATATGATATATGGCGAAGATAATTGTCCGTATGGCAGAAATGCTGTCGGGATAGATTTCGTCGAGACGCAACTCACTCTCATAGAGCGCATGTCGCGGCGGGAATCTGGCGGACGAGAGTCGTGCTGGGCGCAGTTCTTCGATTTGTACTATCCCGCCATGCTCAAGTACGCAGAGCTCTACTGCGACAGGGCGAATGCCGAAGATGTGGTGCAGTGCGTTCTAGTCAAGATTGCCGATGCCGTTTCGACCGGGCGCTATGTCAAACGACCTGGTACGACGTTCAGGTCTTATCTGAAGAAGCTTATCAGGAACCAGTTTCTGGATTGGCGCAGAACCGAAGCGGTGCGCGGTCTTGGCAGAAAGGTCGACATTGCCGGGCTCGCCGCGGCAGTGTCCGATGACCCGGGCGAGAAGATGGACGCCGAGTGGCGCGTCGCGCTCCATTCGGCGGCGGTGGAGCATGTCCTTCGCCGCATGGCCATGCCAGATGCGATGAGACGCGCCTACCGGGCGCACGTGCTGGAAGGACGTTCCGTCCGCGAGGTGGCGCGCGAGCTTGGCGTGTCGGAGAACTATGTGGCCTTGGCCAAATCGCGCATTGCGAAACGCGTCGCGGCGGTCGAGGCGATTTGCGAGGATTGAATATGGCGAAGATATTGCAGCTGGGAGAAACAATCGGGAGCTACCGGATAGTGCGGCGTCTCGGCGGCGGCGGCATGGGCCAGGTGTACGAGGCCGAGCATATGGCGCTTGGTGTTCGACGCGCGCTAAAGATCTATTCCGGAGATGCCGCCCACATCGCATTCCTCAGGCGGCGCTTCCTTGAAGAAGGACGGGTGCTGGCGAGACTCTCTCATCCGCGGATAGTCAAGATTTGCGACTTTGAAATTGATGCCGCGACCGGTTTGCCGTATTTCGCGATGGACATCGTCCTCTCGCCCGACGGCAGGCCCCGCACCCTCGAAGAGGAGCGGCAGGCGGGGCTTGACGAAGAGCGCGCCGCCGCGGTCTTCGCCGATGTTTGCGAAGGGCTGGACTATATGCACTCGCGCGGCATAGCGCATGGCGACGTGAAGCTTGAGAACGTATTGATTGGGCCGGACGGAAGGGCCGTAATCACCGATTTCGGGATTTCGCTTTCATTCGTCGAGGCGAATCTGGCCGCGAAGTCAGGCGGGGATCGTGACGCGGCAGGCTGTGACGCGGCGCTTTTCATGGGTACGCCGTGCTACAGCGCCCCGGAGACGGCGAATGCGCCGCACATTGCGGCGAGTCCCGCCGCCGACGCCTGGTCGCTTGGAGTCATGATGTTCAGGCTTCTGACAGGTTTGTGGTTCGAGGATGCGAACCGGGAAAAGTGCCTTGCGCTTCTCGATGACAGCGACCTGCCGTGGCGCAAAGTAGTGGGGCGGCTCTGTTCGCGCGACCCGGAGAGGAGAATGGCAGGCGGACGCCTTGCTCCGCTCGCCGCTGGCATGGCCGACGCAGCCGAGCGTGCCGCCTCACGCCCGGGCCGGCGTCGATTCCTCGCGACGGCCGCAGTCGCCGCGACGCTTGTTGCGGCTACGGTCGCCGCAGTGCTGGTTCTCCGTCCGGAGGGCGCTATAGAGGCGACGTCAAGCCCGGCACGTCTGACGAATAGCGCGGACGGAACAGCCCATCGTTGCGCGAATCTCGACAAAGACTCCCCGGCGGGCGAGGCGTTCTTCGCCCAGCTGCGGAACGCGAGAAGGCGGGTTCTGCTTGCGGAAGCCTGGAAGATGGACGAAGAGGCTCGGCAGATTCTTGTCGATTTCATCGAGCGCCAGGAGTCGTACTGGTGCTGCGACCGTTACTGGCCGAAGGACAAGATCGAACGCATCGACTCGCTGGTCGCGGCGCGGATGTCCGCCGGGGAAAGAACTGCGGCCGACACTGCCAGACTCCTTGCGATCGCCGGCGAGGTTTATCGGGAGAAGCGTCTGACATCTTTCTGGCGAGGAGAATTCCCGGACGACGTGCGCCGCATCGCGACCTTGGCGCGCGATCTTGTTCTCGATGCTTCGGATCTCCAGATTGACGTCGAGCTGGCATTCGACATGATAGAGGCGACAGTGCCGTTCGACAGGCTGGGCGAATGGGATATCGGCGCGAATGATCCGGAGTACCAGGGCAGGGCGGATCCGTGGCTGGCCAAGATGATCCGGGCGTCGGTGCTTGGGGCCGAGTCCGCAAGGGCCTGCGCGGGAAATGGCGCGAGCCGCGAAGAAGACGCAAGGGAGCATGAAACGAAAGCGGCCATGGCACGGCGGCTTCTCAAGGAGGCGTACGACGGATGGCCTGGACGATACAGGTCGGCGGAACTCATGATTGGATTGTCGCATGACGATGTAGAAGCGGCGACACGCTGGTTCGAGGTGTGTCAGAAGATGTGCTTTGACGATATGCGCGCATGGCGGACATACGCACGAGTGCTCGTCCGTTCCGATGGCGGAGCCGTGCGTCTGGCGGAGTTTCTGGATTGTGCGCTAGAAACAGAGCGCTACGATACGCTTGTGCCGGCATTCTACGCAATAGGTCGGTGGGCCGTGCTCGCGAAGTTCGGCGGCAAGGATGGCGTGGCCGATGCAGACGCGAGGGCGTGGGCATACGATGATGAGACAGTAAGGGAAAAGACGCTCGGCGTGATACGGCGCTGCAAAGACGGCGAGTCTATTATGCGGGCACCAAAGATGCGGCGGAATGTCCTCTTGGCAGTCTTTGCGGCGGCGGCGCTGACGTGCGGCGATGAAGGCCTGGCGAAGGAGCTTGTCCGGCGGCTGCCGGAGGAGGGGTTCGCGGCGATTGTCGGCGTATCCGTGAACATCGATTCGCATGTTTTTCGGCGACTTGCACAGTTGCGCAGTGAAGACGACAATGGAATAAACGGCGGGAATGTGGAACTATAGGACGAAAATCGTCAA
>JAZQBR010000154.1:0-2783 GCA_045545855.1 Kiritimatiellia bacterium | reverse complement strand
TCTCTTCCCTCCTTTTCGACAGACCGCAAAAATGGTAAAATATGAAGCCATCAGCCAGTTTAGAATTTCTACTGGGGATTGGCGAATCTTGAAAACCCGAAACTCGAACACGGCAGAATGAGAAGATAATGAAACTAGACTTCAAAAAGAACGTAAAGCGCAACATGATGGCCAACTCCGTCTCAAGCGGAGTTCGCCTTTTGTTCCCGTTCATCAACCGCACACTGTTCCTATGGCTGCTCGGTCCTGCATACCTCGGACTCAACGGCCTTTTTGCATCAATACTCGGCGTACTGATGCTTGCGGAGCTTGGCTTCGGCACAGCGGTGGTGTGTTCGATGTACAAGCCGGTGGCGGACGACGACCGCGAGCTGCTGTGCGCCTACATGAAGTTCTACCGCACGGTCTATCGCTGGGTGGGGACGGCGATATTCGCGGTTGGGCTCGCCCTCCTGCCGTTCATCGGGCGGCTGGTGCATGGCTCCGTACCGCCGGACATGGACCTCCACATCCTCTACCTCGTGCACCTCGTGAACACTGCGGCGAGCTATTTCCTCTTCGCGTACCGAGGGTCGGTGCTGGGCGCGCACCACCGCAACGACGTAATCAACAACATCCGCACGGGCGTTTCCGTCGCGCAGTACGTCGCGACGTTCCTTGTCCTTTTCGCCACGCGCAACTACTACCACTACGTGCTGACCACCGTCGTATTCACGGTGATCCAGAACATCCTGCTCGTCAAGGCGTCGCGCCGCCTCTTCCCGGACATAGAGCCGCGTGGGGAACTGGCGCCTGAGCTGCGCAGGCGCGTCATATCCGACGTGAAGTCGATCTTCATGCACAAGGTCGGAGGGATAATAACGCATTCGACCGACAACCTGGTGATTTCCGCGTTCCTCGGACTGGTGGCCGTCGCCGCGTACGGCAACTACTACTACGTGCTCACTTCGGTGGGCGGGCTCGTGGCAATCATCTATTCGTCGCTGACCGGCGGCTTCGGCAACAAGATCCACACCGAGACGAAGGAGGAGAACTTCGCCCTCCTCATGCGCATGAACCGCCTTTCGCTCATGGCGACGATATGGTGCGCGGCGATGATGACGGCTCTATACCAGCCGTTCATCGCAGTCTGGACGAAGGGCGAAAGCGTGCTAATGCGCCACGCGCTCACGCCGGCCCTGATGGTGTTCTACTTCTACATTATGCAGGCGCGCCAGACGCTTCTCGCGTTCAAGGCGGCGGCCGGCATATGGCGACAGGACCGCTGGAAGCCGATTGTCGCCGGCGCGGTGAACATCGCCACCAACATCCTTTTCGTTGTGTATCTCCCCGATGACTACAAGCTGGACGGCGTGATATTCTCGACAATCATAGGTTTTGCGCTGATTCAGATTCCGTGGGAGACGCACGTTGTGTTCTCGTCGTTCTTCGGGAGGTCGGAGCGCAGGCAGTACATCCGCTCGCAACTGGGCCACATGGGGGCGGCGGCGGCTATTTGCGCAGTCGCGTGGGCTGCGGCGCAGCTCGTGCCGCATGGCGGACTGCCCGGTCTTGCATTCAAGGGGGCGGTGTCCGCAGTCGTCGCGGGCGCCGGCGTATCCGCAGTATTCCGCAGGGATTTGCCAAGGCTCGTCGAGGCTCTCCGGAAGCGAAAGGCCGCCTGACGGAGATTTCCGGAAAAGTTCAGGTCTTGGTGAGCGGATTGTAGATGAGGCGGAAGAAGGAGTCCGCCAGCCATCCTGCGGATGCGCGACGAACAAAGAGCTTCATGAACAGCGCCGCGATGCGGCGCGTCAAAGTCCCGTGGCGGGACAGGGCGTCGAAGTCGCCGAACCCGTCGCGGAACAGGGCGAGCAGGGTTTCGCGGCGTCTCTGGCGTGTCGCGCCGGCGATTGCCCTGGAGCCGAACCAGTAGTAGTAAAGCCAAGTGAACCAGTGGCGCGCCCAGAACCGGGAAATCCTGCGGTCGAACCCCTTGCCGACTGAAACCTTCGCATGGAACGCGAGGAGCGACCTCAGGATTTCCGCATAGTCGTCGTAGAAGTAGTCGGCCCTTTTTGCTAGCGTGGAAACCGAATTCGTCCTGATTCTGTATATGTAGAACGGCTCGTGGAGGGGGACGACGCGCTTGGCGAGGTAGAGGGCGCGCGGCGCGAATTCGCTGTCCTGTCGCTTTCTCCCGTGCAGACACTTCAGCCCGTTCGCCGTCAGGTGCCCCCTGCGGAACACCGACATCTGCATCATCGGGCATGGTTCGCGCAGGATGGAATACGCCATGAGAATTGCGGCCTGTCCGTCCAGCTCGCCGGTGAAGTCCTGCGGATAGTTGTCGCGCAGCGGCCCGTCCTTCCCGGTGGTCTCATTGCGCACCTGTATTGCGCATGGGTAGATGTCGGCGCCGGGGCGAGCGGCAATCTTGTCGTGCAGGCGCTGGAGCGAGCCTTCGGCGATCGTGTCGTCGCCGTCGAGGAAGATGACGTATTCGCCCTCGGCCATGTCGATTCCTGTGTTGCGGGAGGCGGAGCATGAGCCGCTGCGCGGTCCCGTGAACACCTTGAAGCGGGAATCCTTCGCCTCGTATTCGCGGGCGATTTCAAGCGTCGCGTCCTTCGAACGCTCGACGCCGAGGATGCATTCCCAGTCGGCGAACGGCTGGCCCGCCACGGAATCCAGACTCTCGCGCAGATACGCGGCCACGTCGCAGCACGGCACGATTATGGAAAAAAACGGCCTCATAACACATGGTATTCCCTGTACCACTTTGCAAAGACGGGGATGCCCTC
>JAZQBR010000153.1:0-5812 GCA_045545855.1 Kiritimatiellia bacterium | reverse complement strand
CCCGACGGCGCGTTCGTGATCAACGGCGCCGAGCGCGTGATAGTCAGCCAGCTGCACCGCTCGCCCGGCATTTCGACCGAGCGGCAGGTCCACGCGAACGGCCAGCCGCTCCTGTCGGTCAGGATAATCCCCGACCGCGGCAGCTGGATTGAGGTCATGTTCGACACCAATGACGTGATGTGGTGCTTCATGGATCAGCGCCGCCGCCGCCGCAAATTCTACGCGACCACGCTTCTCAGGGCGTTCGGCTACGGTAGCGACGAGCAGCTGATGAACCTCTTCTACGACTTCAAGAAACTGCCGACAGACCGCAAGTACGGCGACAAAGATCTTCGCATGCTCGTCATGAAGGACGATCTCGTGGACGCTGACAGCGACGCAGTGATCGCCCGCCGCTACGACCCGGTCACGCCCGCGATGATGGAGCAGATCGCCGCTGCCGGAATACGCGAAGTCGAAGTCGTCGACGTCTCGGTCGACAACGGCACTCTCATCGTCACCTTGCGCGAGGACGCGAAGGCCGGCATCCACAACGAAGAAGACGCGCTCAAGGAGATCTACAAGCGCATGCGCCCCGGCGACCCGCCGACGGCCACCAACGCCAAGCAGATGATCCACAGGCTCTTCTTCGAGCTCGCCCACTACGACCTCGGCTATGTCGGCCGCCACAAGATCAACAAGAAGCTCGGGCTTTCGGGCAAGGTCGATGACAATCTCAGGACGCTTCACGAGTCGGGCATCGACGTCATCGAGGCGATACGCCTGCTGCTCAAGATCTATTCCGGCAAGGATACCGTCGACGACATCGACCATCTCGGCAACCGCCGCATACGCACGACGGGCGAGTTGCTCGAGAACCAGTGCCGCGTGGGCCTCGCCCGCACAGAGAGGCTCATACGCGAGCGCATGACCATACACGACCCTAATTCGGGGTTGCTCACGCCGAGCAGGCTCGTCAACTCCAAGACGTTCAGCGCTGTAGTCGCCGACTTCTTCGCGCGCTCGCAGCTGTCGCAGTTCATGGATCAGACCAACCCGCTGTCGGCACTCGCCCACAAGCGCCGTTTGTCGGCCCTCGGCCCCGGCGGTCTCAGCCGCGAACGCGCCGGCTTCGAGGTGCGCGACGTGCATCCCTCGCACTACGGCAGGATTTGTCCGATCGAGACGCCTGAAGGCCCGAACATCGGCCTCATTTCGTCTCTTGGCATTTATGCGCGCATCAACCGCTTCGGCTTTATCGAGACGCCCTACAGAAAGGTTATCGGCGGCAAGGTGACCGACGAGGTGGAGTATCTGCCCGCCGACACCGAAGAGCAGTTTGTAATCGCCCAGGCCAACGCGCCGCTGACGGCCTCGCGCGCGTTCGCCGAGGAGCGCGTCACGTGCCGCTACCGCACCGAGTTCTGCGAGAAGCCGGCGCGCGAGGTGCAGTACATGGACGTCGCGCCCATGCAGGTCATTTCGATCGCGGCCGGTCTCATACCGTTCCTCGAGCACGACGACGCCAACCGTGCGCTGATGGGCGCGAACATGATGCGCCAGGGCGTGCCGCTCATGACGACCGAGCGCCCGTACGTGGGCACCGGTCTCGAGAGCGCCAGCGCCAAAGACTCGCGCGTCATCGTTACGGCGATCGCAGACGGCAAGGTGGCCTACGTTTCGGCCGAGGTGATACTCACGACTGGCGACGGCCAGTTGCCGAAGGGCGTCGAGCCCAACCCGAACCCCGAGACGTACGACTTCGGCAAAGAGGCCGAAAAGGGCGTGATCAGATACACCCTTCAGAAGTTTCGCCGCTGCAACGCCGGCACGTGCTTCAACCAGCGCCCGATCGTCAAGAGGGGCGACAAGGTGCGCGTGGGCGACTGCCTGGCCGACGGCCCTGCGACCGACCAGGGCGAGCTCGCGCTCGGCAAGAACCTGCTCGTCGCGTTCATGAGCTGGCGCGGCTACAACTTCGAGGACGCGATCCTGATCAACGAGAGAATCGTGCGCGAAGACGTGCTGACTTCGCTCCACATCGTAACCTTCGAGTGCGGCGCGAGAGACACCAAGCTCGGCCCCGAAGAGATTACGCGCGACATCCCGAACGTCAGCGAAGACGCCCTCAAGAACCTCGGGCCCGACGGTATCATACGCGTCGGCGCCGAGGTCAAGCCCGGCGATATTCTCGTCGGCAAGGTGACGCCCAAGGGCGAGACCGAGCTCTCGCCCGAAGAGAGGCTTCTCCGGGCGATCTTCGGCGAGAAGGCGGCAGACGTGAGAGACACCTCGCTTACCGTGCCGCCCGGGACGACCGGCGTTGTCATGAGCGTTCAGGTCTCTACGAGCCAGGACGCGGCGTCGGCGGACGACAAGAACGCCAAGAAGGCAAAGAAAGACGCCGACAAGAAGCGCAAGAACCAGATCGCCAAGCTCGAGCACGACCTGGTCGCCAAGCTTGTGGCGGAGCTGATGAACGAGAAGCTGCCGGTCGACATAACCGACTCTGAAACCGGCGACACGATCGTCGCGGCCAACAAGAAGATCAAGAAGGGCGACCTCGGCGTGCTCGCCAAGGCACACGCCCACTGGGAGATGGAAGACGGCCCCGCCAAGGATCGCGTCAACGCGATAATGCAACCCTTCGAGGACGAGTTCGCGGCTGTCGAGGATGCGGCCGGCGAAGCTGACGGCGGCCTCTTCGGCGATTTCAGCGGCGATGGCGAGGTTGTGAAGTCCGTCAGAGTCTTTCTCGTCGACAAGAAGAATCTTTCGGTCGGCGACAAGATGGCCGGCCGCCACGGCAACAAGGGTGTCGTTTCGCGCATTTTGCCGAGCTGCGACATGCCGTTCCTGCCTGACGGCAGACCGGTCGACATCGTGCTGAATCCGCTGGGCGTGCCTTCGCGAATGAACCTCGGCCAGCTGTTCGAGACATACCTCGGCCTCGCGTGCCGCTACCTCGGCTTCCATGCGGCGACGCCCGTGTTCGACGGCGTGCAGGAAAGCGAGATCGACGAGCTGCTTTTGAAGGCTCGCGCGGTGCAGGAGAAGGAAGAAGGCCCCCAGAGCTGGATATGCCCCGAGGGCAAGACGGTGCTCTACGACGGTCTCACCGGCGAGCCCTTCGAGCAGAAGGTGGTTGTGGGTGTCATCTACATGCTTAAGCTGCACCATCTCGTCACCGACAAGATCCATGCGCGCGCGGTCGGGCCCTATTCGCTCGTCACGCAGCAGCCTCTGGGCGGCAAGGCCCAGCTCGGCGGCCAGCGTATGGGCGAAATGGAGGTGTGGGCCCTCGAGGCGTACGGCGTCGCCTACGCCCTGCAGGAGCTGCTCACGGTCAAGTCCGACGACGTCCAGGGCCGCACGAAGATATACGAGTCTATCGTGAAGGGCATCAACATACTCGATTCGGGCATGCCCGAGTCGTTCTCGGTGCTCATCCACGAGTTGCGCGGGCTCTGTCTCGACACGCAGCTCCTCGGCGGCGACCAGGACGACCGCCGCAAGGCAGAGGCCGCTTCGCCTACCACGACCCCGGCCCCCGAGGCCGTCGCGAGCGACGACCTGCTGGCGGGCTCGTTCAACCTCTGAGGAACGGCGATAATCAAGGAGATTTAAGAAATGAACAATCCATACAGCACTTCCGACATTTTCGGCGGTTCGTTCAACGCGTCCGCCCACTATGACGCCGTCAAGGTACAGCTCGCGTCGCCCGAGACGATACGCGGCTGGTCCAAGGGCGAGGTCAAGAACCCCGAGACCATCAACTACCGCACCTATCGCCCTGAGAAGGACGGTCTCTTCTGCGAGAAGATTTTCGGGCCGACCAAAGACTGGGAATGCGCCTGCGGCAAGTACAAGCGCATCAAGAACAAGGGCATGATCTGCGACCGCTGCGGCGTCGAGGTGACGCTCGCCGCCGTGCGCCGCCAGCGCATGGGCCACATCGAGCTCGCGGTGCCCGTCAGCCACATCTGGTTCTTCAAGTGCAGCCCGTCAAGGATGGGGCTTCTTCTGGACAAGACGACGAGCGAGCTCGAGCGCGTCCTTTACTACCAGGACTGGATGGTCGTCGAGCCGGGCAGCACGCCTCTCAAGGTAGGCCAGATACTGACCGATCAGGAATACGTCGACGCCCAGGAGAAGTACAATGACGACTTCAAGGCCGAGATGGGCGCGTCCGCCGTGCGCAAGCTCCTTCACAACGTCGATCTCGACAAGCTCATGGACGAGCTCGAGGATCAGATGGAGAAGACCCGCTCCAAGCAGAACCGCAAGAAAATCGCCAAGCGCATGAAGGTCGTGGAAGGCTTTCGCGTGTCGAACTCCAAGCCCGAGTGGATGGTGCTCGACGTGCTGCCGGTCATCCCGCCGGAGCTCAGGCCTCTCGTGCCGCTGGAAGGCGGGCGCTTCGCGACGAGCGACCTCAACGACTTGTACCGCCGCGTCATCAACCGCAACAACCGTCTGAGGAACCTGTTGGCGCTCAAGACGCCCGACGTGATTATCAGAAACGAAAAGCGCATGCTTCAGGAGGCCGTCGACGCCGTGTTCGACAACGGCCGCCACGGTCGCGCGGTGACGGGCCCCGGCAACCGTCCGCTCAAGTCGCTCTCCGAGATCCTGAAGGGCAAGACGGGGCGTTTTCGCCAGAACCTGCTGGGCAAGCGCGTCGACTACTCCGGCCGTTCGGTGATCGTCGTCGGCCCCGAGCTGAAGTTCCCGCAGTGCGGCATCCCGAAAGAGATGGCTCTCAGGCTCTTCGAGCCGTTCATCATCCGCCGTCTCAAAGAGCTCGGCCGCTGCCATACGGTGCGCACCGCGCGCAAGATGATCGAGCGCCAGGACGTCGAGGTCTGGGACATTCTCGAAGAGGTCACCAAGGACAAGACCGTGTTTCTCAACCGCGCGCCGACGCTCCACCGCCTTTCGATACAGGCGTTCGAGCCGGTGCTGGTCGAGGGCAAGGCCATCAGGCTGCACCCGATGGTCTGCACGCCGTTCAACGCCGACTTCGACGGCGACCAGATGGCAGTGCACGTGCCGCTTTCGATCGAGGCGCAGATGGAGTCGAAGCTGATGATGCTCGCGTCGACGTCGATCTTCTCGCCGGCTTCCGGCAAGTCGGTCATGACCCCGACGCAAGACGTGTGCCTCGGGCTCTACTTCTTGACCGTGCCGTCGCAGCAGGACAAGCTCGCCGGCAAGATTGCCGGCAAGACCGACTGCTCCAACGAGCATCTGCCGCTCTTCAACGACATCGGCGAGGTCGAGTTCGGCATTGCCGAGGGCGCGATCGGCTACCATACGCGCATACGCTACCGCAACCCCGACTATATGACTACGGGCCGCCCCCACGGCGTCTCGGACCGCCGCACGATCGAGACTACCGCCGGCCGCGTCATTTTCAACGACGTCTGGCCCAAGGAGATGGGCTTCTGGAACGACAAGTGCTCCAAGTCGACAATCGGCGGGCTGATACTCGACTGCCACAAGGTCGCCGGCCATGACGTCACGGTCGCGGCCATCGACAAGCTCAAGAGCCTCGGCTACCGCTTCGCGACGGTCTCCGGCGCGTCGATGGGCCTGAAGGACATGATTCGCCCGTCGGTCAAGGACGCCGAGATCGAGAAGGCGCGCCGCGAGGCCGACAAGGTGCAGCAGCAGTTCCAGCAGGGTATCATCACCGACGGCGAACGCCACAACAAGATCGTCGATATCTGGTCGGCGACAACCGAGAAGGTCGGCGACGAGCTCTACAAGACGATCGACAAGAACATCTCGCCCGAGAACAAGAACCCGACCGAGCTCAACCCGGTCTACA
>JAZQBR010000152.1:0-2451 GCA_045545855.1 Kiritimatiellia bacterium | reverse complement strand
TGCCGTCGAACCAGATGAGGTCCGGCGACCACTGGCAGTGGTGGACGTGCGCAAAGAGCGGCGCGTAGCTCGCCATCTTCACGAAAGTCGGATCGTAGCCATGTCGTTCTGTGAGCCAAGGAGTTGTCATAGCCCTTTGTCTTCCTAAGACCGGCTTGGCCTCCGACTTTGCCGTCGAACCAGATGAGGTCCGGCGACCACTGGCAGTGGTGGACGTGCGCAAAGAGCGGCGCGTAGCTCGCCATCTTCACGATGTCGGAGTTGCGCTCGAAGCCCGCCATGCCGACGGCCTCGCACACCGCGCTCCAGTGCGTGTTCTGGTGGCGCTTGCCCACGCGGTGGTGGCAGGCGTACTCGCCCGCGTAGACCTTCGGCTTGCCCGTGCGGTCGTAGTTGTCGTAGCGCGTCGCCGCCTTCAAGAACCACTCGGGCGACATGTAGTAGTGCTCGTCAACAAAGTCGGCGGTCTCTTTCGTGATGCGGCGCCAGGCGTAGCGGAACCTGTCGTCCTCCGGTGCCGGACCCGACGAGCCGACGATCTTGATCTCGGGGTGCTTCTCGCGGATGATCTTCACAATCGGCTCATAACGGTCGAAGAACTCCTTGTTCCAGTTCTCGTTGCCCACGCCTACCATCTTGAGGTTGAAGGGCTCCGGGTGGCCCATCTCGGCGCGCACCTTGCCCCATGTCGTGTCAACGCCGCCGTTGGCGAACTCGATGAGCTCAAGAATAACCTCGGCGAAGAAGTCCGCGTCTTCAACGGCACAAAGCTGGGCCGGCCTTTGGAATTGACAGGTAAGGCCCGAAAGGCAGATCGGCAGCGGCTCGGCCCCAAGCTCCTCGCAAAGCCTAAAGTACTCGTAGTAGCCTACATCAAAAGTCTCCCAGTAAGGAGCCTTCGGCCTGACCCAGCGGTTCAACACGCACTCGCGCCTTTCTTTCGGGCCGACAGTGCGGCGCCAATCGTACCAGTGCTGGAAGTCCCCCTCCTCGACGATGCAACCGCCCGGGAAGCGCACAAACGCCGGTTTCAATGCCGCGAGCTTGTCGACGAGATCCTTGCGAAGCCCCGCGCGCACCAGATTGGGCCCGACTGGCTGCAGGCTCACATTGTCGAACTCGACCGTCTTGCGGCCCTCGACGAGAATAGAGAACGTGACGCGCCCATCTTTCGCGGGCTCGATCTTGATGAGAGACGGCCCGACGCGAAACTCCGTCCCGCTCGCGGGAAGCGCCATGGTCATTTTAAAGCGCGTCCACGGGCCAAGCGCGTAGTCCACGCCTTCACGGACGATCTCGCGCCAGTGGAAAACGATGCGGTACTCTTCGCCGTCCACGAGCCACATGCCGTCCAGGCCGCGGTTGCGCACGCCCGCAAGCCCTTTGCCGAACGACTCTATGCGCAGGTGCCGCGCCGTGTTGGGGTGAACCGGCTCGCCCATCTGGATCGAAAGGCGTGCCATGCCCCCGTTGCGGAAATCCGGCTCCCAGCCGTCCTCGCCGCAGTTCCACTTCTCGCGGTCGTGCTGAAGCCAGTCGAACCCGCCGTTGGCCAGCATCTCGGGGTTGAGACCGCCGTCTGCAGCCCAGTTGATGTCTTCGAAGAATATGCCCCAGAGCGACTTCGGCACCTCGTGGCCTTTGGCCTTGTCGCCAAGATTCACGGTGACTGAAGCCGAAAATGCCGTGGCTGCGGCCAGGGCGCCCATGATTGCAATTGCCTTTTTCGTGTTCATGGGCAATATGATACCAAAAAAACGGACGCTTTGCACCCCCAAATTTGCAGAAAAGAAGAGCCGCCGCCAAGTGGTGCGGGTCACTTGCGCGGGCGCCCGCCGAAGCGGCCGCGCGAAAGCGACGCGCCCGCGAGCAGAAAAACGAGGCCGGCGACAAGAAACCACTGATAGCGCTCGGCGAGCCGATCGTCCTCTTCGTTCTGCTCCTTTGCCGCCACACGCCTCAGAAAGTTTCTGTATATCGCGCCCAGCGTCGTCTCTGCCGTCCGCGCGGTTGCAAGGGGCACGTATGCGCCGCCCGAAGCCTCCGCTATCGACTTGAGGGCTTCTTCTTCCAGTTTGACAATGACTGGCTTGCCATCGAACTTCTGTATGCCACCATCCTCCGCCGGAATAGTCGAGCCGGTTTTGGGGTCGCCTATGCCCACCGTGAAGATCGGCACTCCGCGGCTCTTCGCGACCCCGGCCGCCTCCAGCGCGCCGCCTCGCAGGTCGCCCCCGTCCGAAATGATTATTATGGCGCTGTGGTCGGCCTTCTCGCCACCTACACCGTCGACCTGTGCTATCACCTGTAGCGACGCGCGTATGGCGCTGCCTAGATCGGTCTCGCCGCGCGGCGCCGAATCGGGCGTCAGCGACTCGAGGGCCCCGCGCAGAAAACCGCGGTCGGTCGTGAGCGGACAGAGCGACACCCCAGTGCGCCTGAACGCCACCA
>JAZQBR010000151.1:0-5470 GCA_045545855.1 Kiritimatiellia bacterium | reverse complement strand
CGAGGATGTCGTTCCGCATACATGGCGTGCCGGACTTCCACTTCTACTCCATAGTCGACGGCACGAGCGACGTGCTAAAGGGATGCGGCGGAAGATGGCGTGGATTCGACCCGGCCAAGGCCGAAAAGGAACGCGAGGCTTCGCTCTTCGCGTTTTTCGGGCTGAACACCGGATGACGGCGACCTAAAACCGCCAAATTTTTGACCCATGCACGGAAACGCCCCCGCGTTCCCGCAGCAGGATTTTCACTTATCGCAAAATGAAAATCGCCACTTCACCCTTTGTTTACAGGGGTGTGGCCGTTTTCATGCCCAAAAAATTGGGGAACCTCCAAAGTGCGGCCGGCAAAACCGGGCCGCAGCCGGCACGCTACAGGGTGCGCGGGAGCTCTTCCATCATATAGCACTCGATCACATCGCCCACCTGGAAGCCCTCGTACCCCGCGAAGCAGACGCCGCACTCCTGCTGGCCGGTGACCTCCTTGACCTCGTCCTTGAAGTGGCGAAGCGTCTGCACCTTGCCGTCCCACACCTGATCCTTCTTGCGGAGGATGCGATAGCGCTCCTTGGCGACGAGCTTGCCGTCGAGCATCTGCGAGCCCGCGATCTTGCCGAGCTTGCCGATGTCGTAGATGGCCTTGATCTCGGCATGGCCGAGAATGACCTCTTTGTACTCCGGCGGCAGCAGATCGAGCATCGAGTTCTTGACATGGTCGATAAGCTCGTAGATGATTCTGAAGGAATTGATTTTGACGCCGTCGTGCCTCGCCTGGCTCTGCACGCCCGCGTCGGTGCCTATATCGAAACCGACGACAATGGCCTTGCCGGCGGCGGCGGTCTTGACATCGGTGAGCGACACGCTGCCGGTGCCGGTGGCGATTATATTGAGGCCGACCTTGTCGCTCTTGATCTGGCCGAGCGCCTCGACGACAGCCTCCAGCGTGCCCTGGTTCTCGCTCTTGACGACCACGTTGAGCTCGCGGCGGCCTTCCGCCGCCATCCGGCTCATAAGAGCGTCAAGCGTCGAAGCCTTCGATGTCGACAGCTCCTGCTCCTTGCGCTCGCGCGCCGCCTCTTCGGCGAGGGTCCTCGCGCGCTTCTCGTCGAGCATTACGCGGAACTCCGCGCCGGCTTCGGGCACGCCCGAAAGGCCCGTCGCCTTGACGGGCATCGCGGGCGGCGCTTCTTTTATGCGCCGGCCGTGGTCGTCGATGAGCGCGCGCACCTTGCCGAAATGCTCGCCTATCAAAATCGCGTCGCCGACCTTGAGAGTGCCGCCGGTGACAAGCAGCGTCGCGCACGGCCCGAGACCCTGCTGAAGCTCGGCCTCGATGACATAGCCGTTCGCGCGGCGGTTCGGGTTCGCCATGAGTTCCAGAACCTCCGCCTGCACGAGAATGTTCTCGAGAAGCTCGTCGACGCCCTGGCCGGTCACGCCGGAGACGGGACAGCATATTATGTCGCCGCCCCAGCTTTCTGGCGTAAGGCCCTTCTTCTGGAGCTGCTGCATGACCCTGTCGATATTCGCCGTCGGCTTGTCGGCCTTTGTTATCGCGACCATTATCTGCACGCCGGCCTGGCGCGCGACCTGGATGCACTCCTCGGTCTGCGGCATTATGCCGTCGTCGGCCGCGATGATCAAAACCGCTATATCGGTTATCTGCGCGCCGCGCGCACGCATCGCGCTGAACGCGGCGTGGCCCGGCGTATCGAGAAAGGTTATCTTCTTGCCGGCTATCTCGACCTGGTAGGCGCTTATCTGCTGGGTTATGCCGCCGGCCTCGCCGGACGCGACATGCGCCTTGCGAATCCAGTCCATAAGCGTCGTCTTGCCGTGGTCGACATGGCCGAGAAACGTCACGACCGGCGCGCGCGGCCTTAGCGTCTCGGGCGCATCCTCCGGTATGAGATCGTCCGCATCGATGGCCTTCAAGACGGGCTTGGCCGCGTTCTTGTCGCGGGCGTGCTCGATCGTCACCTTGAAGCCGTATTTCTCGGCGATCTTCGTGGCGACATCAGGCTCGACGCGCTGGTTGATCGAAGCGAGTATCTTGAGCGCCATCAAATCGGCGATCAGCCTGTTGGGCTTGATGTTGAGCTTGGCGGCGAGATCCTTGACGATCACCGCGCCGCGAATCGAAATCTCGCGAGCCGTCTCGTTGACGCTGATGCGGCTCGACGGAGCCTGAGCGGACCCCGCGCCGGCCGGCGCGTGACTCGTGCGCTGCTTGTCGAAGGCCCTCTGGGCGTCACGGCCCTTCTTGTCCTTCCTGCTGCCGCGCTCGTCCTCGTCATAGTCGACCTCCTTTGGCGGACGCACCTTTGGCTGTGCCGCGACGGTGATTCTGATGGACGGCTGGGGCGCGGCGTGCGCCAGCGGCTTGAAGCCCTTGGACGAAAGCCCGACCTTGACAGCGGCCGCCGGTTTCGGGGCGACCTGGATCTTCGGCTTGGCGCCGGGCGCCATGCGAATCGCCGGCTTGTTTGGATTGATTGAAATCTTCGGGAGAGCCGGCTTCGCCGGGGCGCTCACCGGCTTCTCGGCCGCAGGCGCAGGCGCGCTCGCCGGCTTCTCGGCGGCGGCTTCGGCAGGCTTTTCTTCGGCTGGCTTTTCTTCAACTGGCTTTTCAACCGGCTTTTCAACCGGCTTTTCGGCCGCCGGCGCCGCCTCTACCGCGGCCTTTGGTTCTTCTTTCGCCGGCGCCTTGGCGCTCTTCGGCGCGGGCGCGGGCGGCGGCTCGTGCGCGGCGATACGGGTATCGACGGCCTTGCCCTCGGCGGCATCGCGAGCGACCTCGAGATGATGCGCGAGCGCGTCCTTGGCCGCCGCGGCGCCCCCGCGCGCACGCTCCGCCGACTTGGCGCGCTTCGCCGCGCGGCGCTCGTCGAGCCCCTCGCTCTTGCGCACGTTCGACACGGCGAGCCTCAGCGCCGCGAGCTCCTCTTCGTCAATCGTGCTGATGGCGCTTCGCACCTCCGCACCGCAGCTCTCGGCCGCCTTCAGCACGTCCATGCTCGTGACGGACGCCTCTCTCGCTAATTCGTATACTCTCATACCCTCTGAACCTCAAGACTCGCTTTTGTCGACAAACCCGCGTGAAGTTTTCACTCCTCAGCGCCGCCCTCGCCGCGCGTGAGTTCCGCCACGGCCTGCGCCGCCGCGTAAACTCCCTTCGCGGTGACTTCGTCGAGGCCTGTCGCCGCGATGAAGCTCGCTTCGTCCTCTTCGACGATACCGTCGATTGTGAGAAAGCCCGCGTCCGCCATCTGGGTGGCGACGGCGGTCGACACCGAAAACGTCTCTGCGAGCTCCTTGATAGCCTCCGCCTTCTGGTCTTCAAAGCTCGCCGTAGCCATCGACTTCTTGACGTCGATGTGCCAGCCGGTGAGCTTGGTCGTCAGACGGACGTTCTGCCCGCGCTTGCCTATGGCGAGGGAGTACTGGTCCTGCGGGGCGATGATATGGATTGTATTGGGCACGACGGGGTCGATCTCGATCGACTCGAGCTTGGCCGGGGCGAGCGCCGCCGCCACATACTGGCGTATATCCTCGTTCCACCTCACGATGTCGATCTTCTCGCCCGAAAGCTCGCTGACGATCGTCCTGACACGGCTCCCGCGCTGGCCGACGCAAGCCCCGACCGGGTCGATGTTCTCGTTAGCCGTTCTGACTGCGAGTTTCGCGCGGTAGCCGGGGTCGCGGCTCACGCCCATAATCTCGACGACACCGTCTGAAATTTCGCTCACCTCCAGACGAAAGAGCGCTTCGACGAACTTGCCGCTCGCGCGGCTCAGCACCACGCTCGGCCCCTTCGCCTCGGGGTCGACTCTGAGGATGATCGCGCGAATCGTGTCGCCCACCTGGAAATCTTCGGTCGGTATGCGCTCCTTGCCGGGCAGTATCATCTCGGTCTTGCCCACGGTCACGTACATATCGCGGTGCGATATCGCCGACACCGTGCCCGAGACGATGTCGCCGATTCTGTCCTTGTACTCAGAGAAGGTGTTGGTGCGCTCGGCGTCGCGAATCTTCTGCATTATCATCTGGCGCGACGTCTGCGCGGCGATTCGGCCGAGGCGGGCCGCCGGCATCTCGACCTCTATGGTCTGGCCTTCCTTTACAGGATTGCCGTGGTTGTATCGCATGGCCTTCGCCAGCGGAATGAAGCCGGGGCCGGTATCTTCGTCTGAGCACACGAAAGTGTCGTATACGTGCAGAGAAAGATCCTTTCTGTCGATGACGACCCTAAGGTCGTTCGTGACGTCGCGATTCCTGCGCGCCGCCTGGCTGATCGCCTGCTCAATCGCCGTCAAGACGATTTCGCGACTCACGCCACGCTCCGACTCTATGTGCTGGACTACCGCCAGCAGCTGACTGTTCATCGCCATTTTGCGCTCCTTCCTTGCCTGTCAAAAATCAACACGAACCCACGGCGAGTCCACCTTGGACTACCGAAAAGTTGACATATTTTACCAAAAATTGTGCCCCCAGGTCAATAGCGGCGGGAAAATTTGGTACGGCCGAACCATTCCCTATTGCGCGGCTTGGGAGAATATGGTACAATACCCTTGAATTGTTCAAGGGCAAGAACACATGACTAGAGCAAAAAGCGCAAAAGAAAGACGTTCGCCCGCTCGTTCCCGCACGGGGAATGTACGGGTTCAGCCTGCTCATGCCCCGAACCCGGAATACCTGGCGGAGATTGCGCGCTTCAGGCTCATGGACGATGACTTCATGTCCAAGTGCCTTGAGAACGCCCCGGAGTGCATAGAGCTCATTTTGCAAATTATCCTTCGAAAGAAGGACCTGAGGGTTGTCCGTTCTCAAACCGAGTACCCAATCAAAAGCCTTCAGGGGCGAGGCGTGCGCTTCGACGTATTCGCACGCGATTCGGCGGGCAAGGAGTACGACATAGAGATTCAGCGCGCCGACAGGGGCGCGGACGCCAAGAGGGCGCGGTACAATTCCGCGCTAATGGACGCCAACGCCCTCAAGCGCGGCAGCGACATCGGCAAGCTGCATGATACTTATGTGATTTTCATCACAGAGAACGACGTAATGCGCCGGGGGCAGGATATGTACGTATTCGACCGTATGGACAAGCGGTCGGGGCTGGCTTTCGGCGACGGCGCGCATATCATCTATGCCAACGGGGAGTGGCGCGGCAACGACGACATGGGGCGCCTCATGCACGACTTCAACTGCCGCAGCGCAAGAGACATGAATTTCAACATTCTAAAGAAGCAGGTTTCAAAGTACAAGAATTCAGAAGAAGGGAGGCGTTATATGTGCGAAGCATTTGAAAAGTTTGAAAAGCGCGGCGAAGCACGCGGCGAAAAGCGCGGCGAAGAGCGCGGCAGACGCGAGAATATGCTCGCTACGGCGAAGCGCATGCTCGAGAGCGGCATACTCGCATTGAAAGATGTCGCAAAGTTCTCCGGACTCTCGCTCGCCCAGGTGAAGAAACTCC
>JAZQBR010000150.1:0-2708 GCA_045545855.1 Kiritimatiellia bacterium | reverse complement strand
GGATGGATGCCGGGAATCATTCGCTTCAACCCGCCCACCATGGGCGAATTGTGCGAAGTATATCAAAACCAACCCGAATATGTCAAGTAGCCAGACTCAACACACCCTTATCCCGGAAAATCCGGGATAAATTATCCCTGATATTCGTCAGAGCCAATAAAATTAGGGGAAAATAAATTTTCAGGGTGGAGAAATAGGCGGGGAGACTTTTCCGATTTCCGCTATAATACGCGGTGCAAACAAACCGAAAGGAGTCTCCCCGTGACGCGTAATATAGCAAAAAACGCCGTGGAGCGCACGTCGAAGGCGCTTCTCGAGAATGTCTTTCCAAGTCTCGGCAAGGTGCCAGGGGAGGCCGCGCGCGCCGTGTTCTCCGCAGTGGTGCGCACCGGCAGCGCCCTCGTCACGGACATCGCCGCGTCCATGGACGGGGACGCGACTTCAAGGAAGGGTCGGCAGGAGAAGGTGTCGGGATGGCTCGCGCGGTACGACTTCGCGACGCCCGTGCGCGACCACCTCTGGGACGAGGGCGTGGCGCTCGTCGGCAGGGACACCGTCGTCGCCGTGGACTCCGGCGACATCTCCAAGGAGTTCGGGGGCTCGGGCATGGAAGGGATGGAGATGGGCTACGACGCCTCGCGCGGCGTGACCGCGATGGGGCACTCCCTGCTGTGCGCCGCAGTCGTGCTGCGCAGGAGGGCGACGCCCCTGCGGCTGGACCTCCTGAAGGGACGCAAGGGTCTGCCGGACGCGGAGACGGAGCTGTTCGACAGAATCGTTGCGGCGACCGGGGGCGACGGCATCCCGGTCCACGACAGGGGGTTCGACGGCGAGGGGTTCGTCGGCCACGCGATCCGCTCGGGCCACAGGGCGGTCGTGCGCGTGAAGGAACTGTCGCGCGACGTGTTCGGCACGGGGCGCGGCATCGACGAGGACATGGCCAGCGCGCCATGCGTCCGCGCGACGCTGCGCTCGCCCACGCGGAGCGCCGAGGCCGAGGTGCGCTGGAGCACGGGGTTCTTCCCGTCTGGCGACGCGCACCTGCCGGTCCTCGTGGTGTCGAGCTCCTTCAACGGAGCGACGCTGCTCCTCTATGCGCTGAACTTCGTCGGCCATGACGCCCCGGCGGACGAACTGCGCAGGGCCGCGGTCCTCGCCGCAAACGCCTACTTCTGCCGCTGGAGCGTCGAGGTGCTCTTCCAGGACGTCAAGCAATGCTTTGCGGTGGAGCGCGCCCGGGTGAGGACTTTCAAAAGGCTGGAAAACCTGCTGGCGTTTTGCACTCTCGCCTACGCTTATTTCGCGCGTTTCCTGCCCAACTGCGGAGAAGAGGCCAAACGTCTGCTGAAGACCATGAAGGACAGCCTTGGGGAAATCGTCGCCGGATTCCGTCCGTTCATCGCCAATGTCCGCGAACTTCTGCGCATGGATCGGACAAGATTCATCTCGGGACGCCCCAAGAAGCGCAAACCACCCGACCTTGCGGCGTTTCTCCCCGGATTCGCACCCTGACGCGCCCGTCATTTCCGCACCGCGAAACGACCTTTGCCAGGCCGTCTCTATCGCTCATCTAAAAATCCGGGATAAGGGTGTTTGGAAAGTTGTACAATCAAGTGAGTCAAATCGGAAAGGCCAGATTTCGAGGTGGAGAGCAGAGGCAAAAAGAAAGAAAGACAGGGAGCGGAAGAGGAAGGGAAAAAGGAGGAAGGCACGCCCCCTAGGGGGCGTCGCGCGCGGAAAATGCAGCAAAGGCGTCACAGTCTGTGGTATGATGAAAGTGTCAAAACCAAAACATCAGAGCCAAAGAAAGGACGCCGTGAGAAATTATACCACACAACACGTGCCCGGTACGTTCCTGACATTCGAGCAGCGGCAGACGCTGGCATCGGACTGGAACGCGATCGTCAGGGCGGGATGCCGGATCACCCTGCGGCAGTTCGCCGCGAAGCACGGGCTGAAATACGAGACCTGGAGGCGCGAATACCACAGGGGGGCCGCAGGCATCGCCGTCCCGGACCCGAAGGACAGGCGACGACGCAAGTACGCGGAGTACGACCCATTCAAGGCACAGGACGTGATCAACGAGAACAACGCGAACAAGGGGACGAGGATGATCGTGACGAACCAGATGGCCTTCCTCTTCAGAAGGCACGTCGTCGACGAGAAACTGTCGCCATACGACGCACTCTGCCACATGAAGGAGGAGATGCCCGGGCAGGACATCCCGTGCCTTTCGACGTGGTACAAGCACATCAACGCCGGAGACGTCGGCGTCAGGTACGGCGAGACACCATACCACCCGAGCAGAAGGCCGAAGAGCCAGAGGCCCCATCCCGCAATGACGGTCCCGGGGCGGCTCACGCTCGACGACAGGCCCGCGGGCGCGAACAGGCGCAGCCGGTTCGGCCACTACGAGATGGACACCGTCGTCTCGTCTACGAACGGGACCGGCGGCCTGCTCGTGCTCGTCGACCGCAGGAGCAGGCGCTACGTCATCGAGCTGATGGCGCATGTCACGCAGGACGAGGTGGTCGCGGCCCTGAAGAGGATGCTCGCGCGAAAGGCCCTCGGCAGGGTGCTCTCAATCACAACCGACAACGGCTGCGAGTTCCTCGACCCCGGGAAGATCAAGGCCGTGGTCGGCTGCAACGTCTACTACACCCGCGCCTACGCCTCGTGGGAGAAGGGTTCCGTCGAGAACTGCAACC
>JAZQBR010000149.1:0-12970 GCA_045545855.1 Kiritimatiellia bacterium | reverse complement strand
TTGTCGTCGTTTCCCATTTCAATCACCTTGATCCAGTTGCAAAACCTACTTACTTGTTTCACGCAAAGTACGCTAAGTTCGCAAAGCAACCCTAAAAACGAAACTTCGCGTACTTTGCGAACTTGGCGTGAGATATATTCGGGGTTTTTGCAATTGCCTCACCTTTTGTTGTTGCCGTCAAATCGTTCATTCCAGCGCATTTCAACAAGAGTCGTGACAGAACGCGGGGCGAGCAGACACCGCCCGCGGCTGACGCCGACAGGGGCGAGGTTTTCGCTGGGCGCGTCGCTGGTGCGGTAGAGCCGCCATTTCGGCTCCGCGCCACCGGAGAGCGCGAATGCCGCCGCGCGGATGTCCGGCGAATAGTTGATGGCTACAACGCACCAGCGGCCGTCCGCGTTACGGTAGGCCGAGCACATCACACCGAAAGGTTCGTTCCAGCCCTCGTCGCGCACGGCGCCCGAGCCGTCGCGGCACGTCAGCTCGTATCGGACGGCTCCCGGCCGCACGAAACGGCTGAAGTTGCCGAACGTCCAGAGCAGCTTCGAGTCGACGGCCCAGCCGCGGGTCATGCCCTCGCGTGCAAACACTTTGACCAGACAGTCGCGATAGTCGCCGGCGCCGGCCGCGCGCCACCACGACCAGCTCCCGGCGTCGGCGAAGCAGAGGTCGTGGTGTATGAGCCGGGCGACGTACAGAGCCGTCTTCATGCCAAAGTCATAGCCGCCGCCACCGCCAATCTCCTTGTCGTTGCTCATTATGCAGTATTCCGTCTGCCAGAAGCCGACGCCGTACCTGGCCGCCTCGTCGCGAACCTTCAGTCGAATCTCGCGCATGAAATCGACAGGCGTATTGCTCCAGTACGAATGAGCCCCGATCGTCTTCAGCACCCTGGCGAGCGAAGAAACATCCGTCTCGCCGCCGGCGCTGCCGAAGAAATGGCGCAAATGAAAGCCTCTGTCCTCGCCTGTATTGCGCACGTCGATGAGACACCTGTAGTCGCTCGCCTCGTTGATGAGAATCTTCGCGGCGACGCCGTTCGCCGCAAGGGCGCGGTCGAGCTCGCGCGCGAGACGGGCGACCTCTATATCCAGCGCCGGGCTGCCCTCCTGCTTGGGGCCCTGCCAATTCCAGTAGCCGTCCGGCTCGTTCACGGGGCTTATCAGACCTATCTTCACGCCATCGTGCCGCTCTATGCCCTTCACGGCCTTGGCGAGATAGTCGGCGAAATCGTCATAGCAGTCGTCCCGCAGATTTATCGTCTCGCCGCGCCCGGTGTTCGTCGCGAGCCCGTTCTTCGTGAACTGCACGGGCGCGGAGTTGCAGAACGCGAGAAAGTTCTCGACGCCGCGCTCTTTGGCGAGCTTCAGAAAGCCGCGTTCGGCGCTCTGTTTGGACCAGTCCCACGAGCCGTCGGGCCTGAGCATGCACTCGGTGCGCGTCCAGCGGTCGATCTGCGAGTCGTCGCCTTGTTCGGAACTGCCTGCGCCAAGATTGAAACGCCAGAGCGAAAGGCCGATGCCCTTCGGACGCGAATCGGCGTCTGTTTCAAGGCTGAAGAGCCAGTCTGCGACCTTGCGCCGGCTGCGCTCGCTCCAGCGGCCTATCTGCCACATGCTCCAGCAGTCGCTCGCGCCGAAGTGGCGTATCGTCTGGCGCGGGCGCGCCGTTTCGATTGTGTACGCGAGAGTGCCGGCCGGACGCGCGAGGGCGTCCGCCCCCAGGCTCGCGGCCGCGAGCACGGCGGCGGTTCGCGACAGGTCAATCATTGAAGAGCCTCTTGAGTATCTGCTCGGCGGGTGTGAGCGCGCGCTTTTCGTTGTTGCACTCTTTGCAGCAAGGCACGCAGTTCGACCTGACCGAGCGTCCGCCGCGCGCTACGGGTATGACGTGGTCCATAGTCAGATTGGCGGCGCCGACCGCGCGTCCGCAATAATGGCAGACGCCCTTCTGCAGCTGCGCGCGCCACCAGTCGGTCTTGCGCAGCCCGCGGGCGCGTTCGCGCTCGCGCTTCACATGCGCGGGGTCGGCTTGTATATCTATCCAGTCGTCCATCAGGCGTGATCCTTGCCTATAAATTCACACGGGGCCCTTCGCGCGAAAAGTCCATGGACGAAGCGGACGCCATAGACGACGTGCGTCGCGACGACTCCGGCGGCGGTCAAGAGCCACGTCGCCGGATTCAGCGCGAAGGTGGTCGAAAGAACGAGCGCGGCGTATGCGAAAAGAGGCGTCAGAAACGCGGCCTGGGCGTACCGCGCCGGCGAGCCGGGCACGGTCGAGACGCACGAGACCGGCAGCCACAAAAGAAGATAGACGACGAAAGCGCTCGGCACGAAGTAGGAGAGGTGCAGAGAGTTCGAGGGGTAGCGCTTCACGAAGTAACCGCGATGAAAGGCGTAGCGCCCGAGCTGGCGCAGGTGGGGGCCGAAAAGCGCGCGGCGGTGGTGCCAGACGATTACCCACGGGTCGTAGACGATTCTCCGGCCCGAGTCGACGATATCCTTGCAAAGAAGAGTATCCTCGCCCGGCCAGAAATCGGTGCGGTAGCCGCCGATCTTGCGCAAGAGACCGGTACGCACGACAAGGTTGCAGCTCGGGTAGTCGTCGACATCGCGGCGCACGCCGCCGGCCTTGTAGCGGTAGCGGTAGTTGCCCGAAACGAGCGGGTTGTCGTAGACGCGCCCGCCGGCCTTGGCGAGATACGGGTCGTCCGGCGGGGTCACCCCAGGCCCGCCGACCGCCCCCACTGTCTCATCGCCGAAATATTTTACGGCATACTCCAGCCAATGCGCGTCAGGGTACGCGTCGTCGTCGATAAACGCCACGACATCGCCCTTCGCGCGCGCTATGCCGGCGTTGCGCTTTTCGGCCGGGCGCCCCTTGCCGGCCGGGACGACCGCGAGCCGGCCGCCAAGCGCCGCCGGGAACGCTTTGCCGGCGGCGATCCCGTCGTCGGGCAGCACGATTACCTCGAAGTCGCGCCATGTCTGGACGGCGAGCGAGGCGAGGCACTGGCGCAGCATCCAGCTGTCGCCCGGGCAGGCGATTACCACCGAAACGAAAGGCGGCTTCGCGAGCTTTGGGGGCACCTCGGCCTTCGCGTAGTAC
Source organism: Kiritimatiellia bacterium (assembly GCA_045545855.1). Taxonomy (GTDB): domain Bacteria; phylum Verrucomicrobiota; class Kiritimatiellia; order RFP12; family UBA1067; genus UBA1067. The sequence goes on along the minus strand of JAZQBR010000149.1, from coordinate 9,859 downwards.
TTGAGCACTCGCAGGCGGTAGAATACGGCGAGAGAATCGAACGCCATGGTCCGCACAGTCGAGGCCTTGAGCGCGCCGAACTTGTCGCCGAAGCGGATGACAACCGGGGCCTCGGCGATCTTCGCGCCGCGCTGGCGCGCTATCGCGAGAAGCTCCAGGTCGAAGGCGTAGGTCTTTACGAGCATGCGCCCGAGAGCCTCGCCGAGTATGCGCCGGCGAAAGAGCTTCATGCCGGTCTGGGTGTCGGTTATCGGCAGGCCTATGAAGAGCCTGACGAGAGTGAAATACACCCAGCTCACGGCGCGTCTGTGCCACGGGTAGCTCACGACGGAATTCGGATGGCGCTTCGAGCCTACGACTATATCGGCTCCATTGGCCGCCATCGCGGCGAAGAACCACGGCGTCTGCTTGGGGTGTATGTCGAGATCGCCGTCGAGCAGCATGACATACTCGCCGGTCGACGCGTCGAAGCCTGTGCGCAGAGCCGCCCCTTTGCCGCCGTTGCATCCGCAGAAGACCGGTCTTACCACCACATATTCGTACTTCGCGGCGGACGCGCGGCGAAGCGCCTCGGCAGTCGCGTCGGTAGAGCCGTCGTCGACCGGCACCAGCTCGGCCCTGAGGCCGTGAGACTCGAATACGGCGGCGGTCTTGGCCAGGTTCTCCTCGATTGTGCCGGCGAGATTGTAGACCGGCATTACGACCGACAGGCGCCCTTCGCCGACAATCTCGCGGGCGAGCGCCCACTTTTCGCCAAGTTTGGTCAATGTGCTGGCGGTGGCGTCTCGCATGGCGTCTTCAGTCGATCTTGCGCGACATTGCGAAGCCGGCCAAAAGCGCCAGCACGAGCGGATAGGCCGCGAACCCGGCGAACGACGCGCGCGCGACATCGCGACGTTCGACACACTCGTCGGCCTCGAGCCACGAGACCGGCGTGTAGGCGTTGAGCGGCGAAGTTATCCAGGCCGAAAAATCGGTCAGGCGCAGGCTCAGCCGGTCGGCCCGCGTGGCCGCCAGCGGGTCGGGATACTCCTCCAGCGCGGCCGGGCTGACGACCGACGCTGCGAGAATCGCCATTACGCAGAAGACCGCGACTCCGCGCCCCAGACTCGCGCCGAGAAAAACGCCCATCGCCACGGCGACAGCCACAATCGCCGTCAGTACGAGCCACGCCCTGAGAGCGTTCCACGCGAAGCTGTCGGCCCTGACGAGCAGCGCGAGGTCGCGCCGCGGATATATCGACACGCCCATCTCGCCGTTGTTGCGAAACTCGAGCACGCCCGGCTTGGCGGCGGCGGGGTCCGCCGCGGGAGTGGCCAGCGGGACCTTGACAAGCGACTTGTTGAGGTGGTCCATCGCACCTTCGAAGCCGCCATAGGCGAATACGCCCACCGCCTTTTCGAGGCGCCCGAACACATCGGTTATTCTTATGCGCGCCGAGACCGGGGTGGCGGCCGGGTCGACGGCGGCGAAATCCCAGCTGGCGCTCTCGCCTTCGCCCACCGTCTGATAGGTGTCGTTCACGACCTGCAGAAGGTATCTGAGCACATCCTTCTCGCCTATTTCGGCGACCTTGGCTTTGAAATCGGGGTATTTGGCCATGCTCTCGTCGAACATGCGGCGCGCGGCGGCCTCGGGCGGCTCCAGACGGGGGCGCAGCACATGGTCGCACGTGCGCCCGCCGCCCACCTGAAAGGCCAGTATGGCGCACGACACGGCGAGAACCGCCGCGCCCACTGCCGTAAGCGCGGCCATGCGCCCGAGCGCGACGACAGCATATCCGACCGGGCGGACCATCGTGAGCTGGAGCCTCTTCGCCTCGCGATCCTTCGCGAGGGTGCCGGCGGCCGCAGCCGAGAGCGAGACGAGCACGACCGCGAAAACTACGCCAATCGAATATCTCACCTGAAGCTGATAGAGCCCGTCTGCCGTGCCGTCGCCTGCCGCGATGCGGGGCAGGGCGAACATCCACGCGACGGACCCCAGCGCGAGAATCGCCACAGCCTTCGAACGGAGCGCCGCCAGAAGCTCCAGGCGCACAATCTGGAGAAACGCCCTCACTTCAGGAACTCCGCGACCTTGAACTCCTGGCCGACGCCAACCTTCGCGAGAAAGAAGTCCTGAAGCGAGGTGCCGATCTCGTCGACGCGCCCTTCGGCCACCTTGCGGCCGTGGTTCAATATGCAGACTCTGTCGCAGACGTCCTGTGCGTCGGCGAGCAGATGGGAGGTCATGAGTATTGTCATGCCGCTTTTGACAAGGGTCTTGACGAGAGTCTTCACCTCGTTGGTCGAAACGGGGTCGAGCCCGCTTGTGGGTTCGTCGAGAATAAGCAGGTCGGGCCGGCCGACAAGCGCGCTCGCGAGGGCGACGCGGCGCGCCATGCCTTTCGAGAAACCGCCGACCGCGCGCCCGGCGACGTCGGCGAGGCCGACCATCTCAAGAAGCTGGGCCGTACGCAGGCGCGAGGTCCGCGAATCGAGCCCGCAAAGCCCGGCGTAGTAGGCGAGCGTCTCGCGAGCGGTGAGAAACGGGTGCAGATAGCTGAGCTCCGGCAGATAGCCGAGCCGGCGTCGCGCGGCGACAGAGTCGGGTCTTAAGCCGAACATCGAGACCGAGCCGGCGTCGGGCTTGACGAGCCCTAGTATCATCTTTATGGTCGTCGACTTGCCGCTGCCGTTGGGCCCCAGAAGGCCGAACACCTCGCCGCGCCTGACCGCGAGATCGAGCCCGTCCACCGCCCGGACCGTCGGGCGCAGCCAAAAATCGCGAAACGTCTTCACGACGCCTTTCAAGTCTATGACATTTTCAACAGTTCCGTTCATGCGACATCCCTCTCGTTCACCAGGAGAACCCCCACAAGCGCGAAGCCCGCGATAAACGGCGCCGCGGCGAGAAACCCGAGAGCGACATGGCTCCAAGGCACGGCCCCGCCCTTCGACAGCGCGGACGAAAGATAGTAGTTGCCGAAAGCCGGCAGGGCGACCACGAAAAGAACGCCCGCGAGCGTCGCGGCGGTATTGTCCCTGAAACGCACGGCGAAAGCGGCGCTGGCGGCGACAAACGCGGCTGCCGGGAAGACGAGCATGACCGCGGCCGGCGCGAGGCGCCCCGGAATGTCGGCGACCTTCGCCCAGAAGCCGCACTCCCGGGCCATCCAGAGATTCAGGCACATGCCGGCGAGAGCGACCGCGAGGCAGGCAAAGGTCGCGGTGGACGTAAAGCGAAAGGAGAGAAAGCGGTTGAGCACGGCCGGTATGGCGAGGCCGAGCACGACAGTGGCGGCGGCGATGGCGAGCGACGGGCCCCAGATGAACGCGAGACGCCCCGTATCGGCCGCAATCACGCCGCCCACCCTCGCCCCGGTCACCATCGTGACAGCGTCAGCGTAGAGCGTGAGCGCGAAGACCAGGTATGCGAGAAAGGCGCCGAGCGCCTTCGAGAGAAAAAAGCCCGTCCGCGAAACCGGGTGGGAGAGCACCATCTCGAGCGTACCCGTCTCGAACTCGCGGCGAAAGACCTTTATGGTGCAGAACACCGCGAGCAGCAGCCCCGCTATCAGCATGGCCGACAGGCTGGCGTCGCGCGCCATCCTGGTCGTGTCGGCCCCGCCGAACTGGTGTATGTGAAAGACGGCCGCGAAAGCGACGACCGTCACCGCGCTGACAGTAAGCAGCAGCGCCAAAGGCTCTGACGACACTTCAAGAAGCGTCGAGCGCGCAATAGCCCACCAACGCCTCATCGCCCGATCAGAACCAAGCGGTCTCGAGATCGACGTAGAGCAGGTAGCCGAGGAAGCCGACCACGAGGCACGCCGCGAACTGGAGTATGAAATCGAAGATCAAGAGCCCGCCCGGGACGCCCGCGACTTCGTCGGCCGAAGGCGCCGCGGCCGCGACAGGCGCGGCGGGAGCCGCATCGACCGGCGGCAGCTCGGGTATGTCGGCAACTTCGCCTTCAGGCGCCTCTTCAGCCTTGGCCGGGGCGCCAGGCTTCTTGAGGCCGAACTTGCCGGCAGGCTTGACCGCGCCGCCCGCGGGGCGCGCTATCTTGAGCGTCTTGCGCTGGGTAATCGTCGACTCGTCGGCTTGAGGCGCCACGGCCGGGGCAGGAGCGGCGGCGGCTGTAGGCGCAGGCGTCGCGCCCGGTATGTCGACCGGACGCTTGATGCGAATCGTCTTCATCGGCGCCGCCTCGCTCTTGACCGGCGCCACACCAAGCGCGTCAGAAAGCGATATGCGCGCGGTGCGCGACTTGGAGGCCTGCTTCTGCGCGTCGGTAAGGCTCTGGTCGGCTATGATGCCGGTCTTCTGCAGAATAGCCTGCTGCGGTATCTGCTGGGTCACGCCCTTGAGCTTCTGGGTGACCGACTTGAGCTGATCCATCGCGCCCGCCGCAGGACTCGCGGACGGCGCCGCGGCGCCCGCCGCCGGCGAACCCGCCGCGCCGGGGAGCGGCAGCTTGAGCCCGGGCTTCGCGCCGCCTATCGTAGGCTTGCGGATGACCGGCTTGAGCTTCAGCGTGGACGCATGGGCTGACGTCGCCGCACCAAGCGGATTGACGGCTGGCGGCTTGGCCGCGCTTATCGGACTCAGACTTTCTTCTGCCATTTCGTGCTCCCTTCTCTTTGCAAACTTTTCTGTCCCCGGCCTCGCGGACCGTCAGACCGACATGACCTCGGCTTCTTTGGCCTTCAACTCGGCGTCGATTTTCGCGATGCCGGCGTGGGTCGCCTTCTGTATCTTGTCAAGCGCCTGCTTCAAGTCGTCTTCTGAAATCTTCTTGTCTTTCTCAAGCTTCTTCGCGGCGTCGTTCGCGTCGCGGCGGACGTTGCGCATCGCGACCTTCTGGGCCTCGGCCTGGGTCTTGGCCGTCTTCACAATCTCCTTGCGGCGGTCTTCGTTCAGCTCCGGCACGGTGATGCGCACGACCTTGCCGTCGCTCTGAGGCGTCACACCGATGTTCGCGGCGAGAATCGCCTTCATGATCCCGTCGATCGTCGTCGGGTCGAAGGGCGTAATCTTGATCTGGCGCGGCTCGGGCGTCGAGATCGTCGCGATGTTCTTGAGGGGCTGCTTCGAACCCCACGCGTCGGCCTGAATGCCGTCGACCATGGCGGGACTCGCCTTGCCGGTCCTGAGGCCGGCGAACTGGGCCTTGAGCGCATCAAAGCTCTTCTGGAGCTTGGCGTTCGCGTCGTTCAATACTTCGTTTACGGTTTCCATAATATTGCCTTTCTCTCTGCAATTCTCTCTACCGGCCAATCGCGGCCGTCAGCCCTTCTCGCTCACGAGAGTGCCTACGGCCTCGCCCTTCACGACCCGCTCCAGCGCGTCGCCGTCAAAGAAGTCGAAGACGACGATCGGTATGCCGTTGTCCATGCAAAGCGCGAAAGCGGCGGAGTCCATCACCTTCAGGCGCTTTTCAAGAGCCGTCTCGTACTTGAGCGACCCGTACTTCTTGGCCTTCGGGTCTTTCTTCGGGTCGGCCGTGTATATGCCATCGACCTTCGTGGCCTTGAGAAGAGCCTGTGCGCCGATCTCGCTCGCGCGCAGCGCGGCGGCCGAGTCGGTCGAGAAATACGGGTTGCCGGTGCCGCCGGCGAAGATGAGCACGCGCCCCTTCTCGAAGTGTCTGAGGGCCTTGCGCTGTATGAAGGGCTCGGCGAGCTTCGGCATCTCAATCGCGGTCATCACGCGAGTAGGCACGCCAATGGACTCTAGCGCGTTCATCATCGCCAGGCCGTTTATTATCGTCGCGAGCATGCCCATCGAGTCGCCCGTGACGCGGTTCACGCCCTTGCCCGTGCCGGTCAGGCCGCGAAAAATGTTGCCGCCGCCAAGCACGATACCCACCTCTACGCCCATCTTGTGAATCTTCTTCACGCGTTCGGCCATGAAAGCCAGATTCTTCGGGTCGATGCACTCGCCGGTCTCCCGGTTGCCGAGCACTTCGCCCGAAAGCTTCAGCAGTATTCTGCCGTACTTTACCTTGCTAGACTTTTTCACGACGTAAATTATACAATTTTCGGGGCGAATAAGCAATAGGGAACTGAAAAAAATTACGGCCAACGCGGCTGAAACCGGCTAACCGGCGTGGCACTGGCGCCACTCGCGCGGAGTAAGACCGGTCTTTGCCTTGAAGAAACGCTTGAAGTAAGAGTCCGACTCCCACCCGCACATCTCGGCCATCCATCCGATAGGCACTTTTCTGTCGCGCAGGAGATCGGCCGCGAGCCGTCCCGCTTATCTCCCTTTTGGTTATGGTTGGCGATAGCATACCATATTACTCTCGCCACCATGTGCCGCTCTGAGGATAATAAACATGACCTTTTGCGTACCAACCCGTTCTTCCCGAATAGGCCGGTTCCTGCGGATGGTCCGCCAATGCGTTCGGCTGAATACAAGCGTCAGGAGAAGATCTTGTCAAGCCCGTCGCGGACGAAGATTGACGTGCAGAGAAAAGCGTTCACATCCTTCGCAATCTGTCCGCCAAGCTTCTTGACGCCACCGTTCTGCCTCTTGACCGAGATGTCGCCCGTCTGCAGCTTCTCTACGGGTTCGTCGAGCCAGCCTTCTTTCTCGATGATCTTGCCCTCGCCGCCGAGCTTTTCCGCCCTGGCGATGACGTCATCGAGGCGGCTTACCGCCGCATTGAAGCTCGCTTCGGAAAGACGCGGACGTATCGAGTCCAGATACTCGTCGCGCTTCGGCCCTGCCTTAAGCGCTATGAGCGCGTCGTACGTCTCGCGGTCGATCTTGTCCGGCACGGCAATGGGCTGCAGGCCGGTGGTGTGGCAGATGGCGCTGGCGATGGCCTTGTTCTCGATCTTGGAGACATCGACGGTGTATCTGCCGTTTCCGTCGGACGTTATGCCGGGGTCCTTGAGCAGATCCTCGAGCACGTTCTTGTGGTTGCGGGAATCGATCTTCTTTGCGATGCCGTCGAGAAGAGTCTTGAAATCCTCCGACCGGTCCTTGTCGAAAGAGAACTTCATGGCGCCGGTGCGGTACTGGGAATACCCCGCGTCGTTGTCGATGCCCTTCACGGTGACGGCGTGCGTCGTGGGGTCGACATGGACGAAGTAGTTCGCTTCATGGCGGTCGGCCTGCCCGGTAACGAGGTCCAGCCACTGCATGCGGTTAAGCTCGCGCCTGAGATCGGCCTTGACCTGCTTTTTCTGTTCCGCCGGCAGATTCTTGATCGCCTTGGCCGACATTCCGGCGCTAGGAGAAGGCTGGGAGAGGCTGAACCCCTTCATGGTCTCCGGCATCATGCCTTTCGCCTTTTCCATGTAGAAGCCGAATACGCCATTGTGGGTGCCGACCGAGTAGTCGACGAGAAGGCCGCCCATGCCCAGCGCCTTGGCGGCGTTCTTCGCGGCGATGTTGAGGTTCGCGGTCAGCTGCTGCGCGGAATAGTTCTTGGCGGCTCCAGCCACGATTCCCGACAGCCCGGCACGGCTCTCGGTCTCGCCCTTGAATACGACCTGCCTGCCGTCGGCGCGCGTCAGCTCGTACACCCTGCCTGCCCCGCCTTCGCCGAGCAACCGCTCCGAGACTATATTGCCGTCTTCGTTCGCGGGGTCGACATCAGAATCGCTCAAACCGCGCGCGCGCGCCTCGATGAGGGACGAGACCGAAATGGCCCCCTTGAATACGCTCATCGCCTCCGAGGCGGAGAAGAGCCGTTTGCTGCCGAGTACTTCGTCGACGAGCTTGCAGAAGCCTGTGAATATCGGCTTTACGTTCCGCATGCGGGCGAAAATCGCGTTGAAGCGTTCGGCCGACGAGCCCAAGCCAACACCGACCCGCTGCGCCGCCGCTTGGAGCTGTTTCGCGCGGCCGCCGAGCGTGTGGACGAGCTTCTTGATGTCATCAGGCGACTTCTTGCCGTCTACGGCCGCGTCTACGACGGCTCTCATGGCCAGGATGAACTCGTTGCGGCACGCAAACGCAGTCTGGTGCGTCGTAGTGTTGCTGTTCATTTCCTCGTAGGCCTCATTCTCGTACAGAAGCGAGATGGTGGTGTAGATATAGTTGTCGAGTATCCGACGCGACACATCGCTGCGGGCGGTCTCGAAAAGCGCCTCCGCCTTGGCGACCTCCTCCTCGAGCGCCTTTATGATGTCCTTCGCCACCACCATTCGCCCGTCACCCACCTGGACGCCGTTCTTGCGGATGTCTGTAAGCGCCGCCTTCATCGTGGCGATATCGCTCTTCAGCGCGTTGAAATCAGATTCGGCGAAGGTAGCCGAGGGATTGTTGCGGAACGCGTCTATCTTCTCGGCGAGCGGACGCAGCTTCGCCGAGACGCTCTCGTTGACCGCCGCGAGCGCTTCCGCCGTGCCGTGCATCGCGAGCGCCTGGCGCGGCATGAGGTCGTTCACCTTGGCCTTGAGTATGGCCGTGATGTTGGGGTCGGCGTTCTCGCCGTTTGCCGCCAGGTAGACGGCGAAGTTCTTCATCTGCCATGCCAGCTGGTTGATCTCCATCATCCGGCGGTCGCTGACCATGGTGAACTCGTTCACCTCGTTTAACAGTTCTTCGCTGATGCCCCGGTACTTCGCGTTCGCGCTCCTGACCTGATCCTCGTTGCGGACCAGGGCGTTCAACATCTTGCCGACCTGCCCGAGAAGATTAGAGAGGTCGTGCTGCGCCTTGATGGCCGCCGCGACGGCCTTGCCCGCCGCCGTCTTGAGGTTGAATTTGCCTTCCGCATCGATGGCCGTCGCGAACTCTCTGCCGGTGAACTTGTCGAGCGCCTTGAGAGTCTTCGCGGCCGTGTCGGCGGTTTTGGCGAGAAGCTTGAACGAATCCTTGTCGAGCAGCCCCTGGTCCACAATCGTCTGGAGCGAATGCTTCACCTGCTTGCCGTCAAGGCTCTTCGTCGAGGCCATGGCGGCCTTCATGAGAAGAACGTCCAGCTGAGAGACCATCTTGCCTACGGCCTGCTGTTTATGGTCAACCTGCGCGTTTGCGTCTTCATGCTGAACCTGCGACGGCTGGACCCCCTGCGGCTTCGCGGCATCGACGCCGCGCAGAAAGTAGTCCATAGACACTGTATTGATATTGACGCCTTTGATTGACATGGTTGTATCCCCTTTCCCTGACTTTACACTGTATACACGCAACAAGACAAAAGGTTACGGCCAAATTATATGAAGGCTTTCGCCGGCGGACGAAACATCTTTTTCAAGGCGCGCGATGAGCGGCTGCCAGTCGTCGGCGAAATCGATCTCCTCGCCGTCGGGACCTGTTATGGCGTACCGCACGCCCGATTCACCCGCCTCGACCGAAAGTTCCGCCTCGCCGTCGTGCAATATCGCCTCCGCCGAGGTCGCGGAGAGCAGCAGCATGGCCATGCGAATCGCGGCGCCTATCCTGACGTTGTCGAGACTCATCGCTTCCTCGCCGGACAGGACGCGCGCATACGGCAGGCGGTAGCTTATGCTCAGCCAATCAGAGTGCCACGAGAAAGCAAAGTACCGGCTCTGGAGCCCGTGCCCTTCGACAAAGTCCGGCAGCCCGTTCCCCGACTCCAGCTCGGCAAGCGCCGAGTGAAGCGCTTCGGCGGCTTCGGTGCGCTGTTCGTCCAACTTCCCGCTGTCGTCACTATTCATAGTCTATCCCTCCTCTTCATGCATATTCGCATATTCGCACTCACCGCTGGATATTATAGCAAATCTACCTTTGCCAAAGCAAGGACGAAACGAAACTGGAGGTTCCCCAATTTTTTCTTCGCTAGCGAGGCATTGCGACGGCCTGCGCGTTTTCGAGCTGGTAGTAGGGGGAAGAGCGTTGCCTTTCAAGTTCGATCTTCGGTATAATACGAAGTGCTAAACACCAAACAGGAAAGG
>JAZQBR010000148.1:0-1996 GCA_045545855.1 Kiritimatiellia bacterium | reverse complement strand
TATTTGCTGTTTCATGGAGCATAGTATACTCCACATTCCGGTTTTGCTCGCTACACCGAGACGGCCGCCCCCCATGGGGGGCGTATGGTTTTCTTAACTTTCAACAATCGCCATCTTTGAAGCAAAATCCCTCGCTGAAGCTCGCTTAACAGGCTCTCTCGCTCCATTCCGGTTTTGCTCGCTACAGCATTCCGCTTTTGCTTTCACCGCGACACAAAATTTTTTTGCCGCGAACGGGAACGGGGGTTACCGTAACCCGCGTTCCTGTTAGGAGAGAAGACCGCATACCACTGGTTGCGCAAATCACGCTCAGGGAAAATCAAGAATGAATATGCGTAATCGTTGGGATTGTTTTTTGGCTGGGCTGACTTGCCAAATTTTCGCGCGGCGGGGAGCCTGGGCGGACGCGCCGGCGGTTCAGCGCAGGCGGTAGCCCGCGCCGTAGACCGACTCTATAAGCGAGCCGTCGGTGCCGAGCTTTTGTCTTAAACACTTCACCCGCGTGTCGATCGTGCGAGTCGTGCCGTTGTACGAAAGGCCCCATAGCGCATTCAAAAGGCTGTCGCGCGACACGGTCTCGCCCCTGTGGGCGGCTAGAAACTTGAGTATGCCGAGTTCCAGCGCCGTGAGCTCCACGACCGTGCCGTCCGCCGCGACAAGCGCAGACTTGGCCGCGTCCACCCTGTGGGAGCCTACCGCAATGGACGCCTGGGCCGGCATGCCGGCCGCCGACACCGCCGCACGCCTCAAAAGCGCCGCGACCCGCGCCCTCAGCTCGGCGAGCCCGAACGGCTTGGTGAGATAATCGTCTGCGCCCATCCCGAGGCCCGCCACCTTGTCGGCCTCGGCAGACTTGGCCGTCAGCATCATTATGGGCACGGCCTTGTCCTTCTTTCTCGTCTCGGTTACGACATCCCAGCCGGACGCCTTTGGCATCATGACGTCGAGTATCATCAGGTCGGGGCGCTTCTCCTCGTACGCCTTCAGCGCCGCGGCGCCGTCCGCCACCGCCCTTACCCGGCACGTTGCGCTCTCGAGCGCCACCACGACCCATTCGCGTATGCCGGCGTCGTCCTCGGCGAAAAGTATGTCGGTCATGCCGGCACCTCCAACGTGAAGACAAGTCCGCCGCCTTCACGCGCCCTGACATGAACGTCGCCCTTCATGCCCCGCGCGAGGTCGCGCGCTATTGCGAGCCCCAGGCCCGAACCGCCAGTCTCGGCCGTCGTCGCGTCGTCGCCGCGCCAGAAGCGGTCGAAAACGCGCTTCAGCGCGCCGGGCGCGAGACCGGGGCCGCGGTCTGCGACAGAGACGCAGGCCCTCCCTTTCACGAGGTCCGCCGACACCTCGACAAGGCCGCCTTTCGCGGCATATTTAGCCGCATTATCAAGAAAAATCACCACTATCTGCTTGACAGCCTCGACGTCGGCCGTCGCCTCGACCGAGCCCTCAGGCAATTTCAGGCCGCCGTCACCAAACCTCTCGGCTAGGGGCCCCGCGGCCTCGCGCGCCGCCGCCGCAATATCGAACCGCACCAGCGTGAAGGGACGCTTGTTCTTCTCGAGACGGCTGAAATCAAGCGCGCCAAGGACAAGCCCTTTAAGCCTCTCGGCCTCTGTCACAATCGACTGCAGGGCCTTCTTGCGGCGATCGGCGCCGAGCCCGTCGTCCTGGGCGAGTTCCGCGCAGAGGCATATCGTCGTAAGCGGCGTCTTGAACTCGTGGGAGATATTTGAGAGAAAATCGGTCTTTGTCAAAGCGTCCTCGCGCGCCTTTTTGGCGGACCTCGCGAGCATCCAGCCGCCGGCGACGAGCGAGAGGAACAAGAGCCCCACCACACACCCGCCAAGCCACGTTACGCGTTCGGCGGTCGCGTCCACCTCGGGCGAGAACATCTCGCGAAAAAGCGGCCGTCTGCCGCCGAACGGCTGAGGCCGCCTTGGCGGCGCCTCGCGCATGTCGCGCGCCTCGCGCGGACGCCGCGCCCCGGGGCCCT
>JAZQBR010000147.1:0-2914 GCA_045545855.1 Kiritimatiellia bacterium | reverse complement strand
TATGACAACTCCTTGGCTCACAGAACGACATGGCTACGATCCGACTTTCGGAGCAGGTCTGCGTAGAAATGTTTTCCTTCCATATGTCGCCGTCTATCACGCGGTAAAGCGAAGAGGTCGTGTCCCTCCTCCAACTGCCGTCGGCTGAGCGTACATTGCCAATCCTCACGCCAGCCTCGTCATACTCGTACGAGACCGCGGGACTTTTATCGCTGACCGTAGAAACGACATTTCCATGCGAATCGAAAATGTGTACGGAAGCCACAGTGGAACCGTTGCAACCACTCTTTTCCTCGCGGAACTCACCACCAAGGAAATTTCGGTAGACTTTTGAGAATCGCGGCGACGAGGCAGAACCCTTGTTGATCCGCGTCCACACGGAACCATCGGCTGTGACCCCATATGCATGGAATTCCGGCGTTACTGCCGTCCCCGTTACCGTCAGCATCCGGTAACCTTGATCGCGAACGACAACATGTGTAGACCCGTTAGGATAAGTCGTGGACTCAGATAGACCACCGGCACCATATGACTTCCTGGTCCAATTCCCGAAAGCATCAGACTTGGCAACAACTCTTCCTAGCGGGTCATACTGCGTACTGATAACAGGAGTGCCAATGTGTTGCGTGAGATTCGTTTTCCACGTGGAAATCTGACGGCCGAGGGCATCGTACTCGTAGCAAGTCGTGAGCCATGTGACATTGGTCATGTCGAGCGGGATGAGGCGGGAAGAGGCAATCATGCGCCCTTCATCGTCGTAATCCCAGGTCGTGGTCGAGCCGTCGGGCCCAGTCTCCGAAACCTTGTGACAGCAATCCCACGCCGTGGTCGTGACTTGCCCGGCGAGGTTTTCGCTTCGAATGCGCTTGCCCTGTGAGTTGTATGTCATGCGATTTCGGGAGATAGTATACCAAACTTCGCCAATGTACGCATCGGTTTTTTCTTCGAGAATTTCGCCGCGGGAGTTGGTGATGGTGATGTCGCGGGTGGTTTTGCCGGAGACGGGGGTAGGGGATTGTTCGTGGAGGTGGGTGACGGTTTCAGTCCAGAGGTTTGAGACGAAAGAGTAGTCGTATGTGTCGAAAGTGCCATCCTCGTGGCGAATGGATTTGACGAAACCGGCGCGGCGGGCGAGCGGGACGCTCGACCCTACCAAGCCCACGCTCCCCGAATCCGATTCCCCGCCAACAGGATAGAATGTCGTGATCGTTCTAAGCGCATTCGTGCCGCCGTAGGCCGCGCCTTGAGTGCCGACGCGCTCGACGATGTTGGTAAGGGGCGAGTAGACGTAGTATGTGCGCTCGCATTCGATGTTGTTGAGCTTACGCACAATCGTGCGCGGGCGGGTGTCGACGGGAAGGACAGGGTCGCTCGGATCGACCGGCGTGTAGTCGTATGTCGTCGTCTCGGTCATCATGTCCGGACCGGAGCGCGTCTCGGAGATAACGCGATCAACATTGTCGTAGGCATACTGGATCAGTAAACCCGATTGGCGCTTCTCGGTCTTGACCTGTCCCTTGCCGTTGCCTGACGTGTAGTACGTCCAGGTCGTAGTATCGGTTACGCCGCCAAAACCCTCGACGCGGTTGGTCATCGCGAAGCCCCAGGACTCCCACTTGTAGTGCGCCTCGGATCGCGACATCATGCGTCCGTCCGCAGAGAGTGACGTACTGATGGTGCACGCCTCGCGTTCGTCGTCGGCGTAGATCTCCTTCTGGTCCTGCGCACCTGAGGGATGAATCAGCGACCAATCCCGCATCGCGTAGTCGAAGACATACTCCTTCGGCTCGGCGTCGCCGCTCCTGAGCATCACCACGGCACGCTTCCCGCCGTTTTCCCTGCGAAGCGAAAGCCGCTTGACAGGCGTAGCGGATGGAACATCGTACAATCCGGTCGCCGCGTCCTTTTGCGGTTTGTCCTGAATCGGATACACCGTCACATCGTAGCCGGTGAAGCCTGGACGCTGCGCCACCACGGCAAGGCGCGACGGCGTGAGGAACTGCCTGACGCCGTTCGAGTCGTACACGATGTCCACGCCCATCTCGGCTGGCGTCACCGTGACGCCGCGCGCGTCCGTGACAGAAACGAGCTTCCCGCGCCCGCCGAACATGTCCGTCGCCATGAACCTGCGACGGGAACCGTCCCCAAGGTAAAGGTCGTAGTAGACGGGGTCGGACGTTGCCGCCCACCCTTCCGCGTCAACCATCATCAGTCGTTCGTCCATCTTCACGTGCACGCCGGGGTCGGGCTGCGCCAACGACTCGCCGTTCTTGAAAACGAAGGAAATCGGCTCGCCGTTGGGATGGGAGAACACGACTTCGGCGGGCGTCACGCCGTCGTCCAAGGTCTTCTGCCCAAGGCGCTTGAAAGTGTAGCCGCCAAGGACCGCATACAGCGAATCGCAGGTGAAGACGTTCGGCGACTCGTTGTCCGCGAATATCTTAAGGGCGCAGTCCATCGAACCGGACCACGGGGTAGTCTGCCCAAGATCCAGATTGACCTTTATGCATCCAGCCGAAACCTCCGCCCCGCCTGGGCAGTCGCATTTCTTGTCTGGTGCCTTGCACTCGGAAGGCGGGTTGGTGCGCATGTCTCCCCCACCATTCGATGCAAACGGCGCAATCAGCGCTGCAGATGCCACAAAAGACAAAATGAAGTGTTTGTTCATATTGTCAAAAAGGATGTAGAGTAGAGCGGGACGCCCCTTGTTATCGGGTACGCCCGCCCCCTCATCGAACCGTACGTGCAGTTTTCCCGCATACGGCTCTCCGTATGGGACTGGTTTCATCAGTTTCGCTCCCCTTCGCCCCTCGGCTCCGTTTCACATTGATTCCGATGGATGCTCCTCCATATGGACGAGCGGTTTCCGACGCGCCGCCACATAGCGGATTGTCCCCTATTGCAGTCTTTCGAC
>JAZQBR010000146.1:0-28355 GCA_045545855.1 Kiritimatiellia bacterium | reverse complement strand
ATGGCTACGATCCGACTTCACATCGTGCGAATGTAGTCGAGACGCGAGGCGTAGCGCTCGGTCAGGACGGTTTCGGGATCGGTGGTCTGGGCCGCCAGCGGCACTTCGTAGAGCGACGGACCCGATATGCGCACGTGCTTGGCCATCCAGTTGCGGATCGCCTCGATTTTCTCGCGCGGCGCGGAGAACTTCGCGGCCTCGTCGGCGGCCTCGCCTTCTTTGACGGGCTTTACGTCAGTCGCCGCCCTGAGCCTCGCCGAAGCTTCGTCGAAGTTGCCGTGCGAGAGCGTGAAGGTGTCGCGCCAGAGTTCGCCCGCCGGCTGCATAGGCTCGGCCGGGAGCATCTTCGGCCCGTCGATTCGCTTGGTGAAGCGCGTGCCCTCCCAATCGCTGTACTCGACTTCGAGTATGTCGGTAGGCTCCCTGACGTCGAACATCCATGTCGCGTGGAACGGGGCCGGCGAACCGGTCACGGTCGTGACGGTGGTGTAGGTGATGACGCTGCCAATCTCGACAGAAGGCAGATTGACGACGAGCTGCTTGGAGGCCGGGTAGCGCGGCGCGGCGGCGGCCCAGCCGCAGTCGAAGAGCGACATTTCGCGCTCGCCGGCCGACGCGACCTGTCCGTTCTTGTTGGAGACGACCGCCGACACGAGCTCGATATTCTTCCATGTCGGGTTGAACGCGAACTTGAGCTCGGCGGACCTCTTCTTGCCGTCGTAGGTAAGAACCTCGGTCTCGACCGTGTTTGTCACGACCCACGAATAGGGGCTCGTCACATTGAACGACGACGCGATGCGCCGGTAGTGCACATTCGCCTCTGCGTCAGGGTTCTTCGAGAACAGCGGGCGCGGACGGTCCGCCGCTTCGACGCGCTTGATATCCTCGCGCAGGGCGAGATACTCGTCGGGCGAGAACTCCACCGCGTTGATGGCGAGGATGCGGCGCGCGGTTAGGACGCCGTTCGCGACAGTGTAGTCGCGGCGGTATTCGTAGGGTCCCTCGAAAGCGACCGGTTCAGGCAGAAGCGCCTTGCCGCCGAGCGCGCCACCCAGATCGACCTCGACCATCTCGACGGTCTTGGCTGTCGTGTCGATGACAAGCGGGAAGCGCCTCTTCTCGAGCGAAGTGTTGCCCGAAAGCGCCCAGTTGACCGACCCCAGCACGCGCGAAAGGAAGGGCACCGTCAGCTCATCGCGGCTCTCGCCCTTCAAAACGGCCTCGTTCACGCGGTAAAGCACCTCGATCTTGAGCAGACTCTCGGTCTCGCGCAGGTCCTTGGGCGACATCTCGAAAGAGAGCAGTTCGGCGCCGGCGGCGGCGTTCGAGATAATCCGCTCGAAGAGACGGCGGCGGTCTTCGGGCTTGCGCCTCAACAGGACGCTGCGGTAGGTGTTGTCGCTAAGGCCGTTGAAATCGATAACGCTCTTGACGACCATCGACCCGTCGCGCTCAAGCGTCGCCTTGCTGGCGATTCTGGCGGCGTTGGCGTCGGCGGGATAGACCTGTGAGATGTGCAGGGGCTCGCCCTCGGGCGTCGCCACGAGATAAGACTTGTCGCCTAAGTACGCCGGGAAGAGGTCCGCGCTCGATTCGTTGGTCGGGTCCATGAGTATGAAGCCGTCCTTGTTCGCCGCCGGGTCGCCCGGCGCGCGCACGGCGGCGATCGCGTGATTGAAGTAGGGCATGGGCACCTCGGCGTCCATCTTGGCGCCGGCGTGGATCAGCACTGGAAACGCCTCGAAGCCCGCGATGCGCAGCATGGCGACGAGAAGCGCCGCTTTGTCGCGGCAGACGCCGTAACGGTTCTCGAACGTTATGTCGACGTCGTGCGGGGCGTAGCCGGGCGAGGTGTCCTCCATGGTAAGGCCCATATAGCGTATTTCCTGGGCGACCCACTTGTAGACGGCCGCCAGACGCGCCGCGGCGGGATCGGCCGGATTGGCCGCGTCCGCCTGGGCGGTGATTTCAGCCACCTTGTTGGTTATCGAGGCGTTGGCCTTCGCGAGGTGCTGCTGGCAGAGGTCCCAGTACCAGCGCGAGAGGTGGGGCCAGTCTTCGGCTGTGGAATAGCGCACGTTCTGCAGGAGCGTGTAGAGCGGCGGGGTGTCGGGCTCGTCGAACGCCTGGGGCGAGTTGGTCGCCGTCCAGACGTGCAGCGTCGAGCCGTCGGCGAGCTCTTCTGTCTTGTACTCGACATTGCCCAGGGCGTTGCGTACGGCAATCTTCTTGAGCGGCAGTTCTTTAGGCGCCTTGACCTTGACGACCTGGTGGAGCATTGGGCACTTCCACTCCAGCACCGACATGTCGGAGAACGTATCTTTAACGCGCGACTTGAAGACGCTGCGCTGCGTCGCGAGGCGCAGGACGTCGCCAACCTTCAGCCCCGGTATCGTGCAGACGACTTTCTTGTGCATCGGGTCGTAGATGTTCTCGGCCTCGGACGAGTTGTCGGTCACGACCTTCGTCGTTTTCGACACATCGATCGGGCGCTCGGTGCCGTCAGGCTCGATTATCCAGACGCCCTCGATGCCGGCGGTGCCGTAGCGCGCGCTGAACGGCAGTTCTATTTCGGACTCCTCGCGCCGCCCCTTTTCGGTCAGTATCTTGACGGTGTTGCTCGACCTGCAGGCGTATGTGCCGTCCGGCTTGTACTCGGTCTCGTCAAGCCCGTCGACCAGCACGGAATCCGCGTCCGGGAACTTTTCGAGCGTTATATCCTCGTACAACGCAAACGCCGAAAACGCGAAGGTCGTGGCGAAGGCCAGAGTCAGTATGTGTATGGTTTGTTTTTTCGTCATGTGTTCCTACCCCCTGTGAGCGGTGATGGGCGAATAGTATATCATATTTGCCCGCCGCGCGAAAGTGGGTAGTGTCTACGGCTGCGGCCAACGCATACCCACCCTATTGGGTGTATTGCGCCGGCGGCGGATTATATGGTAAAATATACGGCATGAAAACCCTGATAATGATTTTTTGCGCCGCTGCCGCGGCGATGGGCTTCGCTGACATGAACCCCGTAATGTGGGCCGATGTGCCCGACATTTCAATATGCCGCAAGGGCGACACTTACTATATGACGTCGACCTCGATGCATTTCAACCCCGGCATACCGGTGATGGCGTCCAAGGACCTGGTCAACTGGAAAATCGTCTCGTACTGCTACGACACGATTGAGAACCGCGACGAAGACAATCTCGCCAACGGCAAAAACGACTACCTCTACGGCACGTGGGCGTCGTCGATACGCTACAACGAGGCGGACGGGCGCTTCTACGTCTCGTCGTTCAACAACCGCATCGACTGCACGTATCTCTTCAGAACCGACAATATAGAAAGCGGCAAGTGGGAGCGCTACAGAATCAACCGCAAATTCTACGACCATTCGCTTTGGATAGAGAACGGCCAAATCAGCTTTATCGCCGCCGGCGGCAACAAGGCGAAGCTATACAATCTCTCGTGGGACGAAATCGCCCAAGGGCGGCGTCCGGCGGACGAAGGCCATGTGGTGCTAGGCAACATTGCGGACTGCGTACCTACGGGCCGCGGGCTCGGCGAGGGCTGCCAGCTCTTCAAGCGCGACGGCTGGTACTACCTCTTCAACATCTGCTGGCCGACCGGCCACTGCAGGCTCGTGGCCGTGCACCGCGCGCGGTCGCTGGAGGGGCCGTGGGAAGGGCGCACGGTCTACGAGTGTGAGGGCATCGCCCAAGGCGGCATCGTCGACACGCCGGACGGCCGCTGGTTCGCCTATCTCTTCGGCGACCGCGGCGGCGTGGGGCGCATACCTTATATGATACCGATCGCCTGGAAGGACGGCTGGCCGGAGTTCCCGCGTGACGAAAAGGGCGCGTTCACCCGTCCCGCGCTCGAAATACCGGGTGTTGTGAAAGACTCAAAGCCCGGCTGCGTCGAGGACGACGAGTTTGATTATGCCGGGAACAAACTGAAGCTCGCCTGGCAGTTCAACCACAATCCGGACGCGGAGGGGTGGTCGGTCACCGAAAGGCCGGGCTGGCTGAGGCTCTCGACTTCGCGCCGCACAAGCGTCGCCAAAGATCTGCTTTCGGCGCGCAATACGCTGACTCAGCGTACGTTCGGCCCGGTCTGCGAGGGCATGACGCGCCTGGACTACGCCGGCCTCAAGCCGGGCGATGTCGCGGGTCTCGCGCTCTTTCAGGCGTGCTACGGCTTCGCGGGCGTCGAAATGACCGACAAGGGCCCCATGCTCGTACTCTGGCAGAACGGGCTCGACGCGAAAGACCGCCACGCGAGCCGTCCCGTCGGGCGTCCCTCCAAGGTCATGTCGCTGCCGCTCGACGGCGGGGACGGCAAAATCTGGCTCAAGGCGGTGTGCGACTTCCGTCCCTGGCCGGAGCCGAGCTACAAGAAGATACCTGACCATGAGGACGCGGCCCGGTTCTATTTCAGCCGCGACGGCGTCAAGTGGGAGCCTCTCGGCGAGGCGATGTATCTGCCGTACACGATAGGCCATTTCACGGGCTACCGCTTCGCGCTTTTCGCGTACGCGACAAGGCCGGCCGAAGGGGCGGCGAAGCAGTCATACGCCGATTTCGACTTCTTCAGGACGTCCCCCGCGGTCGCGGCGAACGAGACGCTTATGTCTGACGGCACAAACCCGGTCATAAAGACGACATTCACGCCCGACCCCGCGCCGGTCGTCGACGGCGACTGGCTCTATATGTTCACGGGCCACGACGAACCTACGGCGCGCGGCTACTATATGCGCAATTGGCAGGTATTCAAGACAAAGGATATGAAGAACTGGGTCTCGCTCGGCCGCGTAATGGATACGTCAGTCTTCAAGTGGGCCCACCAGGGCAACCGCGCCTGGGCGTCGCAGGCGATCAAGCGCGGCGGCAAGTGGTACTGGTACGTGGCGGTGCAGGGCGAGAGCGGCGAGTACAAGGGCGACTGCATTGGCGTCGCGGTCGCCGACCGTCCGGAGGGCCCGTGGACAGACGGCGCCGGCAGGCCGATCGTGAAGCCCGGCCCCGGGTTCATCGACCCGAGCGTTTTCATTGACGACGACGGTCAGGCGTGGCTCTTCTGGGGCAACTGCTGGGGCACGCCCGCGTGCTGGTACGCGCCGCTCAAGGAGAATATGGTGGAGCTCGCGGGCGAAATCAAGCCCGTCCCCGGGCTTATGGACGAGGCGGCTTTCGGCAAGCCTCTCAAGAAGCGCGCGGGCGCGGGCGCGCGCAAGCCCATCGACACCAACTTCGAAGAAGCGCCGTGGATCTACAAGCTGGGCGACACGTACTACCTGGAGTACGCCGCAGGCGGCGTGCCCGAGCACTGGGCCTACTCGACGGCCAAGTCCATCCACGGCCCGTGGACGTACCGCGGGCGCATCATGGACGAAGCCGAAGGCACGGGCACCATCCACGGCGGCAGTGTTTTCTTCAAGGGCAATTGGTATCTCGTCTATCACAACGCGACGCTGCCGGGGGGCGGGGACTGCCGGCGCTCGGCGTGCATCGTGCGCTACGACCGCGCGCCGGACGGGTCGATACCCCACCTCAAGGCCCGTCGCGACATAATGAAGATTGAATTAAACTACTAACGCTACATACAACTAAAGAAAGGGGAGAAAAGATGACATCCAAAATATTGACGGCTGCCGGAGTCGCCGCGCTCGCTACTTCGGCCGCGCTCGCCGAGGGCGCGCTGCCGCCTTGGCGCGACCCGACGGTCAACTCGATAAACAGGCTCGCCGCGCGCGCGATCATGGTGCCGTGCGAGAGCCGCGAGACCGCCATTGCCATAGCCAAGGGCGAGAAGCCGCGCACGGCTTCGAAATGGCTGGAGTCGCTGAACGGCATCTGGGATTTCAAATGGAAGCACTCCATTGACGCGCCCGCATGGGAGAAGTCCGCCAAAATCACCGTTCCCGGTTGCTGGCAGCTCCAAGGCGACTACGACCCCGCTCTCTACACGAATGTCGTCTACCCCATACTCGGCTTCGAAACCGGCGACCCGATGACTGAGCCGCCGGGCTGGTTCACGAGCCATTATTACCGCAACCCCGTCGGCCTCTATTCGCGCAAGTTCTCCCTGCCGCGCGACTGGAAGGGCCGCAGAACGACAATCCATTTCGGCGGCGTCTCGTCGGCGATGTACGTGCGGCTGAACGGCAGAGAGGTCGGCTACTCCGAGGATAGCCGCCTGCCGGCGGAGTTCGACCTTACGCCCTATCTCAGGGACGGCGACAACATGCTGGAGGTCGAGGTTCTGAAGCACTGCGACGGCAGCTTTCTCGAAGATCAGGACTTCTGGCGCCTTTCGGGCATATTCCGCGACGTCTGGCTCGTCTCGGAGCGTCCCGCCGGCGAGGCGCCTCGCGATCTCGTGGTCACGACGAGGCTTTCTGACGACTGCAAGACGGGCGAGCTGATCGTCTGCGACGATAAAGGCGTCGAAGTCTTCACCAAGAAATACGACAACCCCAGGCTCTGGAGCAGCGAATCGCCCGAGATTTACTATGAAGCGTTCGACGCCAAAGGCTGGGGCGGCTTCAAGGGCGGCGACTGGTTCGCCGTTGCCGTGGGTTTCAGAAAGGTCGAGATCAAGGACGCTGTCATCTACATAAACGGCAAGCGCGCCCTCTTCATGGGCACGAACCGCCACGAGATGGAGCCTGCGACCGGCTACGCCGTCACGCCCGAGGGGATGAGGCGCGATATCGAGATATTCCACGACCTCAACATAAACGCCGTCAGAACATGCCACTACCCGAACGACCCGGCGTGGTACGAGCTCTGCGATCGCGAGGGCATATATGTCATTTGCGAGGCGAATATCGAGGCCCACGGGTCGGACGGCCCGAAGACGCTGGCGAGGAATCCGCTCTACCACGACGCGCACATAGAGCGCGGCACGAACATGATCAAAGTGTTCAGAAACCATCCGTCTATCGTGATATGGTCGATGGGCAACGAGGCCGGCGACGGACCGAATTTCGTCGACGAGTACAAGGCCATGAAATCGTTCGACGCGACGCGCCCGATCATGTACGAGCGCGCGCAGGATACAGACCACAGCGACATAAAGTGCCCCATGTACTCGAGGCCCTGGGATGTCGAGCGCTATGTAAAGAACAACCCGAAGAAGCCGTACGTCCTCTGCGAGTACACCCACGCGATGGGCAACTCGAACGGCGGCATCCAGAAGTACTGGGATGTTTTCCGCAAGTACCCGAGCGCGCAGGGCGGGTTCATCTGGGATTTTGTCGACCAGGCTCTCTGGAAGAGCGACGCGCGCGGCAAGTGGCTCGCCTACGGCGGGGACTTCGGCGACAAGCCGAACGACGACAACTTCAACTGCAACGGCATAGTCGCTGCCGATCGCTCCTACCATCCCGGCGCCTACGAGGTGAAGCACGCCTACCAGCCGGTGCACGTCGACTCGTGGGACTGGGCTGCGAAGAAGGCGAAGATATACAACGCCTGGCGCTTCACGTCGCTTGACGGGGTGAAGGGCGCCTGGAAGGTCGAGAAGGCCGGCCGGCTCGTCGCGAAGGGGTTCCTGGACCTCGCGGGCATCGGGCCCGACACGGTCGCAGAGGTAGGCGTGCCCGACGCGCCTGACGGCGACACGATTACATTCGCGTTCCTGCGCCCCGGCGACAGTTCGCCGTTCGCGCACGACCAGTTCTCGAAGCCGTTCACCGCCACGGCGGCGCGTCCCGCGACGCACGGACCTAGCGCGAAGGCGGCGGCGTTCAAGATGAACTTCTGGCGCGCGCCGATCGACAACGACCGCGGCTGGAACATGGAGGGCCGTTGCAAGGTCTGGCGCGAGGCGACCGAGAGCCAGAAGGCCCCGGCCGGTGCCGCGGCCTCGCTCGAGGTCGTCGACGCGGGCGCCAGGCGCACGCTCGTCGACTTCTCGCTCGATGTAGAGGACGGCTCGCTCGCGAAGGTGCCGCGCGCAGGCGTGACATTCAAGATTCCGCGCCGGTTCAGCCACGTCAAGTGGTACGGCATGGGGCCGTGGGAGAACTACTCCGATCGCGCCTCCGCCGCTTATCTCGATATACATAAGGCCGTGGTCGGTCTCGCGAGCGGCATCGCGGGCGATAACGGCGCGATAGAGTATGTCGAAAACGGCCTCAACCCCGACAACTACTCCGAGCCGGGCGAGCATGGCTACCGCACGAACTGCCGCTGGGTGGAGTTTTCGGACGATTCGGGCAAGACGATTCGCGTCACTGCCCTTGGCGCGCCGTTCGGCTTCAACGCCTGGCCTTATTCACAGGACGCTCTCGCCAAGGCGAAGCACCAGTGGGACCTTCGCGACGAGGGTGAGATTACGGTCAACATCGACGCGGTGCAGATGGGTGTCGGCGGCGACAACAGCTGGGGCGCGCGTCCGCATGACCCATACATGCCCGGCAAAGGCCGCTATGCTGTCTCGTTCCTGGTCGAGGGCGAGCTGTAAGCGTAAAATCCCTTTATAGGGGGATGGCGGGGCGGCGGTTCATGCTTTATAATAGGGGCATGAAAATAAATATCATTGTCATTTTCGCAGCGGCTGCAGCCGCGATGACGGTGAATGCCGCGCCCGTCATCGTCAATGCCGGCGCGAAAGGCTCGCCGCTCAAACACTACTGGAGCTTCGGCGTGGGCGCAGGGCGCGTCAACGAGGGACTCCGCGCGGCGTGGCACGAACACCTCGTGCGCGCGAACGCGGAATGTGGCTTTCGCTATGTGCGCATGCACGATACTTTCAACGACGATATGTTCGTGTGCTTCCCGCAGAAGAACGGAACAATCGTCTACAATTGGCAGTACATCGACGAAGTTTACGACAGGATGCTCGCCGAGGGTGTCAGGCCGTTCGTCGAATTCTCCTTCTTCCCGTCGTGCCTCGCAGCGACGAACACGATAAAACAGATGTGGTACCGCAACTGCATCACGGTTGACAGGGAGAAATTCGGCGCGTGGCACGACCTCTGCCGGGCGTTCGTCCAGCATCTTGTCGACCGCTATGGCCTGGAGGAGGTGCAGAAATGGTACTTCGAGGTATGGAACGAACCGAACCTCTACCGCGGCTTCCTTGAAGGGACCAAAAGCGACTACTTCCGCCTCTACAAGGAAAGCGCGCTGGCGGTGAAGGAGGTGCATCCGTCGCTCAAGGTCGGCGGGCCCGCCACATCGAACTTCATCGCCGATTCCCGCCACGACGGAGAGATACAGGACAACGGGAAAAGCGTCTTCTATCCGCAGGAGACGATCAACGACCAGCAGTGGAAGGGCGTATGGATCGAGGACTTTCTCGCCTTCTGCGAGAGGGAGAAGCTGCCGGTTGACTTCGTCTCCTGCCATACATATCCGACGGACTACGCGCTTGACCCCGTGTCGGGGCGCGGCAAGAACGCGATACGGTACGTCCATTCCGTTCGCGACGACTTCGCGTACCTCCGCAAGACGCTCGCCGCCAGCGCGTACCCGGACGCGGAGGTGCACATCACCGAGTGGAGCACTTCGCCCAACAGCCGCGACGCGCTGCACGACATGCTCCCGCCCGCAGCGTACATCGCGAAAGTCTCGCTCGAGAATGTCGGCAAGGTCGATTCGCTCATGTACTGGACCTTCACGGACATCTTCGAGGAGAAGGGCGGCGGCAGGGACATCTTCCACGGCGGATTCGGCCTGCTGAACTTCCAGGGAATCGCCAAGCCTTCCTACCACGCATACCGCATGATGAACGCGCTCGGCGACGAACTCCTCTGGAACGCGGACAACGTGACGGTTACGCGAGATTCCAAGCGCGGCAAATGCGCCGCGCTCGCGTATGCGTATCCCAAAGAATACGAGAGCCACGTGCCTGCGACATCCGACTGCGGCAAGTACATGGACGCTTCGCCGATGGGTCTCGACTTGATTTTGACCGGGCTCAAGGGCGGCGTTGCGTTCGAGATCGAGACGCTCGACGACGATCACGGCAACGCGATAAAGGCGTGGCGCGAGATGGGGTCGCCCCGCTCGCCCACGCGCGGGCAGACAGCCGCGCTCAAGGCGGCGGGCGACGCGACGAAGCGAGAGATTGCGCGGGCGGACGGCGAAGGCAGGTTCGTCCTCCGCCGCACGCTTCGGCCTTGGTCTCTCGTGCTGATCAGGGAGTTGTGACGATGAAGCGCATCGCAACTCTTGCCGTTGCGGTTTTCGCCGCGGCGGCGGCAAACGCCGAGGAATGCGTCAAGACGGACTGCTACTGGCACTGGATGAACGGCAATGTCTCCAAAGAAGGCATTACTGCCGATCTGGAGTACATGAAGTTCGCCGGGATCGACGCTGCGATGATCTTTGATGTCGGAATCGGCGCCGAGCGCGGCAAGGTGGACTATGCGAGCGACGAGTGGAAGGAATGCGTCGCATGGGCGAGCCGCGAGGCTTCTCGCCTCGGAATGGAGCTGTCGCTCCACAATTCACCGGGCTATTCCGCCTGCGGCGGACCTTGGATCGCGCCAGAGGAATCAATGAAGGAACTTACCTGGAGCATCGAGAAAGATGTTGTCAGACAGGATTTACAAGATTTACAGGATTGCGATGGCAGGACGAGCATGATAAATCCTGTGAATCCTGTTAATCCTGTCAAAAGAAACTTTTATCGCGAGATCGCGCGGTATCCGCTTGAAACCGCAGACGAGACGATCGACGTCGGCAGGCGTCTCGAGAAGGGCGAGTCGGTTGAAATCGCGCTCGACGGCGAAAAGGAAGTCGTTGCGCTCAACGTCTGGCGCGCGGAGCGCGAGAAGCCGCTTGATCCTTTCGACGGGCCAAGGGACTACGGGTGCACGCTGAAGGTCGAAGCCTGCGACGGCGCGGCGTGGCGCGCGGTGGGCGAGGTGCGCTGTCCGTCGCTTCGTGCGCGCGACGTCCCGGGCTTTCTGCGACTCAAGTCTCCGGCAAAGGCGACGCGTCTGCGCCTTGCCTCCAACCGGGGCGCCAACCTCGCGCGGATTGAGGTGATTTCGGCGACTCCCGCAGAGGGACGCGAATTCGTCATCGGCTATACGACAACTGGACAGATGGTAACCGCCGCGCCTGATTCCGGTCTTGGCCTTGAATGCGACAAGTTCTCGCGCCGCGGCGTTGACGCTCATTTCGACCGCCACCTCGCCCCGCTGTTCGCAAAGATAGGCAGAGGCGCGTTCAGGTATCTCGTAATCGACAGCTGGGAGGCGGGGAAACAGGACTGGACGGACGACTTCGCCGACAAGTTCAAGGCGCGCTGCGGGTACGACTGCATTCCGTGGCTGCCGGCGCTCACGGGGCGCAACGTCCTGCGCGGGCGCATTCATGCGTACGCTTTGAATAAAGAGCAGTCGCAGGGCCAACTCAAGTTCACGCTCGACTACGAGGCGACGAAAAAGCATCTATTCGAGACGGAGTTTCTTGCGCCGTTTGCGGAGCGCGCGCACAAACTCGGGCTTCTTGTCGCGGGCGAGCCTTACGGCGACGGAGACTTTGACATGGAAACGTTCGTCAAGTATCTCGATCTGCCGATGAGCGAATACTGGGCAAAGTCGCACTATGGGTCCATCGAGCGTCAGATGCGCGTCAACTCGGCGGCGAAAGCCTGCGGGAAGACGTATGTCGGCTGCGAAGCGTTCACGGCGTTCCCGGGCGACGCGGACATTGCGCCGACACTCGAAAACTTCGCCGAAGCGATCGATCTGCTCAAGTCGGCGGGCGTGAAACGCTTCGTGTTCCACTCGATCGTCCACCAGCCGTCGGACGATTCTGCGCTCACGATGGGTCCGTTCGGCACGCGCTTCGACCGCGCCCACTGCACACCCTCCGCGCTGCGGCAGATTACCGACTACATCAAACAAAGGTAGATCTTACCGATGGATATTTCACGCAGATGCGCAGAGAGGCTCGTCCTGCTGGCTTTCTGTGCGGCTTTGCCTGCCAGCGCAGTTGAGCTTGCAGTCAGGCCTGATGTCACGTTGAACGCTGTCGACGAACGGATCTACGGTTTTCTCCTCGAGCATATCTACCACAGCTGCGACAACGGCGTGTGGGGCGAGGAAGTGTTCAACAGGAGCTTCGAGGACCGCGCGAACTACGGCGGATTCTACATCGCGGGGAAAAAGAAGTCTGGCGCGTTCGAGGCGAAGGTGACGGGGCCGGATTCTGTCATAGGCGTACGCGACGGTTCGCGCGACGGCATGCGCACGAACTACCTCGACTGGCACGTCGCCGAAGGCTACGTCGAAATCGCCAAAGGCTGGCGCTGGTATTCGCCGACGGCGAAAGTGGAACGCATCGTCGCGTCGCTGCGCGGCGAGGGACTCGCCAGGATCGAGTTCTCCGGAACAAACGCCGTCGGATTCCTCGATGGAAAAATCGCGTTCCGCGCGGCATGCGAGACGGGCGGCGAGGGGCTGACCCTCGGCGGCAAAGACGCGCCGTTCGGCGTGGCGTTCCCGCTATGGGAGCACTGGACGGTCGAGGGTGACGTGAAAGCGGCGATTTCGTCCGACGCCTTCAACGACAAGACATGCGCGAAGCTGACGGTGGGCCCCAAAGGCGGCGCGCTCGTGCAGCGCGGCACATTTGCCTCGCACAAGGGCGACCCGGTAACGGGCAGCTACTGGCTGAAGCGCGAAGGGGAGCGCGATTGGCGCAAGGTAGAATTCACGCTTCCTGACGATGAGAACCCCGATGCCGAACTGTGCATTGAACTCCCCGAGGGTACATGGCTCGTCGATCAAGTTTCCGCGATGAGCGCATCGTCCCGCGCGGCTGGAGGTTTTCGGACTAACCTCCTCGCAGCGGTCAAGGCGCTCAGCCCAACGATTCTCCGTTGGCCGGGCGGAAGCTTTGTGGAGCACTACGACTGGCGCAACGGCGTGGGACCGCAGGAGAAGCGCGTCGGTGTTTGCCGATGGGAAGATTACGATCCGCTCGCTTTCGGAACGGACGAATTTCTCGCGTTCTGCCGCGCCGTCGGGGCAAGGCCGCACATCGTCCTGCCGATGGGTTACCACAACTGGCGCGGGTGGGATCCGGGCGATATCGACTGGACTGCGCGCGCGCTGGAATGGATAGACTACATCGGCGACAGGTGCGACATATACGAAATCGACAACGAGACGTGGAAGATGCCGCCGGAGCTTTATGTCGCAGAGGCGCGCAAGATGGCAGAGGCGATCCGGCGGGTGCGTCCGAAGGCAACGATTATCGCCCGCGGCTGCGGAAGACTCGGCAAGGAAGGCGAAGGGCTCGACGCGGCGGTTCGCGAAGGGCTCTTGGGGCTTGTCGATTTTGTGAGCCCCCACCACTACCAGGAGAAGGCGAAATTCGCCGCAGACGGCGTGGAGGAGATGCGGCGCTACATCGTTTCGCGTGGAATGCCGGTCGCGTTCACGGAGTGGAACCTCGACGGACAGGACATGTGCACTGGACTCTTTGCAGGCGGTTTCCTCAACATGCTTGAAAGGACGCCGGAGTGTCCGATCGCCGAGGCTGCGCTCATGCTGCGGCATACATCGGCGGGCGGATGGGACAATGCGTTCATCAACTTCGACCGCCGCGGGTGGTATTACGCGCCGAACGCGGTCGTATTCAAGCTCTGGAGCGAGTCGCGCCTTCCTCGGCGAATTGCGCTGGATGGGGCGATGGGGCCGCTCGACTGCGTCGCCTGCGCGTCGGCGGACGGAAGACGCCTCATGGTAAAGGTCGTGAACACGCAGGCGGAGCCGGTTCCGCTTTCGCTGCGTCTGCCGCAAGGCTTCGCGATCAACCGCGTGCGGTCGGTCTTCGCCCCTTCGCTTGACGCGAAGAATACGATGGACTCGCCGGACGCTGTTGCGATACGCGAACTTGAGTTCACGGCTCCCAGCCTCATCATACCCGCCTTTTCCGCGACTGTTGTAGAGGCATGTAGAGGCAGGCCCAAATCAATGGTTGCCTATTGACATATTTATGGTAGTTGTATATAATATACGCCGTCAATTACCATAAAAAGGATGGTTATGAAGAGTGAAACAATCGACAGTATGTTAGCAGAGATAGGCGACAGTATTCGTAAGCTTCGGTTGCAGCGCAACTTGTCTCAGGATGTCGCCGCAGAGAGAAGCGGTATTTCATTTGGCGCGTACCGTAATCTGGAAATGGGTCACGGCACTTCGTTGCGTTCGTTTCTATCCGTTTGTCGGATGTTTGGCAAGACGGACTGGATGCGCACATTGCCTCCGCCAATGGTCAGTCCGATGGAAATACTTAGGCGAGAAGGCGAAAGTCTTCGTCAACGTGCGTCAAAAAGCAAAAGGAGGGGTTGATATGGGCAGGGCGTCTCGATATATTCCCGTCAGGGCGATAAAGGTTTCGCTATGGGGGAGGACGGTGGGGGCGATCGTCCCCTATTCACCCGGTTACTATGCGTTTGAGTATGCACCTGAATTTCTTTCGAGCGGGCTGGATATCGCCCCTCTCAAGATGCCTCTTGCGAATGGAGCGGGGCCTTATGTGTTCAACGAGTTTGACAGAGGGGTGTTTATGGGTCTGCCGGGCGTCTTTGCCGACTCTCTCCCGGACGGATTCGGCAACACGTTGATAAACGAATATCTTCGGCGGCAGGGAATAGAGGCAGGCGCAATCACGGCGCTGGACAGGCTGGCCTACATTGGTTCGCGCGGCATGGGGGCGCTCTGCTACGAGCCGGAACGCAACCCTCACGGAGGCAAGCCGCTTGCCTTGAATATGCGCGATCTTACCGAGGAGGCGCGCACGGTTCTAAACGGATCGCTTTCAAAGATGTCGGGCAATGATGCCTTGCGCAGCATATTGCGCGTAGGCGTTTCGGCAGGCGGAGGAAAGGCAAAGGCCGTAGTTGGCTGGAATCGTGAAACCGGGCAGTTCCTCGCCGGCGATCGCAGTCTGCCGGATGGTTTCGAGCATTGGATCGTAAAATTCACGCCGCCGGAATATCCGTACAGGGGCCGTTGCGAGTATGAGATAATGCAGAAGGCGCGTGCCGCGGGGATAGAAACGACAGAGTGCCGACTGTTCGAGCTTGATGGAATTGAGCATTTTATGACAAGGCGCTTTGATCGCGAGGGACAGTCGCGCTACCATGTGCAGACCCTGGCGGCCATAGGGCATTTGCCGACCGGCATGGGTTCCGAAGTCTGCTCGTACGACGACATATTCTCAGTAATCGACAGCCTTGGGCTCGGCTACGAATCAAAAGAGCAGATGTTCAGGCGGATGGCCTTCAATGTTCTTGCTGACGAGAGCGACGACCATACGAAGAACTTCTCGTTCCTTATGCGCGAGAACGGGCGCTGGGAACTTGCGCCGGCATACGACATAAACGGCGGGGCCCCGGCGGAGGCCGAGGAAGTGCTTGATCCATGGTGCGGTTGGCATGATTTCCACGCCATAAAAGTCAACGGCAAGCAGTCGAAGATAACCGACGACGACCTTTTGCAGGTCGCCGACCGCTTCGCGCTCGGCACCGCGCCGCGTGTGATACGAGAGGTCAAGGCGGCTCTCGGCTTGAAGGAATGATGGTATGGCGGTTTCGATGAAACCGCCGATCTCCCCCTATCAAGGGATGGCACAACTGCAAAGCCGGGTGTAAAATAGTAGCGCAAACTCATGAAAGGATTGTCACACATGAAAACAAAATCGAACATGAAAACAAAATCAGTCGTTTCAGCGCTCTGCGCACTGCTCGGCTTCGCCGCACTGGCGGATAGCTACACGTTTACGACGGGCACCGTCATTCCGCTTGGAGCGAAGAATGCACCTGCGTCGCACGTCACGACGAGCGGCAGCATGGCAGTCGCAAGCGAAAAGCATGTCGACTCCACCAAAAAGGACGGCACGCTGACAATCAACCTGAACAACGCCACCGCCGGCGATTATGTCTTGTGGATGCTCGGCACGGCGGACAACTACACTTCAGTTTACACTCTGACAGTCACTGATGGTAGCACATATACGCGCGCCATCACCGTCAATCAGAAGAACACGAGGGCGGACACGAAACTTTCCAGTTCGAACCTCAACGATTCCAACTCTACGACTGTCAATGCCCAACCGGCGTTTCTGGATTTGGACGACTTGCCCGAAGGCGATTTGACGCTTACATTCAAAATCGACTCCTCCACCGGCAACTGGGCGGGCAACTACGGCTACTTCACCATCTACAACTCTTCTTCCGTTCCGGCTCTTGATGTATCTACGGTCACCGACACCGCGCTTTCCTCGCTCTCCAGTCAAAGCTACATCTCCACGTGCTACACGAATGATTACATCCAATACGAGGGCAACGGCGTGGCATTCGGCTCCACAAAACACGGCGCGGTGGCGGCATTCGCACTGAATGTGCCAAATAAAGCGACCGTTTCGTTCGCGTATGACGCAGGCTCGATGAATTCAGCAAACACTGTACACAAGTGGATGCTCCTCTCCAACGACAGTGCGGACAATGTCAGCGAGACCTTCACGAAGGAAATCGCCAAGACTTCCGGCTGGTGGGGTGACGGCGTAGCGCAAAATTACTCGATGGACTTCGGCCTTCTCCCTGCCGGATACTATACGCTTTGCTGCTATGTTACCAACAGCGACACTTCCGTCTGGGCAGGCAACTTCGGCAACTTCACTTTCACCTACGAGGCGTCCACCGACCTCGACATTGACGACAACTACACTCTCACGGAAAATGTCGCCAACAGGCAGGTGAACATCAGCGGTACGCCCGAAATCGACCTCGCCGGCTACAACATGACGCTTGTACAGGCGACGACCGCGCTCTCTGGTACGGCGAAAATCACCAACACCAGCGATACGCTCTCGACGCTGACATTGAAGAATCTCACTGATTCGACGCTTCTCACAGGACTTCAGTTCACCGGCAACATCCAGCTTGTGATCGACGGCTGGTCGAGCGATGTAGCGTTCAACAACAATACGACCATTGCCTATGATGCCGCGTCGGCCAATTCCCATACGGGCGGCACGACGCTGCAGAACACCGACAACACAAAGAAGCTCACGATCTACAACCAGTCGGCGCTCGGTTCCGGAACGATTACCTTCAACGGCAATGCGTATCTCGCGTATCCCGACAGCAATGCGCAGTCTAAACCGACGTTTGCCAATAACATCTGCGTGCACGGCACCGGCAACCAGTTCGAGGGCGCATTTGGCGGACAGAGCTCGCAGGTCAACTTCAACGGCGACTGGTCGGGCGACGGCGAACTCTGGATGTTCAACAGCTGGCAGCCTGAAATCTTTCTCAACAATTCTAGCGGCCACAGCAACGAAAGCTTCACCGGCACACTGCTCCTGACCGACAACCGCGATTCCACGCGCGGCTATCACTTGGGCGATTATTCGACCGGGTTCCCCGGCGCGACTGTGTGCCTGACGAACAGGTATGCGAGCAACGACCGCCGCCAGATGGAAATTTATCTTCAGACTCAAACCGGCGTGGTCAAGTTTGGCCGTCTTATGACGGATCAGGTGAAGACCGGCGAGGGCTACACCCAGCATACCAATACCTGCCTTATTGCCAATCACACCGGCAACTCTCCGGTATACATCGGTGCGAAGCAGCGCGCTTCCGACTACGACATCTTCAGCGGCTACTTCAAAGAGCAGTCGAGCAAGACGTTCTCCCTCACCAAGGAAGGCGCGGGAACGCTCGAGCTCAATGGCCAGACGGAGTCCCAATTCTCGCAGGGCATCACGGTCAGCGCGGGTACGCTGATCCTCAACACGACGGTCTCGACGGCAACGGAGGTGACGGTTGAGGGAGGTGCGCAGTTCTACGGCACGGTGCCGGCAAGCGGATCGGTGACGTACCAGTCCGGCGCGATAATCGACTGCGACACGGCGCACACGATCACCGGCGATGTCGCTCTCTCGAGTGCCGTGGTTTCCGGCACAAACCCTGTCGATGGCCAGGTGTTCCTCACCGTCAACGGCACGGCGACGGGCAAGCCTTCGCTCTCTGCCGCGCTCGCAGCGGTTTCTAAACATAATGGCAAGCACGGCAAGTGGAGTGTCAATGTCGCGACAGCAGCGAACGGCGTGACTACCTATTCGCTTGGCTGGAGGCCGACTGGGCTCATCATCATTGTCAGATAATCCTGCGGCAAGAGGGGGCGTCGTGAAAATCATCGTTGCACTGTGCTCCCTAGGGGTCTCTGTCGCCGCGCTTGCCGCCGCGCCAGCTGACAAGGGCGTCTACCAGTGGAGCGTAGAGGTCGACGGGGTGATCTCGAAGGAGACGAAGAAGCCTCCGCGCGCATATCTCTGGATTCCCGAGAAATGCGCGTCGCTCAAGGCCGTCGTGCTCGCGAACGACAACATGCTCGAGGAGCCGCTTTTCGCGGACGACGGATTCCGCGCCTCGCTCGCCTCCGCCGACTGCGGCATCATCCTCGTGACGAGCGGATTCCAGGGAATGAACGAAAAGCTTGACGAGGCGGATCGTCCGAAGGTTCTCGCGCTCCTGAAGAAGCTTGCGGACGAATCGGGCTACGGCGAACTTGCTGAAAAGACGCTGCTCGTCCCGCTCGGGCACTCCGCCTGGGCCGACTGGCCGTATCTTGTCGCCAACGCCTGGCCGATGCGCACGGCCTGCGGCGTGAGCCTGAAGGGCAGCTGGCCGCACGCGAAGGGGAAGTTCTTCACGCGCGAATTCGCCGAGGCGATGAAGGCCGTTCCGCTCCTTCTCGTGAGCGGCGAGTACGAGGGAGATTTCGCAGGCATGTGCGCAAAGACTCGCGCCTTCCTTGCGGACAAGCCGGTCGATCTTCGCATCGAGTGCGACTGGGGCTCGGGACACTTCGAGTATTCGCCTGAAATGGCGTCTTTCCTCGGACGATACATAAGCGACGGCGTCGCGAAGCGCGGCAAATCCGCCGCTCTTGGAGGGACTTGGCCGAAGAAGTCCACGACGTCCGGAAAGTTCACCGTACTGGCGTTCAAGGATGCCGCGGGGAATGAGGTGGAGCAGAATCCGAAGTACCATCTTCAGGTGACGCTCCCCGATCTTGCCGTTCGCACGACGTTCGCCGCAAACGTGCCGCCGAACCGTCCGGAGCGCTGGACGGGGCTTCCTGCCGGTTCCGCGAATCCAAAACCGTCTTCGCCCGACGCAGAAAAGAACATCGACTGGTTTGTCGTACAAGGCCCCGGCGCGAAGACGGGTCGCGACGGGCTCACGGTGCGCTTCAACCGCCACGGATTCGAAGGCTACAGGGCACGGGAGATCGTGCTTGCGGCGGTTTACCCCGGAGACGGCGAATACAGACGTTCCGTGCAGCAGGCGATCGTGCGCTTCCCGCTGAAGGCGCGCGAGGGGAAGGTGAAGAATCCGAGCGGATTCTACATTCGCGAAGGCGCGGCGCGTGTTGACGAGAAGGGCAACGTCCGTTTCCTGCCGCTCCCGCCCCGCGCAAAGCGTCCGGCATTCGTCACGCTCTGCGCCTACGAGCGCAAGCCCGACGGCGAGACAACCTACGAATTCCGCCGCATCGCACATCCGTAGTTTCAGTAGCAGATCGCTCGGTTTTGCGGCACGCGAAAGCTTAAGCCCGCCAATGGCGGACAGCAACATCCGCCAGTGCGTAATCTTGTGTGTTGTGACTTAGGCAAAAAGCAACTGGATGGCAGTTATGCAGTTGTACTGCGGTTCAATAAATAAAAAGATAATAAAAAGATAATAGCAGGCCAGGGGCGCTGGAGATTAGCAAGATTGTTATTCATGGTGAAAGGTATGGAATTATCTTTATTATTGGTATTAGGGTACCGATTTGACAGGCGGCAAGGTTGTTTGCTATAATATTGGCGCAAAGGGCAATTATGAAGGCAGAGAACGAAAAGATATCGGGTATTGAAGATGTGTTGCATCGCATTGAACGAAAGTATGCTCAGGATACTTTGTTCAATGAGGTATGCGGTTTGACGGCTTTGTGCCTTTGGGCAAGACATGCCGGAAGGTCCGTTGACATTGCGGACTTGGAGGGGTTTCTATCTGGCTGCAATGTTTCAAAGTCTTGTCTCAATTCTATCGTTTCTGCTATTGGCGCACATTGGAACGAGTATTACGAGCTGGCTGGGTGCGTTACGGAAGACGATGCCGTTGATCTCTTCGAGACACGCTATGTCAAGCGCATAGAAAACAAGAGCAATCATTCAGGTCGGTTAGATGCGTTGTCGTTGGCATTGCTCGGCATCAAGCCTGGCGAATCATGCCTCGATCTTTGCTCGGGAGCCGGGTTCTTTGTCAACATGGCATGGATGCAATATGGCCATGCCATCAATGGAAAGCCTTTTGAGATTGTTGGCGTTGAGTTTGACAAGAATATTGCTCGCTATGCTGGCATGATTGCGCTGATTCGCGGAGCGCACGGGAAGGTCCATGCCGCCGACTGCTTTGATCCAAAGCGATTTAGCCGGGCAAAATTCGACAAGGTTCATTGTGATGCTCCATTTGGGTTGAATGTAAGGGAACTAAACTTCAATAACGTGAGGCAGTCGCTCGCAGAGGCATTCCCCGACTTCCCGCCGATCACCCTTGTTTCTTCGGAATGGTTCTTCGCGGCGCAGGCGGTTTCGGCATTGAAAGATGGAGGAAGGGCCGTGGTCGTCATGCCGCGTGCCGCATTGAGCAGTTCGCAAAGCGCATCGTACAGACGCTATTTCGTGGCTCGTGGAATGATTGAAGGCGTTGTGGCGTTTCCCGAAGGCGTCTATCCAGGCACGTCTATTGCGATAGCCATCGTGATGTTTAGAAAGGGGAGTTATTCTACAAAGCTTTTTGATGTTGCGGGCTCCGATCAATACGAGGTTTCCGGGGTTGATTTCAATGTCTCGAGGATAGTTAAGGATTTTGCAAACCTTGCCAATTATGGTGATATAGTGACAAGGAGCAATGATCAGATTCTCAAACGCGACGGCGAACTCGATCCTGGCGTCTATCTTGCCGAACCAACGCAGTCGGGGCGGCAGCGCAAGCTTGGTGAGCTGGTTCAAGGGATCAGGCGCGGCGTTGTCATGCCGAAAGACGCGTTGGATCGACTGCTTCTGCCGCCTGACGATAGTCCAGGCATATGCTATTTGACGCCGAAGCACATAAGCGACGGCGTGATAGAAGATGTGGTGACGAAGCTTTCGGCAATACCGGACGGGTGCGAAAATTTCGTAGCGAAGGCGGGTGACCTTGTGATTTCGCGCTCCGGGGTGCCGTTCAAATGCGCCGTCGTTGACGATTCGAACAAGACGTATGTTGTAGACGGCAACTTGTTCGTCTGTCGGCCAAGCGGTGTTGATCCCTATTATCTAAAGGGGTATTTCGAAGACGTAGAGGGTGCGAAGTGGCTGAAGCGCCTAAGCAGTGGACTTCAGCAGACGCTTTCCGTGAAGAAGCTGTCGCTGCTTCCGGTCCCAATGGCTGAAGGCGGCAAGGCGAGAGAGGTTGCCTCGGCGGTGCGTGAGCGCCTCGAGAGAATCAAGAGGCTTAAGCGGGAACTTAAGAAAAATCTAATGGAAATCAAATCACAGTTTGCCCAAACTGTCAGCGGTGGAGGTGCCGGCGATGGCAATTAAGAAATCACAGCTTTATTCCAAGCTCTGGGAAGCATGCGACGAGCTGCGCGGCGGAATGGACGCGAGCCAGTACAAGGACTATGTGCTGGTGGTTCTGTTCATCAAGTACCTGAGCGACAAGAAGAAATCTGGCGACAAGTCGCTTTTGATTGAACTGCCGAAGGGATGCAGCTTCGACGACCTCGTTCTTCTCAGGGGCAGCAAGGACATCGGCGAGAAGATGAACGTCATACTCGGACGCATCGCCGAGGCGAACGATCTCGAAGGCGTGGTCAACAACGCCGACTTCGCGGACGAGACGAAGCTTGGCAAGGGAAAGGATCTCGTCGATACCGTGAGCGGACTCATCGGCGTGTTCCAGGACGAAGACCTCGACTTCTCTAACAACCGCGCTGCCGACGATGACCTGATCGGCGACGCCTACGAGTACTTGATGAAAAACTTCGCCACGCAGTCAGGCAAGTCGAAGGGGCAGTTCTACACCCCCGCCGAAGTGAGCCGCGTAATGGCGAAGGTGATCGGCATCGGCGACGACAAGCGCAAGATGATCTCGATTTACGATCCGACTTGCGGTTCCGGGTCGCTTCTCCTTCGCGCGGCGGCGGAGGCGAAAGGGGCTGTCGCCATACAGGGACAGGAAAAGGACGTCGCCACCATCGGCATGGCGCGCATGTCGATGGTCGTGCACGGAGTCGACGATCCCGATCTCAGGCATGGCGACACGCTGACCGATCCCTTGCACAAGCGCAACGACCGCGAACTCTGCACATTCGACTATGTAGTTGCCAATCCGCCGTTTTCCGTCAAGAGCTGGCTCAAGGGTGCGAGCGAGGAAGACCCCTTCGGGCGCTGGGGGCATGGCGAGGGCGTCGCGCCGGTACCGCCGCTGAAGTGCGGCGACTATGCCTTTTTGCTGCACATACTGAAGTCGATGAAGCCGAGCGGACACGCCGCCGTGATTCTGCCGCACGGCGTTTTGTTCCGCGGAAACGCCGAGGCGGAGATACGGAAGTTCATCGTGCGCCGCCATTGGATAAAGGGCATCATCGGGTTGCCGCCCAATCTTTTCTTTGGCACGGGCATCCCCGCTTGTGTGATCGTGCTCGACAAGGAGGGCGCGGCGGCGTCGAAAGGCATCTTCATGATCGACGCGAAGGAAGGTTTCGCCAAGGATGGCGCGAAGAACCGCCTGCGCGAAAGCGACGTAAGGCGCATTGTCGACGTTTGGAACGCCGGCGAGAATGTGCCGCATTACGCGCAGTTCGTGAAGTATGCCGACATCGAGGCAAACGACTACAACCTCAACATACCGCGCTATGTCGCACCCGCCGACAAAGAGGTGAGGCAAGATTTGACGGCCCACCTCAATGGCGGCATACCGGCTGAAGAAGCGGCTAAATATCCGGCTTGCCTTTTCAAGCCGCTTCGCAGGGGCTTTGTAACGCTGGCGCTGCCGCAGGAAGCCATTGTCGGGGAGCTGCGGGAAGGCGATGAAATGGCAGAACAGATCGAGGCGTTTGAAAGCGCCTGCGCCAGTTGGCTCGGCGATTTCACTCGCAAGGCGCTTGGCCTTAAGCGCGGCGCAGAGCCAAAGAAAATCATTGCAGAATGGGGCGAAGAGCTTTTGCGCGCGCGCAAAAGCGCAGAACCACCCGCCGCGTCCTGCGCCGTTCTGCGCCAGCCCGCGCGCGGGCTGGTTACTCCCTACGCTCTCTACGAGCACTTGATGAACTACTGGGCCGAGACCATGCAAGATGATTGCTATCTCATCTGCCGCGATGGCTGGCAGGCGAGGCTCGTAAAGCCCAAGAAGAAGTCGTATGGCTGGCGCGACCTTCAATGCGACCTTCTGCCGCCTGAAGTCGTGGCGAGGGGGCGCTGCGCCAAAACTTACGAAAATTACCTGAAGCGCGTCGAAGAGCTCGAAAGCCTTGAATCGCAATACGCCGAATTGACCGAAGGGCTTGGCGAAGACGACGAAATCCCTGAAGAGGCCGAAAAGCTGAAGAAAAGCATATCTTTGTTCAAGAAAGATCTGCGCGAAGATGACAAGCGTTTCGCGTGGGAGATTGAGCGCGTCTACGAGAAGCTTACGGAAGATGGGATAAAAGACCTCGTCATTCACCACAAGTGGGTCGAGGAACTGCGCCGGCGCTTCGACGCGGAGCTTGACCGCACGCTCTCGCAAATCGCCGCAGAGGTAAAGGCTCTCGCCGACCGCTACGACAGACCGCTTGCGTCGCTTGAGGCCGATGTCGCCGCTTTGCGCGAAAAGGTAATGTCGCACCTCGCTGGGATGGGGGTAGGGGTGAAGGGTGCTCAGCAGTAAGGAGGTAGCTGATGACAAAGAAGAAAAAGAGCAGTTGGGACGACATGGAGCCGCAGAAGTCGAGCGCGGCACAGTTCATTACTTATATTGCCTCTGTTGGCACTGTCGACGAGCGGTATGAAATTCGCTATGAAGACGAGAATGTCTGGATGAGCCAGAAAATGCTCGCGGCGGTGTATGGCGTCGAGGTGCCGAACATCGCCTATCACTTGCGGAAACTGTACGAAGACGCCGAGCTTGATAAGGCGTCAACTATTAAAGAAATTTTAATAGTTGCCGAAAACGGCAAAAACTACAACGTAAAACACTACAATCTTCAAGTCATAATCGCACTTGGATTCAAGATCGACAACGAGCGGGCGGTGCAGTTCAGAAAGTGGGCCAACCAGATCGTTTCACAGTACACGATTCGTGGCTATGTCCTCGACAAGCCTCGAATGAAGGATGGTTCCCCGATTTCAAGTCAATATTTTGAACGTCTCCTTGAAGATATTCGAGAAATACGCTTGAGCGAACGTAAGTTCTATCAGAAGGTGACGGACATCTACGCGACTGCCATAGATTACGACAGCAAGGCTCTTCGGACGCGGCGATTCTTTGCGACAGTCCAGAACAAGATGCACCAGGCTGTCAACGGCCTTACGGCTGCCCAAATCATCTTTTCGCGTGCCGACGCGGAGAAGGAGCACATGGGGCTGAACAGTTGGGCGGCTTCGCCAAACGGAAAGATTCGCAAGAGCGACGTAGTCATTGCTAAAAACTACTTGTCCGAAGATGAACTTGGAATGCTTGAGAGGCTTGTCAATGCCTACCTGGAGTTTGCGGAGAATGCCGCGCTTCGGCATATCCCTATGACGATGGAGGCGTGGGAGAAGCGTCTCGACAAGTTTGTGGCGATTTGGGACGGTCCGATTACGGTTGAACAGGTCGAGAATGTGACCGCTGCAATTGCGGAAGAACATGCTGAAAACGAGTTTGAGAAATACCGCATCGTGCAAGACCGCCTCTTCATGAGCGACTACGACCGCTACCTCCTCGCGCTCGAAGAGGAGATAAAGAAAGAGAAGGGCGAACGCGGAAAGGAGGGTGAATGAAGCCGCCGGAATCAAGAAAGGCTGAACTCGGTTCTAATGCTACGGGTGGGGAAAAACCTCACGCAGAGGCCGCAGAGTTCAAAATGACCGAACTCGGCCCCATTCCCGTGGATTGGGAGGTGAAGCGTATTATTGACGTGGCTCCATTGCAACGTGGATTTGATTTGCCTTTCTCGCATCTAATGGAAGGGGTTGTCCCTGTTGTGTATAGTAATGGGATAGGAGCGTATCATAGTAAGGGCAAGTGCAAGGGCCCCGGGCTTGTAACTGGTAGATCTGGAACGATAGGAAAATTCTTTTATATTGAATCTGGCGATTATTGGCCTCACAACACAACGCTTTGGGTGACTGATTTTTGTGGCAACAATCCACTGTTTGTAAAGTACTTGTATGAGACATTGGACTTTGAAGATTTCTCGACAGGAACTGGCGTTCCAACTCTAAATCGAAATAGTGTTCACGAACATAAGGTAGTTATTCCCCCTCTCGCCGAGCAACAGGCAATTGCGACGGCGCTGTCGGATATTGATGAGTTGATTTTGGCGTTGGGGAAACTCATCGAAAAGAAGCGCAACATCAAGACCGGCGCGATGCAGCAACTCCTCACCGGCAAAACCCGTCTGCCGGGGTTTGGTGCAAATTCGCTGCGGAGTAATCATTCTCACGCAGAGGCGCAGAGAGGCAGAGGAATAGAGTTTAAGCAGACTGAACTAGGCCCCATTCCCGTGGATTGGGAGGTGAAGCGGCTGGGAGATGTCGCGAAAATTGGAAATGGCAAGGACTACAAACATCTTCCTGAAGGTAATGTGCCAGTTTATGGAACAGGAGGACTAATGACGTATGTTAATGCCTGCCTTTACGATGGTGCTACCGTATGCATTGGACGCAAGGGTACAATAGATGAACCGCAGTATCACGAAGGGAAGATTTGGACGGTAGATACTCTTTTTTATACATATGATTTTAAAGGAGTTGATCCAAAGTTTCTTTATTATCTTTTCACGAGAATCAATTGGCATTCTTATAATTCTGCCACAGGAGTTCCAAGTCTAACCGCAGTCACAATTCTAGGAATAGACATATCGCTCCCTCCCCTCGCCGAGCAGCAGGCAATTGCGGCGGTGCTGTCGGATATGGATGCGGAGATTGCGGCGCTGGAGGCGAAGCGGGCGAAGTACGAAAGCATCAAGCAGGGCATGATGCAGGAATTGCTAACGGGGAAGACGAGGTTGAAAGGAGCATAGGAATATGGTAGAGTTTTCTTCAGATATTACAAGAAGGCTATTGCATCTAAAACGAGTGATTTGCAAAAGTTTCACTGAAAGCAATTGGAGAGAGCTTGGTATGGTGACGCAATGCTCTGAAATTGTGGAGAAACACGGCAGACTATTGCGGAGCCTTTATTTTGGCGATGATGATTATGATGCTTGTGTAATTGAGGTTTTGGAAAATATCGTCAGAAGAGATAAAAAGAATATTGACATGATAGAGAATTATGTTGTTGAAGCAACTGAGGGCGCGAATGGGATTCTTGATGCGCCTGCCGTATTAAATAGATATGTCTGTAGCCCAGGCGTTTTCAAAGTTCCTGAAGGTGGCATTGACTCAAGGTTGGTAGCGTTGATGATGCCTTTTGATGCCCAGTTTGATTCTGTGTGCAATGCCATTAAAGAAGCTGTAGCAGATTTGGGATTGATGTGTAAAAGGGCAGATGATATTTGGGAAGATTCGACGATTATACAAGACGTGTTTACACTTATTTATCACTCGACGATTGTTGTTTGCGATTTCTCTGGTAAGAATGCTAATGTCTTGTATGAGGCGGGAATTGCCCATACGCTTGGCCGTAAGGTAATTCCGCTTGCACAACACATAAGTGATATCCCCTTTGATCTTCGTCATCACCGGCATCTCATGTATCTGCCAAACAAAGAAGGTCTGAGCGAGTTAAAAACTAAGCTGTCTGACAAGTTGAGGCAGGAGATCGGTAAAGATAATCCTATTAGAAGAGCATAAACAAGTTGAAACTCATCGGAAAATCAACGCATTGAAGAAACAAGGAAAAGTTTAGAAGCAAAGGAACCTGGACTATGAGTAATTACAAGACAGTTCAATTCAAGGTTCTCTCCGACAACTGCTCTGGGGAAGACCTGCTTGACGACAAGACGCATCAGCGAATAGCAGATAAATTGTATGAAATAATTTCTGCGAATCCCATAGAAGGCCTTACAATTGGCCTTGAGGGTGAGTGGGGTTCAGGCAAGTCGACCGTCGTGAAGCTATTGCAAGAAAAGTTGAAAGCAAATAAGTCAGACAAGACATTTGTCTTTTATATTGATGCATGGGAGCATGAAGGCGACCACTTGCGCAGGGTATTCTTGGAGACATTGATAGAAAAAATCAAGAGATGGAAAGAGTGGAGTCATGAAGTTGTTGAGCGACTTAATGACATTTCAGATAGAGTTACTTCCAAAAAGGTATCAAAGAAAATCGAACATACTTCGCAGATTACTGGATTTGGCAAGTGTGTTGCTTTTGCGGCCTTGTTTGTACCTTTGGGTGCAGCCTTGTTAACTGTGTTTGCGGAACGTGTTACTCCTAAATGGACAGGGGATATATGTTGGGAGTTTTGGGGAAGCTTAGTTTTCACCATTGCACCTGTTTGGGTGTATTTGGGTCAGATGATAGGTAATTTATTTCGAGATAAAAAACAGAAGTATGCATTGTTCAAGACAGAGGCGAATGTTGATACAACATACGAGACTTCACGAGAGGAAGAGAGGTCGTCGGTTGAATTTGAACGTTACTTCGGTGAGATATTGCAGATAGTATCGATAGAAATTAATTCAATGATAATGGTCATTGACAATCTTGATCGTGTCAACTCTGAGGATGCGTTGCGCATCTGGTCGACATTGCAGGCGTTTGTCCAAAACAAGAATCCAGTAGTGACCGACGGTAAGCAATTGTGCAAGTGGATCATTGTCCCTTATGCGCAAGAGGGATTGAGCAAAATATGGGCTGAGGGTGAAGATAATCGGCCATTATCTTTTATGGACAAAAGTTTTCAGCTTCGTCTGCATGTTCCGAAGATGGTGATAAGTGGCTGGAAGGGCTTCGCTAGAAAGTGCGTCGGCGAAGCGGCACCGAGTCTCGAAGGGGAAGATGTCGAGAAAATACTAAATGTGTTGTCGTGGACACGCGATAATCTAACAGATGCCCCAAGTCCGCGACAAATAAAGATATACATAAATCCATTAGCATCCCATAGGTGCGAAACCGCTCAGGTCTAAACGCCTGAATTGGCATTTAGACTTCGCGTTCTTA
>JAZQBR010000145.1:0-8373 GCA_045545855.1 Kiritimatiellia bacterium | reverse complement strand
GGAGCCACCCCATGGTAGGGGCCGACCACTGGGCGGCCCGCAACCGATGGATGGAACGGCATGGGGGCGTTCGGGCCGCCTGGTAGTCGGCCCCTACCGGCGGGGGTGGGCACGTTACCCCCACCCACGCCCCGCATCTCTGCGCACCTCTGCGTCCCTGCGTCTCTGCGTTAAAAGCAACACCACCACAACAACAACACAACAACAAAAATAAGGAGCTCAAAAATGTCAAAAGCATATTGGAATCCATGGGGAGAGACCCCAACGGTTCTCGAGCGAGGCCCGCGCGCCGTCTGGCGCGCCCTTTTTCGCCGGAGACGGCGTGACTGGAAACGATAAAGGGTTCGCCGGCGGGCGTCAGGCGAAGTGGGCGGCCAAGGTCGCGACAAGCTTGCCGTAAGTAAGCGGTTTGAGAAGCAGTCCCGTAAACAAACGCCGCCGCTCGTTGTCGCGAAACTCAGTGTCGGCTGTCACCACGAAAACGGGCAGATGGCCGAACCGGGTATCCGCCCTGAGCTTCTCCGCCAGCTCAAGACCGTTCATGCTCGGCATCCAGTAGTCGGTCAGAACCATGTCGTAAGGCTTGCCGTCCGCCGCCGCCCCGTCGATCTTGACGAACGCCTCTTCGCCGTCGCACGCCACATCGACGGGGTCGATGCCCGCCTTGCGCAGCAGCG
Source organism: Kiritimatiellia bacterium (assembly GCA_045545855.1). Taxonomy (GTDB): domain Bacteria; phylum Verrucomicrobiota; class Kiritimatiellia; order RFP12; family UBA1067; genus UBA1067. The sequence goes on along the minus strand of JAZQBR010000145.1, from coordinate 7,696 downwards.
CAGAGAGGACCAGCCTGTTGACCGGCGAGTCGTCCACCACGAGTACGCGCTTCGGCAGACGCTCCGGCGGGGGCAGCTCGACCTTTTTCTCGGCGGCGGGCTTTTCGTCTTTCGCAACGGCGACCCCGGGGATGCGGGTCTTGAACGTAGAACCCTTGCCGACCTCGCTCTCGACGGAGAGCTCACCGCCCATGACCTCGACAAGCCGCCTGCAAATGGCGAGCCCGAACCCGGTGCCCACAGCCCTGTAGTCTGCATGGCTCGGGTCGCGAATCTGCATGAACGGGTCCATAATCTGCCCCATCATGTCCGCCGGGATGCCGCAGCCGGTGTCGGCCACCGTGAGCTCCAGATTCGCCCCGTCGTATGCGGCGGCCACGGTCACCGACCCGCCGGCCGTGAACTTGACGGCGTTGCCGACAAGGTTGAAGAGTATCTGCCTGAAGCGCAGCTCGTCCAGCATCAGCACAGGCACGCCCTTCGCCTTGGCTACCAGCTGAACGCCCTTCTCGGCCGAGGACATGCGGAACGAGGCGAACACCTCGTCGATCAGCCGGACCATGTCGACCGGCCCCGGCTGCATCGCGATATTGCCGGAGTCGAGCTTGGCCAGATAGAGCATGTCGTTCACGAGCTGAAGGAGAAAGTTGCCGCTCGCGCGTATGGACCGCAGGGCCTCTTCGCGCACCGTCTCGTTCGGCGCGCCCGACTGGAGAAGCTCGGTATAGCCGAGTATCGCGTTGAGAGGCGTGCGTATGTCGTGGCTCACGACGCTGAAGAACATGCCGCGCGCCTTTTCGGCCGCGCGGGTGCGCTGGATGGCATGGGCCAGCTTGGCGAGATTGGCCCTGGCCTGCTCGTCCTGCACGACGAACACGTGCAGCACGCAGTTGCTGATGAGACAGCCCAGCGACGTGACCGGCGTGAGCGGCCAGATGTTCTGGAGCACGATCGCGACGGCAATCGCCGCACCGCCCATGAAGACCATCATGCTTCGCCTGCGCACGGCGCCCTTGCTTTTCAGTGCCTTCGCAAAGACAGCCATCAACAGCAATACATGGTAGCCCACCAGAAAATATATGGCCAGGTTGCGCAGCACGCCAATGTGATACACGCCCGCGTCGTCGAAGTAGAACAGCGCGTGGCAGAAAGGATTGACGGCTATCGCCACGAGGTTGCAGGCCAGAATCGCCCAGCCAAGCCAAGCGACGATTCGTGTCGGCCATCGCGCGATGCCCAGGTAGACGAGGACGAATTTGGCCCACATGAGCGAGAAGACGCAGAGCGATAGAAAGAAGAATATGGTGTTTGCATACAATATACGCGTCCAGCCAAAACCCGCGACAATTCCCCACGAGGCGTCAATGACGTAATACGACATTACGGCGAGCAGAAACGCGCGGTAGCTGCCATCCCGGATGCTGGACGCCCGCCGGTGGGCCAGCATATCGTAATTTATAATCAGATGGACCGCTATCGCGACAATCGAGAATATCGAATACGCAAAGCCTTGCATGGGCGCGTATTTTACCATTTTCCGTCGCTTCGCGCAACCGCCCCTTTTAGTTTTTTACAGCGCCGGAAACCAAGCGTCAGGCTCTTCACACGATGCGGCAAAATATGGTATAATATCGGCCAACCATGAAAATATCAGGTACGATAACGGCGTTGGCGACTCCGTTCGCGAAGAACGGCTCGGTGGACTACGGCAGGCTCAAAGCTCTTGTCGAGGAGCAGGTCGCGGGGGGCGTCGAGGGGATATGTTCCGTAGGCACAAGCGGCGAGTCGCCGACGCTCTCGCACGAAGAGCACCACAAAGTAATCGAGAAAACGATTGAATATGCCGCCGGCAAGGTCAAGATTGTCGCCGGCACCGGCGCCAACTCCACAGCCGAAGCGGTATCGCTGACGAAGGCGGCGATCTCGGCCGGCGGGTCCGACGCATGCCTGCAGGTGACACCCTACTACAACAAGCCGAATGCCGAGGGGCTCTACCGCCATTTCATGACAGTCGCCGACCTTGGGCTGCCCGTCATACTTTACAACGTGCCCGGACGCGCCGGGCGCGACATACCCGTCGACATCGTCCAGCGTCTCGCCGCCCACCCTAACATCGTGGCCATCAAAGAGGCCGCCGGGTCTGTCGACCGCGTAAGCGCCATAAAGAACGCGGTGCCAGGGTTCACCGTCCTTTCTGGCGACGATTCGCTGGCCCTGCCAATGATAGCCGTAGGCGCCGAAGGTGTGATTTCAGTCGCTTCGAACGTGATCCCGCGGCAGATGGGCGATATGGTGCGCTTGGCGCTCTCGGGCGACTTCGCCGGCGCGCTCGCGCTTCACCGGCGGTACTACCCGCTGTTCCACGACCTCTTCATCGACGTGAACCCCGTGATGGTCAAAGAGGCGCTGTGGCTCATGGGCCGCATCGAGCGTTCGTTCAGGCTGCCGCTTTGCGAGACGACCGAGGCGAATGTCGCGCGCCTGAAAGAAACGCTCTCGAAAGTCGGGGTGCTGTGAGAATCGGGTTCGGCTACGACAGCCACGTCTTCGAGCCCGGCAAGCCGCTGGTGCTGGGCGGAGTGGCGATACCGGGCTGCGACGGGCTGAAGGCCCACTCAGACGGCGATGTCGCCATTCATGCGCTCATTGACGCGCTTTTCGGCGCCGCCGCTTTGGGCGACATCGGCGCGCACTTTCCAGACAGCGACGAGCGCTGGCGCGGCGCCGACTCTGCGGAACTGCTCGCCGCCGCCGTCCGCGAGCTGTCGGAGAACGGCTACAAAGTAGGCAATGTCGACTTGACCGTCATCTGCGAAAAGCCGCGCCTGAGGCCTCATGTCGACGCCATACGCGCGCGCCTTGCCGCGATTCTCGGCGTCGACGCCTCGCAGGTGTCGGTCAAAGGCAAGACGAACGAGAAGATGGACGCCGTAGGCGAGGGGCGCGGCATCGTCGCCTACGCCGCCGCCCTGATCGACTGACCGCCCGGCCGTACGGCCGGCCAGCCCCTGAAGGTTCAGCGCAGAAATACGCCGAAGCAGGTGTCGTCCAGCCGGTCTACGACAATATCGTTGCCCCAGCTGCTGCCGCATGCGGGCTGTATCTCGACAGGTTTCCAGAATGTGCCCGTCGAGCCGTAGTCGTACTCGCCGCTATCGAAGTCGCAGGTCTTCGGGGCGTTGCCGGACGCGGTCGACGTAATGACGGCCCGCGACGAATAGCGCCAGCCATGACGCGCGCTCAGCGTTACTTCGCTCGTGACCCCCGTAGGCGCGAATATCGCATAAATGCCTTTCTCGTCGGCTGTCGCGCTCTCGTAAACCGTGGTGGTGCGCTGAAAGTACCTGCCGCTCTTGTAGACAATCTTCGCGCTTACGGCCGCTCCCGCGGCGGGACGTCCGTCAGGCAAGAGAACGCGCCCCGTCGCGAGTTCTCCAGTCCTGGTCGGGAAAATGTCGTATACCACACTCGTTACCGTATTGAAACCATAGCCAGTGCCTATTTCTGGCAGGGCGTACCAGTAGTCGCTTGAACCGGCCCAGCCCATGTTCAGATGGCAGTATAGCGTGCCGTCTTGATAGCCGTAGCCATCTGCTACAATGGCGTGGCCGTTGCTGTGCGCTCCGTCCAGAGTCCGCTCTATGCCCAGAAGCACGGGACACTTCGCGTCGAAATTCGGCAGGATTATCCTGTTCAGATCGTCCTTTTGTATGCCGTCCACGTCAATCCAGCTTTTCGCGCTGGCATAGCCGAAAACGTTCACGAGCGGGTCGAACGTGAAACCTGTGAAAGCGCCAGACTCCCTGCCGCTGAACCCGTAGCGCATGCGCATCGCGACGCCCGCGTCGTAGCATATCCGCCCGACGGCTTCGCGCCACGGGTCCTGGGACGAATAGCCGACAGGGTTGTCGGGCATTGTCTCCCAGCCGTAGACGCCGCCTTTCATGGTCATGCGCGTCTTGGTCAGATCAGGGCCGACATAGCAGGTGAATGTGCGCGCCAGGGCCGACGCCGGATAGGCGTGGTAGCGCATGACCTGCGCCAGCGCCGTCGCGACGCATCCGCAGCAGTAGTTGCTTGGCGTGTAGTAGTTGTATACCCTGAGCCCGCCGACATAGTCCTGGGCCCACTTCGTCTTGACAAGCGGCGCGACACGCATGTCGTCCAGGGCCGCGTCGCTCTTTACCGGCGCGGGCGAGGCGGCGGCGAGCGGCATGGCATGGCGCTCGTCCTTGAGGCGCATACGCCCGCGACCGGCGCCGCGCCGGCGCCCCGGCGGACTGCCGGCGGCGCGGCGGGCCGCGCCCGTCCCCGCCCCGGGCTCTCGCGCGAGTTCCAGCGCGAGCTGCGCCTCGCCGCCTACAAGCGCCCAGAACGGATTTCCCTCATCCGCGTCGGGCATCTCCCCCGACGGCGAAAAGCCCAGCACCGGCGGCATCGAGTCGTCCGCCGCGACAGTTACGAAGCCGCCTCCTTCTAGCGAGACGATATGAAACAGATTGGTGCCGTCTTGAGAGCATGTGCGTGTAATGCCGGTGGGAGCGCGGCGCGGACCATGCGAGCGGGCGACACCGATCGCCCGGCCGGCCGAGACCGGCGCCGCCCAGACGGCGGGCGGCAGGGCGGCAAACGCCGCCGCGAGCGTCGCGGCAAAAGCGAGAGAACGGCTTGGACGGACGGCAAAGAACAGTCTAAAGCCAAACATAAGGTTTCAGCGCTTGCCGCCGGCCACCGTCTCGGCAATGTTGAGATAGTACGAACGAATGCGCTCGTAGGCGTTTATTACGTCCAGCTCGGCCAAAACCCTCATCGCCGAACCAGGGTCTTCGGGGCCGACGCGCCCCAGCTGGGTCTTGCGGCAGTCGCGCAGGAACTCGTGGATCGCCCTCGACTCGGCCTGCACCTCGCGCACGTCGACCGCCGGGCGCGGCGAACGTATCCAGGGCGTCACCTTTTCGGCGAACGCCGCCACGCGGTCGTGCACCGAAAGAAGAAGCTCGCGCGAAGAAAGCGATATGTTCTGCTTGTGCTTTCTGAGGCGCTTGACGGCCTTGAGCACCGCCGCCGCCTCGTCGGAGACGCTCTCCAGCTCGTCGGTGAAGCGCAGTATGCGCTGGGCGCGCTCTGCGACGTCCTGCGGCAGACGCTTCGACATTATGCCGCCGAGAAATTCCGTAACCTCGCGCTGGACATTGTCGAGTATGTCCTCGCGATGGACGATGTGGTTCTCGACACGATCGTCAGAGACGCCCGCGAGAACTTTGCGCATGCAGTCGAGCAGCCCCAGGTTCGACTTTCGCATGAAGATGACCTCCTGCAGCGCCTGGTCGCAGGCGATTACGGGCGAGAGGCGCGCGCCGGCGCGCAGCGCCGAGAGGTGGGGCTTCTCGTTCTCGGGCTGCTTGATGACATGCTCGACGAAGCGGACGAGCAGCTTGGCGAACGGCAAAATCAGCACGCCGCGCAGCACCGCGAACACCGTGTCGGTCACGGCAATCGGCGCCATTATGCCGGGCAGCACCGGGCCTTTGGCCGCAGTCGCGACGGTCGCCCAGCCAGGGAAGAGCGCCTGGCCCATGGGCACCAAAACCGGCAGCACAAGCGGCAGAAACACGATCGAGCAGACAAGGTTCGAGAGCGTATTCGCGAGAGCCGTGCGCCTCGCGGCCGAGGTGCCGCCAATCGCCGCCATCCAGGCGGCCGCCGTAGTGCCGATGTTCACGCCCAGGAGCGTCGCGATCGCCGTCTCGTATGTTACGAGCCCCTGGGAAGCGAGCGTCATCGCCGCCGCCACTGTCGCGGCGGAATTGATTACAGCCGAGACTGCCGCCGCAACCAGAGCGGCAAGCGCGACATCCCAGACATTCTCGACGGCAAGACCCCGAAACGTCTCGCGCACGGCCGCGCTCTCCTTGAGCGGCGCGACACCCTTGGCCATGAAGTAGAGCCCCGTCAGTAACAGCCCGAGACCCAGTATCGCGAGACCGATATTGTGCACCCTCTCGCCGCGCACGAAAAAGTAGAGCAGCCCGCCAGCCGCCAGACCGGCCAGCCCGACGAGCTCCGGCGACGGAACGAACGCGACCAGCCAGACTGTAGCGGTCGTGCCGATGTTCGCACCAATTATGACGTTTATCGCCTGCAAAAGCGTCATCATGCCAGACGCCACAAAGCCGACAAGCATCGCCGTTATGATAGCGGACGACTGCGTGATCATGGTCGAAACGACGCCCGTACCGACACCTGCCAGATTGTTGGCCGACGCGAGCGACATGAACTTTCTGAGCTTCGCGCCGCAGACGGCCTGAAGACCCTCTGAAAGATGCTTCAAACCAAGCAGAAATATTCCAAGGCCCCCGCCAACAGTGAATAGCGCCGAAAAGACCTCCTTCATGGCTCAGCTCCAGAGCGCGAACCCGACGGCGGCAAGAGAAGCTCCCGCAGCCGCCAAGACGCCGCCCAGCGCGCGCGCGCGCAGGTCGCTGCGCGCGACGATGTCAAACCCCTTCTCGAGCCGCCACGGGTAGAACATGCCGTACATCCCGACAACAGCGCCGGCATACGCCACGTAAACAAACAAATCCACAGCTGCGAACCAAGTGCCGACCGGGGGACGGAACGCATGGGTCGTCTTGAACAGCTCGGCCGGCAGAAGCATCAATATGCCGGTAAGCGCCCTGACCGGCAGATTCTTCGGCATCCATATATAGGTAAGGTATGCAAACACGGCGGCGAGAAGCCACACCTCGCCGGGGAAGCGCTTCAGCAACATGTCGAAGAACGCGATGCCTATTATGTCACACTCGTAGGCCGTCCAGAACCAGGCGACGACCATCAAAACCCCGGCTGCCGCGCGAGACGAACGAAACCACATAGTGAAGCGGCGTGCCGCAGATGGTGAAAACGCGAGCGCCCCGCCAAAGGCGAGTAGCGGCGCACCGATAATTAATCCCCAAATGGCTATCATAGTAGAAAAATGGAGGTGGGAAGCGGAGTTGAACCGCTGTAGACGGATTTGCAGTCCGTAACCTAACCGCTCGGCCATCCCACCTTGCGTGTGTTCGCGAGGAATATTATACCATATTTACCCCTGAACTTTCAATCGCCAATCCAAACTTTCTCGCGTCCGTCGGAGAGGCGAAGAATGGTCGGAGCGACGAGATTTGAACTCGTGACCTTTTGCACCCCAAGCAAACGCGCTACCAGACTGCGCTACGCCCCGACGTGTCGTGAGCCAGTTCTTCACGATTTTTGGTAGCGGGGGCTGGATTTGAACCAACGACCTTCAGGTTATGAGCCTGACGAGCTACCAGGCTGCTCCACCCCGCAATCTGGGTTCTCGAAATGGCGCGCCTGACAGGAGTCGAACCTACAACCCTCAGATTCGTAGTCTGATGCTCTATCCAGTTGAGCTACAGGCGCAGCAATCGAAAACGCGGATAGTATATCATATTGCCCCCTGCCGCGCAAGGGGGTATTTTAAAAAATTTTCATGTCAGCTCTTGACGATCTTGGACGCGCCGAAACCTCGTCGAACAGTTTCTGTACAAGTTCTTTGTCGTCGTTTCCCATTTCAATCACCTTGATCCAGTTGCAAAACCTACTTACTTGTTTCACGCAAAGTACGCTAAGTTCGCAAAGCAACCCTAAAAACGAAACTTCGCGTACTTTGCGAACTTGGCGTGAGATATATTCG
>JAZQBR010000144.1:0-5748 GCA_045545855.1 Kiritimatiellia bacterium | reverse complement strand
ATGGCTACGATCCGACTTGGAAGCCTTGAAAACCGTGACGATAACCGACGAGACTGCCATTGGCTATGGCGCATTCTACAACTGCAGCGGGCTTACGAGCGTGACGATACCCGACGGCGTGACGAGCATCGGGTCTCTTGCGTTCGAGTGCTGCAGCGGGCTTACGAGCGTGACGATCCCAGACAGCGTTACAAGCGTCGGGGATAATGCGTTCTACGGTTGTAGCGGGCTGACAAGCATAACGATACCCGATAGCGTGACGAGCATCGGGTCTTATGCGTTCTTCGGTTGTAGCGGTCTTACGAGCGTGACGATACCTGACTCTGTTACGAGCATCGGGGATTATGCGTTCGACCGTTGCAGCGGTCTTACGAGCGTGACGATACCTGACAGCGTGACGAATATCGGGTATTCTGCGTTCCGCAATTGCAGCGGGCTTACGAGCATTACATTGCCATTTGTCGGTTCCAAGCGCGGCAATTCGGGCTCGTCGGATTCGGTGTTTGGCTATATCTTTGGATATACTACCAGTTCCTTTTTGAGTGCTGGTACGACGACTCAGTATTATTCTTCTGGCTCCGGTAATTGCGTGTATTGTTATATTCCGGAAGCCTTGAAAACCGTGACGATAACCGACGAGACTGCCATTGGCTATGGCGCATTCTACAACTGCAGCGGACTTACGAGCGTGACGATACCCGACAGCGTGACGAGCATCGGGGGTGGGGCGTTCAGGGGTTGCAGTGGGCTTACGAGCGTGACGATACCCGACAGCGTGACGAGCATAGAGACTGGTGCGTTTAGTGGATGCAGTTCATTAGAGACGATTTATGTGCCTCTAGATTTCAGTGGATCAACTTCCTTTTATGGGACATCAGCGACGATTGTTAGATATTCGCCGATATTTACGGTTACATTTGATGCAAATGGGGGTGAAGGTGGGTTTAGCAGGGTGTATTCTTTTGGTGACGATGTTGTGCCGCCGGATGTGGTCTCGCGCGAGGGGTATGCATTTGCCGGATGGAATCCTGAATTTGCGACAGTGCTCCATGTCGCCGACACGATATATGTTGCAAAATGGATAGCAAACAGACACACCATCATATTTGATGCCAATGGTGGAATGGGTGGTACAAGCGAAGTGCGTGATTATGGGACTGCTATTGTCGTCCCTACGGTTACGCGAACTGGTTACACCTTTAAGGGTTGGGACAAGGAAGTTGCTGCGACTATGCCTGATGAAGATGTCACATACACGGCGCAGTGGCAGATCAACCAGTATTATGTGACATTTGACGCGAACGGTGGCGAAGGCGGGACGAGCCGCGAACAAGATTACAATTCGCCGATAGTTGCGCCAAGTGTTTCGCGCATCGGCTATACTTTTGCGGGCTGGTTGCCGCAGATGGATTCGTTTGTTCCTGCACACGATGTCACTTATGTTGCGCAATGGACGGTAAACAGGCACACCGTAACGTTTGATGCCAACGGCGGCGAAGGTGGATGGATCGAAACGATGGACTACGGCGCTGCGATTGTCGCACCTGATGTCTCGCGTATCGGCTGGACATTCAAGGGCTGGGACAAGGAGATTGCATCGACGATGCCTGATGAAGATGTCACATATACTGCACAGTGGGAGATCAACCGATATGCAGTTACATTCGATGCGAATGGAGGCGTGGGCGGGACGAGCCGTGAACAAGATTACAATTCGCCGATAGTTGCGCCAAGTGTTTCGCGCATCGGCTATACTTTTGCGGGCTGGTCGCCGCAGATGGATTCGTCTGTCCCTGCACACGATGTCACTTATGTTGCGCAATGGACGGTAAACAGGCACACCGTAACGTTTGACGCCAACGGCGGTGAGGGTGGATGTAGCGAAACGATGGATTACGGCACTGTGATTGTCGCGCCTGATGTCTCGCGCATTGGCTGGACATTCAAGGGCTGGGACAAGGCGATCGCATCGACGGTGCCGGATGAAGATGTAACATATACTGCGCAATGGGAGATCAACCGATATGCAGTTACATTCGATGCGAATGGAGGCGTGGGCGGCTTAAGCGCAATGCAGGATTACGATTCAGAGATTGTGCCACCTGCCGTTTCAAGGGTTGGCTGTACATTTGAGGGTTGGTTGCCAAGCCCTGACGCAAGGGTTCCGGCCCATGATGTGGAATATGTCGCGCAATGGAAGGTGTGGGACGTGACGGTGGATTCTGCGGCGTCTTCAGTAAAGGAGCTTTATCCTGATGACTACTTCAGGATAACGAACATAGTCATTGGCGCAGAGGTCGAGCGCCTTCCTGCAGGTTTCTTCGACGGCTGCGATGCCCTTGAATCGCTGACATTCCTTTCGACCGAAACCGAACTGGGTGACAACGATCTTCGGACGGTCGGGCGGCTCTTCGAATGCCAGCCCGACGGCTATTGGGTTGTGCAGGGCGTGCTGATGGGATACAAGGGCGCTTGCCCACGCGAGATACCGGAACTTGATTCCGTAAAGCGCGTAGTAGATAGTGCGCTTGAGGGCTGTAAGGCGCTTGAAGAATTGAACTTCACCGCCGAGTCTGTTTTGACGACAATAGGGACGAATGCGTTCAAGCATTGCACCGAACTTCAAAGGATGACGCTCCCGCCGAGTCTTGAGGAAATCGGCGACGAGGCATTCATGGGATGTTCCTACTTAGGCAATGTAATAGTGCCGGGAAGCGTGAAATGTGTGGGCGACAGGGCGTTTAAGAACTGCACAGGTTTCACGGCGGCGCAGATAGAATACGGTGTTGAATCGCTTGGCGAAGAGGCGTTTTTCGGCGACTGGCGGATTAGCGAGGTGGATATTCCTTCGACAGTGACGAATATAGGTGTAAATGCGTTCGGCGGCGACAGCTCCATGATCCGTGTAGGACTTCGCGGCGACGTGAGAAAGGCGAGCGAAATATTCTCCAACTACCACAGCATAAGGGAGGCGACTGTCAAGGAGGGTGACGGCGAGATAGTCGATGGCCTCTTCAGCGGTTTCAGTTCGTTGCAGGATGTCCATTTCCTGGGGGACTGTCCCGCTCTTGCGAACGACGGACGACTGCTGTACAAGGACACGCCAGACAAGACTATCGACTACGGCGACGGCGATGTCACAAACGCGCTTGTGACATACGTCGAGCAGGGTTCGACAGGCTGGGATGGTACGCCCGGTTCGCACTCGCTTCCGCAGGCATGGCCGCTTGAAGGCGGCAGCCGCCGCTCCATAGCATGGTGGGATGTGCCGACGTACCTTTGCCAATTTGATGCGAATGGTGGAACGCTTGGGGTGCAGGACACGTACCAGTACTCCGAAAGGCTGATAATGCTGCCGCCTGAGCCTGTGCAGACAGGGTATCGTTTCGCCGGCTGGTGGACTCAGCCTGTTGGCGGATTGCCTGTAACGGCAGATACGATATTCATAGAAGGGGTGTACACCCACCTTTACGCGCACTGGATCAAAGGGCATTGGGTATTCCTCGATCCAAACGGCGGAACCGTGGTCAACGATTTCATTACTTATGTCGAGGAGTCCGTGTATGGCGTGCTGCCTGTTCCCGTCAAGAGCGGCTACGCCTTCGGCGGTTGGCTATACAACGGCTACAAGATAGAGCCGGAGACCGAAATAAACGAAAAAGCCGACCACACGCTTGTGGCGCAGTGGACAGCGAACCTCTACTCGGTCCGGTACAATGCAAACGGCGGCGACGGCGACATGGATGAGCAGGGCTTTGTGTACGGGGTTGAACAGGAATTGCGCAAGAACCTCTTTGCGCGCTCGGGGTATGAGTTCATCGGCTGGGCCACAAACGCCGTCGATGCTGTCGGGCATGAGGAAGAGACGGATGCCGTGGTGTACGCTGACTGCGAGTCGGTGACGAATTTGACCGCTGTTGCCGACGGATGGATTGAGTTGTTTGCCGTATGGAAGGAGAGCGATGTGCTGCCCGATCCATCGAACCTGGACTTCCATTTCAGCGGCGACGCGAAGTGGGAGCTGCGATACGAGGGCGTTACTGTCGAGAAGGACGGCGAAACCTTGCGCTACGCGACTGTCTGGCGGAGCGGAAGCATAACCAACAACCTAAAGAGCGTCCTTATTGCGAATGTCTATGGGGCGGGGAAGATCGGGTTCTGGTGGAAGGTGAGTTGCGAGTCGTTCAGAGACTGGAAGTTGGACAATCTGGAGTTCGCGATAGACGGAGTGGCGCAGGAACCCTGGATAAACGGCGAAAAGGATTGGGCTTATGTTGAGTTCGAGGTCGAAACGTCTGGGGCGCACACGCTTACGTGGACCTACTCCAAGGACGAGGAAGGTTCCGATGGCGAGGATTGCGGCTGGATAACGGCGGCAGTCTGGACACCGAGACTCAAATCGTTGGGCGACTATGTGAACTCCCCGACGCTGGAGTTTTCGTCTAGTGGGAATCTGCAATGGCAAGGCGACAAGGCAATTAGCCATGACGGAATTGCATCCCTGCGCAGCGGTGCAATCGGCGACGGCGAGGTTTCGACTCTTGAGGCGGAGGTCGAGGGCACAGGACGAATAGGCTTCTGGTGGAAGGTTTCGAGCGAGGCATACCGCACTTTCAAGATAGATTACGTATCCTTCTCGATTGACAATATCGAACAGGCTTGGATGGGCGGTGAGATTGGCTGGACCAATGTGGCGTTTGATGTCGTAGGGAACGGGACGCATACATTGAGATGGGAATATCGGAAGGACGATTGGGCGGATACAAAATCCGGCGAGGACTGCGCGTGGCTGGACGAAGTGACATGGACTCCGGTAGATATGCCAGATCCGATTCCGCCGGTTGCGTCCGACGACGATGTGGCGGCGGCACTGACGGGAACGGCGGATGCGAATGTTGCGGCGAACATAACGAACGCGGCGCAATACGCCGCCTATCGCACATGGGCGTTGTCGGTGACCAACGGCACGACGACTGCGCAGATGGTAAAGGAATCGGATAAGGCATGGCTGTCTTTCGCGCTTGGAGCGAATGCGCTCATCGGCAAGGAGATTACGTCAAACGATGTGCGGATTGTTGCGTTCGAGGCGGTGGATGTGGATAGCGGCGCGATGGGGTCATCGCGCCCTACCTTCGCGTTCGAGGTGGCGATTGATAACGTGAACATCGGCTGCGGTATGGTTGCGGTGGAAACACTTAAAGAAAACTTGAAGAAGGTTCTGGGTATTGAGGGCGCGGCAAGACTGGAGGAATCGGCTTTCTCGTCTGAAAACGTCGATTTCGAGATTGGAACGCCCAAGGATGGCAAGGCGACGTTCACTGCCAAGCCTAAAGATGCCGCCAAAGGAGATAGTGGCACGTTCTTCATGCGCGTCCGTGTGAACCAGTAGCAATTCGAAGATAATAGATTCCAGTAAACGGCGCATCCTACGTTTGGATGCGCCGCTTGCTTTATGAAGTGCGCGATGCCGCGCGGGCTCTTGCGACACCACTCTAGCGACTGCCTTCGGCAGCGACCTACGGTCGGTGGATATTCTTCGCGGCTCTGCCTTCGGCCTCGGCCAACCCGACGCCTGCGGCGCGGGCGAATCTCGCGGACGGCCTGTCGGCTGGGGGATACCGGTGGTCGGCCCCTACCGAGGGGGATGGGCGGGCAGCCCGGTCGCCCCCTACCCTTTGGAGACGCGGCTTCCAGCCGCTTTGCCACTCCCACTCAACGCGGCAAGATGCCGCGTCTCCATTGTTCGGG
>JAZQBR010000143.1:0-11297 GCA_045545855.1 Kiritimatiellia bacterium | reverse complement strand
CGACATGGCTACGATCCGACTTGGTGCTGTACGAGTACGTCGCCTCGACGAACAAGGTGCGGGCTGTTTCACGCGCGGCTGCGGACAGCGCGTGCGGAATTCTCGAAGGAGCGGTTAAGGCAGACGATCTCAAGGGCGTTGACGGACTCAATGACGAAGATCCGCCAGACATCGCGAAGAGCCTTGTACCGCAGCGCGCGACAGGGCGTCGTGCGGCGGTCGAGGGGGTGAGGATTGCGGGCAAGACGTCAACGGCGCAAAGGATGAAGCCTGACTCCTATGAGTACTACTTTGACAGATACACAGCAAGCTTCGCCGGATTCTTTCCCGCCGACGCGCCCAAGTATGTGCTTGTCGTCTGCTACGAGACGAAACGCGTTGATGGCGTCCCGTACATCCACCAGGGCGGTGGAAGGCCGGCTATGGTGTTCTCAGAGGTGGTAAAAAGACTGGGCTATGGGGTAAAGAAACCGTAATCGTGTTGAGCGGGAGGGGTTGTGAAGAACGATAACATAAACAAGCGCATCAGGCATCGGGAGGACATGTTCCTCCGCCGACTATTTGGCATCCTGGCGAGGGTGGCAAAGATCGACGGTAAGGTCGATGCCTGGGAGGCGCATGCGGCGGAAGGCGCGTTCGCGCGCTTTCCGCGCGCGACGGCTCGGCGCAAGTTCTGCGCTTCCGTGTTTAATTCCGCGAAGAACGGGCGGACGCCGCTTCGTGACCTTGCCGCCGAGTTCGAGAGAGAGTGGGCCAATCCGGAGGATTGCCTTGCGCTTTATGAACTTCTTTGGGACATAGCCTGCGCCAAGGGCGTACTTAAGCCGTCGCACAAGTACGCGCTGCGCGACTTGTGCGTCCCGCTTGGACTTCCGCCAAACTACTTTGTGATCTTCTACCGCCGACGCAGCGCGACGTTCCGCGAGGTTGAGGATGACGAGCCGCGCCGGGATGGTGGATCGCGCAAGGGGCGCAAGCCCTCGCAGCGGCAGAAAAAGTCAGAGCAAGGAGCGCGGTCGGAGCAGCGCCGACAGCCGCCGCCACCGCCAAAGACCGCGCTGCAGGAGGCATACGAGCTTCTTGGTTGCCGTAGTTCCGATCCAAATGACGTTTTGCGCCGCGCCTATCGAGAGGCGGCGAAACGCCACCACCCCGACATGCTGCGGGCGCGGGGATACTCTGATCGGCAGGTGTCCGAGGCGTGTGAAATGATGAGTCGCATCAACGCCGCGTGGGAGGTGATATGCGACGAAAGGAAGCTGTGAGAAACGATTTGAATACACAAGGAGGCAAAAAAATGAAAGATCAAAAGCATGATCTGGTCCCAGAAGAGAATTCGTCGTCTGATCAGCCTGGCTGGTTCGAGGCGATAAAAAAGAACATGCCCGGCATCGGGCTGTTCCCGCATTGCAAACTTGGCGACGGTTTTGCGCAGTTTGCCGTTGGCACTGACACGGGGTGCATGCTGATCTGGCAGATTGACTCGGAAACCGATGTGGATGCGGCGGCGCTCAATTTGGAAAAGGCAAAGGAGTTCCTTGTCAAGGAAGAGCCGCATTCCGAAAATGTCATGATATTCATCGTTAATCATGGCCGGCGGATTGACAAGACCATGTACGAGTCGCGCAACATACTGTGCATGACCGAACGCCAGCTGATCAAGTTTGCGAAGGTCTTCTACTCGGAGAAGCAGGAGTACCTTCGCCTAGGCAAGGCTGCATATAGCCAAGGTCTCTACAAAGAGGCGATGTCGCTGCTTAGTGCTGAAAATCCGACGGGGGATGCGGAGGCGCAATTCATCATTGGGCAGATGTATGCAAAAGGCAGGGGCGTGGAGAAGAACAAGAAGATTGCCGAGGAATGGTATTGGAAGGCTGCCAACCAAGGGCATGCCGGCGCTGCCCTTGAGCTTGAAAAAGGCATCAAAAGGGCGAAAGCATACTGGAAGCGCAAGGAGCAGGAGCTCATAGACGAGATTGAGGAGTTTACCGAGAAACTTCTGCAAGAAGATTGATTCCTGAAACAACAAAAGATACGGAGGTAACAATGAAAGGAGAAAAGTTGCTAAAGGTTTGGACGGGCAGGATTTGCTCCTGTGCGATTCTGCTGTTGTGTCCTGCGTGTTCGCGAGAACAGGATGAAGAGTATCAAGCCCTATGCACCAACCTGGAAGAGGCGGTCGATCAGCAGTTTGTGGAGAACTTAGATTCTGTTGACCAGCAAGATAGACAGGATTCTGAGGGACCAGACGACCTCTATAAAGACCCATACGCTAACCCGAATGACAAGGTTGGGCAGCAAATCACGGAAAGCTTCGAGCCTGCCGAACGGCATAAGGGGCGGTATTCTGTGTACTCGTATGAGTTCAAGGGCAAAGGCCCAGCGCATAAGATGTCGGATGTCAGAAAATATGGTCTGGATCATACGGGGAGCCGTGGATCTGATGTGTCCGTCAAAGTACACATCGAATGGCCGGAGGAGCGTTCTGGCCTGACAAAGGATGCGCTCGCAAAGGTGCGGAAAGCAATCCTTTGGATGAATTTCGTACTTGTGCCAATGCCATGTCCTTATGTTAGCCCGGAGGCACTTGGCGAAACTTAGGAGACGCTTGAAAAGCTCAACAAGGAATTATGGGCAAAAGAATGTGAAGACAGGGATCTGGAAGGTTTCGGCCTGCAGCCTGCCGACTGGGCAACATTGTGTTGTGGAGTACTGTCGTATGAAGCGGGACGGCTCCCGGCAAAAGATGACGGACGCGTTACAACCAAGTCGCTTGAATCGGGGCTTGCTGAAATCAAGGCGTATGCGCAGTCTTGCTATAAATGCGAGTTGCCGGAAACCAAGAATGACAGTGGGTGGCATTGCTGCAGCCAATGGTCTTATGACGTAGATCAGCATATTGAAATGCCGTTTGGTCTTGCGGCCAAGGAGAATCCCAAGTGGTACGAGCGTCCGGTTCTCTGCGTCTGGGTCGATGGATACGACAATGACGGCGGGAATGGATGCCATTCAAAATACTGCTCAAAGGTGTACAGTCTGCCAGATGGCATTGAACTGGGGCTGAAAGACTTTTTTGCGCCTGGCAAGTTGAAGAAGCTGTCGACGTTTGTCATGAAGCGGCTTTACAAGGAACTGCGGGATGTTGATGAAGCGAAGGAGCGATCCAAATATCCTCTTGACCTCGAAGAAGCGTATATGCTGGTGTCCAAGGAGGGCGTAAAGTGGACGTGGGGAGCGTATTCGATCCTTCCGGGATGCTATGGTACGCCGTCTGTGTTTATCAAATGGGAAGATCTTGAAGCTTTCAAGTGAAAGGAGACAAAACTATGGAAGACAGAAATGCAATAGTTCCGTTGTCGGATGCCGAAGAGGCCATCTGCGCGTACTTCATCGAGAATCCGATTGCGATGCGTCGTGTGATTCAGATGATGCCGCATGCTGATCCTCCGCTGGACTTCCTGCAGAAGCTATGGTCGTATGCAGCAAAGCGAAATCGCAAGGTCGATCTTGCGAACGCCTTGCTTTCGTATGACAAGAGAAGCGGTTTCCCGCAGATCAAGTTTGGCCGAGGCTGGTACTGCGATTGCCATCTACCAGGCGACTGCCCGGAGATGTTTTGGGAAGTCCAGAAATTCAGCTGGGTGAGAGATGATGTCGTTCTGAGTGACTATGAAGACTTCGACGAAGTTGATGCGATTCTAAGCTGGATGATGTACATCAAGGAGATGGTTGGAGACGGTATCGTCGATATGGAAGACACTTTGAAGAGGATTAGACTGAAGCGAAACGGCATACTCAGAGCCGAGCAGGAACTTGAGAAGAAGAAGGCCACAAAGGAAGAAGCTGCCGACAGACCAAGGCCAACCTGTCTCCTGAAGATCCATCAAAAGTATTGCGACAAGATACTGTCAGGGGAGAAGACATACGAATACCGCAAACGTTGTCCAGACTGGATTGAGCCGGGATGCGAAATGGTGCTGTGCAGTTCAGATGAGCCCGCTGTCCTGCTGGCCGTGTTTGAAGTCGGCAAAATCATCACCGGTACGCCCGAAGAGGTATGGGAACGGACATGCAAGGCAGATGGTGCGAAGCGCGACGCTTTTCTCACGGGCTACTATGAGAACGAGCCGCAGGCGGTAGCGTTTGAGATTCTGAATCCTCGGCCTCTGTCTGTTGACAAGTCAGTCGCTTCTGTGTTCGGGGAGGACTATGTTCCTCATTCGTTCAAGCGTCTGTCCGACGAAGAAATCGTCAAAGTGCAGGAACTGCTGAAAGGAGAGTGACGCCATGAAAAAGCTGAACAATGCCTTTGTCGCAATGCTCGTCTTTGTGCTGTTGGTCTGCGCTGGATGCGCAAGCAACCTAGACACCGCTGGGCAGGTTCTTTCCGGCGTCTTGATGGGCATTGGCGCGGGACTGTCAGGGCTGTAGGAGGATATGGCTATGGACTACGACGAAGATGACTACGAGATGATGCCACACGACCGACTGCTGGCGCTCGCAGACAGGGATCGGCTGGCGGCGGAAGCGTTCTACTACCGCTATCAACATGATGATGACCCCGTCCTGCAAGCCGAAGCGCTCAAGGTCTTGAAATTCCTCGCAGAAGAGTTTGAGGCAAGGATCTTCTGGGCGGACTGGTATAACGAACTGCTCCTCAGTGATGATCCGAAGGAGAGGGATAGTGCCGAGGCGTGGAGGCAGAAAATCATCCGCGAGGGTGTATATGGCCGGGAAGATTTGATAGCCTTGCACATAATTGACGAAGATGAGGAGTTTGTAGAAAGTATGGAGTAGAACATAGCAAGACCATCCCCCCGCAATTTATTCACGATGATAATTCGTCAGTAATCACGAACTGATTATTTGACATCGCTGACAAGAAAATGATATAATATACGCCATGTTTCATCTGAAATAGAGGCAATCAATGGCACTTTGCTACAATAAGCTCTGGAAACTGCTCATTGATCGGGGCATGACGCGCACACAGATGCGTCTTGCCGCCGATATATCCACAACTACCCTTGCGAAACTCTCCAAGGGAGAGGACGTGAATACATCTATCCTCGTCAAGATATGCAACGCCATGCAGTGCAATATTGGTGACATTGCGGACTTTGTGCCAGAGGCAACAAATAAACAGAAAGCGTAAATTGGTTATGAGCAAGAACTACGAGCGGATAAAGAGCGTGGCCGTCTATTGCGGTTCCAGAACCCCGATGGATGAGGCATACGAGGAGGCGGCAGTCGGGCTGGCGAAATTCATCGCCGCCCACGGCATGACGCTTGTGTTCGGCGCCTCCAATGTCGGGACGATGAAAACGGTTGCGGATGCCGCCCTCGCTGTCGGCGGCAAGGTCATGGGGGTGTTCACAACGAACCTTCCGATGTCGCTCGCGCATCCGAGGCTTACGGAGCTTGTCGTGACGCATTCGTTGGCAGAGCGCAAGAGGGAGATGATCGAACGCGCCGATGCTCTTGTGGCGCTTCCCGGTGGGCTCGGGACGCTTGACGAGCTGTTCGACGCCTTGGCGCTGCGCCGGGTCAAGAATGGCGGGCACAAGAAGCCCGTCGGTGTCTTGAATGTAAACGGCTACTACGATCCGCTTCTTGATTTCATCATCCAGACGCGAAATGCAGGTTTCTCGTCAGGTTCCGCTGCGCAGACATTGGTTTCGGGGCGGACGCCAGAGGAGCTTTTCGACAGGCTTGTCGGTTCTATGCCTCCCGTGATCAGCGATGAAGCGAAAAAGGATGACTTGAAGACCCTCTGGCGCGAGATGAGGCGCAACAAGGCGAAGTACGGGAATCCAGGAGGTTCTCCGTTCGCAAATGCGTTCTATGATGTGGCGCGATACTATCCGCTCGCCTCGTGGCACAAGGCCGGTCGCGAAATCGCTTATCAAATGCTCATGTGGGTGGGAGATCTCGACAATGAGATTTCGGAGAATCTCGATTGTTCGTCGTTTAACGAATTCGATTGGGCGGAGCTTTTTATGATGCGTCCACTCCTGCTTGGGCATCCGCAATGCCCCAAGGATTTGCATCCGCTTGATGTGCTTTATTGCATCAACAACGACTCCCGCTGCCTCCAGTATGTTGACATGGACAAGTTGGTGCCAGAGTTGTTGCCGGAGTATGGGATCGAATATGTATGGTCTCGTGGGGATGTGGATGCTGCGCGAGAAATGGGCGCAGGGGCGTTCGCCGACTGGCTGGAGCAGTATGCGCTTAAGCCTTCCGAAGATTTGGACACTCTTCTAAAGGAGATCCCATGAACAGGACACCTCTGATAGGCGCGATAGTAGGTGACATCGCCGGCACGCGCTTTGAATGGCTCAATTGCAAGTCAAAGGAATTCACGTTGCTGGTGGGGCAGCACGAGGGGGCGGAGCCATGCTGCTTCACTGATGACACCGTGATGACGCTGGCGATTGCCGACGCTATTATGACTTGGCGTGGGGGCGGCGATAACTCGTATGGCGCACTCTCGTCATGCGCTATCAAGAGCATGCAGGCATTTGGGCGACGGTATCCAAATGCGGGGTATGGCGGTTCGTTCATGGCGTGGTTGCAAGACAAGACCCCACGTCCCTATAATAGCTGGGGCAATGGTGCGGCAATGCGTGTCAGTGCCTGTGGATGGGCTGGGCGGACGCTTGATGAGGTGAAAGCCATGTCCCGTGCCGTTACCGAGGTAACGCACAACCACCCAGAAGGGATAAGGGGGGCGGAAGCGACGGCGGTTGCGACATTCCTTGCGCGCTCTGACAAGTCGATGGCTGATATCAGGAAAGTTGTTGTTAGCAACTACTATCGGCTTAATTTCTCCCTTGATGAGATTCGCGATAGCTACAAGTTCGATGTCTCATGTCAAGGTTCCGTACCGCAGGCGCTGGAGGCGTTCTTCGAGTCCACGTCCTTTGAGGATGCGATTCGCAACGCAATCTCGATTGGCGGGGATTCCGATACCATCGGCGCAATCTGCGGTGCAGTGGCTGGGGCATACTACGGCGTACCCGATGACATCCGCGTGAAAGCGAAGACATTTCTTGGTCAAAACCTTACCAAGACGCTACATGCGTTTGAACAACTGACTGGAGGTTGAAGGTGAAAGTTCTCTACTACACACGGCGTCAAATTTTTGATATCATATCAAACAAAGCCGTAAAGATCTAAAATCGGTAATGTTCGGGAAAGAGAACTGTCAATGAAAACTCGGTGGCTGGGCCACCAAATGTACGGTTTGGCAAAACCGAACCGGGCAGTCCGCGCAGATGATGCGCGGACATTGTGTTTTCAGGGGTTTGCTGCCGAATTTTATACCTTGGGATTTTGTGCTGGGGGCTCCGTTTCGAAATTTATCTCCCGATTTTCAGGGCAGAATCGAACCGCCTCGTCCGTCTTGCGTTGCGCAACCATCCTTGCTTAATGTTTTTTCCAAACTTATGTGTAAAGCGCTGCAAGATGGTACATGGTGGCCAAAAGTATGGCAAAAATGGTCAACCTTTGGCAGGCTAGACTTGGCACTATGCCAAAAGGTAAAAGAGTTCCTTTACTTTTGGCATTTTGGGGGTTGATTTTTGGACGCAATTCGTGTTATAATACCCGCCATTGGCAAAAGGTAAGATAAATCCTGTTCTTCTGACATGACAGCATATGAACAGATTTGGCCGGTGGCTGAAGACCACTATGGCATAATAACCGCCGCAAAAGCGAGGGAGCTAGGCATTTCCAAGCAGAGCATGTCTGCGATGGTGCAAAGCGGGCGTCTGACGCGACTCGGCCATGGTGTCTATCAGGTTCAGCACCATGTCCCTGGACAGAACGACGTGTATGCATTCGCCAATGCAGTCGTGGGTGAGGATGCCTATCTGAGGGGTGCATCCGTATTGTATATGCTACATCTTACGCCAGCAAACCCGACGGCGTTCTATGTCGGCACTCCTAAGCGAGTGAGGCGTCAGCTTCCGCGAGGCTTCCGCGTCCGGGACAACACGCGATGCGACACTGTGGAATATGAAGGGTACGAAGGCATAAAGTGCCAAAGGTTGGCCGATGCGCTTGAATCCGCAAGGGCGGATGGCGCGGTCGAACTAGACAGGATTGCGGACGCCGCCGTTGCCGCCAACGAGAAAGGACTACTTACCGATGAAGAATGCGCCAAATTCCAAATCCAATCTTGACCGCGCTCTGCAACGGTTTGCGGGGGATTTCGCACGGGCTAACGACTTGAGGGGGCAGATGGCAAACGCCATCGTGGCCCAGATGATAGGCGAAGGTGTCGTCAAAGGCGGAAGCGGACTCAGATTCCGCTACGGAGAGAAACTCACCAGGGTGACGATGGATCTCGACACAGCCTGGAAGACGGATTTGGATGCGTTCTTGAAACTGCTGAATGAGCGACTTGCTGCTGGATGGAATGGCTTTTCGGGCGAGGTCAGAGTGCTTGCGCCAGCAAAGCCCCGTGGCATTCCTTTCGACTATGTAATGCAGCCATGCGATGTCAAGCTGAGGTATCTCGGCGTCCCTTGGTACACCGTTCAGCTTGAGGTGGGGCACAACGAGATTGGGGATGCGGACGAGTGCGATATGGTCGAATTGCCCGCTGAACTCCTTGATCTGTTTGCATTTCTTGCGCTTCCGAAGCCTTCTCCAATCCCGGCGATGCGCCTTGAGTACCAGATAGCCCAGAAGCTGCACGGCGCAAGTGCGCCGTCCAGTAAACGGGCGCACGACCTGATAGACCTCCAGCTTATAATGTCAAACGGCGATATAGATCTTGGCCGAACGGCAGCTTTATGTCGAAAACTTTTCAAGTACCGAAAGGTTCATGCCTGGCCGCCAAAGGTGGCCAAGGGGGAGATGTGGGAGCAGACATACGCAGAGCAGAAGCGCGACCTTGACGTTCTGCCTACGGTAGACGAGGCCATAGTATGGGCGAATGATCTAATAGCGAAGCTGGACATAGCGTGAGGAAGGGAACTAAAATATGCTTTGTGAGCCAACTCTCTAATACACACGACGGAGAACTTTGGAGAGAATCGTAAAAACATGAAAAGAAAGAGATTGACAATTGCGTCACTGGCCGCGCTTGGCGCCGCGCTTTCGCATTTCGGCGCAATGGCGGCCGACACGGTCGCCGTGACAGATAGCGACATAGGCAAGATTATCGGTGCAGACGGGCTTGTCTATGCCTCTGTTGCCGAAGCTGCAGAAGCCGAAACCGCCGCCTACGCGATGATCGCCTACATCAACAGCGCGGAATCGTTCGGTCTCGCAATTGCCGTTGGCGATGCTGACGGCCCTTGCACCTGGGATGACGCGAAAGCGTCGGCGATGAGTTGGGCGAGGGCGCGCCCGGCCGGGTTCGGCTCATGGCGTCTGCCGAGTGCGGATGAATTGGTTGCGATATTCCATGCATTCGGTGGATATCTTGAGGGGGAGAGTTATTACTACGAAGATTTTCAAACTTGTCTAACCAATTGCGACGCCGGCGATATGCTGCATAAACAGTACTGGACCTGCGACGAGGCAACAGCAGCCGAGGCGCGCATTTGCGATTTCACACACAGCACCGAGAGCGCTATATTTGCCAACAAGGAAAAGACAGAAACAGCCTGCGTGCGCCTGTGCCTAGAGTTCAGCCTTCCATCCGATACGGCTGGTCGCACCGGTGACTGCCGCTGGGAGTTTGATGTCGATACGCAGACGCTCACCATCTCCGGCAACGGCGCGATGGCCGACTATTTTTCTCCAGAATGGGCGCCGTGGCATGAGAAGTTCAAGGCATCCATTACCAATGTCGTCATCGAAAGCGGGGTGGAGAACGTTGGCGACTGCGCGTTCTACGAGTGCTCTGCTCTGTCGGGCGTATCAATAGCGAACAGCGTGACGAATATCGGCGAGGGAGCGTTCTATCGGTGCAGCTCACTAAGAGATTTCGCGGTCCCGCAAAATCTTGTCTCCATCGGAAATGCGGCGTTTTACCAGTGCAGTGCGCTGACGACTCTTACGCTTCCAGGCACGGTTGCAAGCATCGGCTCGGATGTGTTCATGAGTTGCGACGGCATCACGGACGTATACTGCCGCCCCGATCCCGCAAATCTGTCGTGGGCGGATGCCACCCGGGACTTCAAGTCCAATAGTGAGACATTCATACATGTGGACAACAGCCATATCGCGGACTACGAGGCCAAGTTCAAAGATGTCGTTCGAGCCACGTTCATAGGCGACGCCTCCAGCATTTCTTATGAAGTCTGGGCGGAAAAACACGGTTTCACGGTGTCTTCCGCCGGGGTGAAACTGGATGAGGTCCATTTCGGCTCGCAAACTTCGATAGCGATTGCCGATGGCGTCTCGGTCAGCGGTTGGTTTGGCTATTCCGATGGCTCTGCCAAAAAGGTGTTCGCGTTGTCAACTGAATATGAGGCGTACGGCAAGACCTGGGCGGCGGCATTTTCGCAAATCAAGACATGGCAAGGAGCGTTGGCCGGTGCCAAAGCCGTCCTGCGGCTTCCGTCCGCCGATGAACTGAAACGGTTTTTCTCCGGATGCGGCGGCTCGACCTACACGGAGGATCTCTATGACGGAATGCTGTTCAGCCCCGGCGCGCTCGACGAAAAGTTCGGCAACTCCGTGGTCTGGACTTCCACCGAGGACGGGGATGGGAACGCATGGGTGTATGCGTATGGCGAGCCGGGCGGCTGGCGGTTTACAAAGCGTGCCAAGACGTACACTGCCGGAGTGCTTGCGCTCTTTGTGTTTGATGTCTATTCCCCGGGATGGGCGCAGAGCGACAAGCCGGACGGCATCGCCAACGTTTTCCGCTACGCTTTCGACAAGCCGGGGGAATTCCGCGACGAGCCGCTTATTGACATATCGTTCGATTCGGCCGGCAATCTTGTAATCAAGACTCCTAAGGTGGTTAACACTACGGGGTTCGCCTACAGGGTGGAGAGCGCACTCGACCCAAAGTTCTCCAGAATCGTAGGTTCAAAGAGCCTCGGCAGCGGCTCTGTCACATTCGACAAGTCTGAAGAGCCGCGGTTCTTCAGATTGAAGGCAACTGTTCGATAGCCGACCAAGCGAGACCTCGCGTTGGCCATGAACACGAACGCCGGAGTCCTTGCCGGCATCATTGCGCCGATGATGTTTGCGTTGCGCGAGCGGCTTTGGCGAGGGTGTAAACAAAAGCTCTTCCCCTATTGGGTAGGGTAGCTTCCCCCTATTGGAAAGTCGGATCGTAGCCATGTCGTTCTGTGAGCCAAGGAGTTGTCATAGCCCTTTGTCTT
>JAZQBR010000142.1:0-11780 GCA_045545855.1 Kiritimatiellia bacterium | reverse complement strand
TGGAAGGTGAGGTTGTCGTAAAAGCCGGACTGCGCGAGGTCGACGAAATTCTTGACGGTAATCGGGGCGGCGGCGGGTTCGAGGATTTCTTCGGCGGCGGGCGTCAGCGCGAGCGGCGCGACGCGAACGGCCCGGCGCGTGGCGAGGACATGACCTTCAGGCTCGACGTCGATTTCGACGAGGCTGTATTCGGTAGCGAGCGCACGATAGACATAACTTTGCCGGCGGAGTGCCCCGACTGTCACGGTTCGGGCGCGGCGGCCGGCTCTCAGCGCGTTACCTGCCGCACGTGCGGCGGTCGAGGCGTTGTGATTGGCGGCGGCGGCATTTTTCAGATACGCCAGACGTGTCCCGCGTGCGGCGGCGAGGGGTCGGTGATAGAGAAGCCCTGCAGGCGGTGCCGCGGCACGGGGCATGTTTCCCAGCCGCAGCACATCTCTCTCAAGATACCTGCGGGTATCGACGACGGTTCGCGTCTGCGGCTAGCCGGCAAGGGTGGCGGCGGCCTTCGCGGCGGCCCGCCCGGAGACTTGTATGTGCTGATCGGCGTGAGGCCGAGCGACATCTTCGAGCGTGAAGGGCTGGATCTTGGCGTCGACATACCGGTCTCGCCTGTACTCGCGGCGCTTGGCGGCGTTGTCGATGTCCCGACGCCCCAGGGAGCCGCTCAGCTGAAGATTCCCGCCGGCACTCCAAACGGCAAGGTGTTCAGACTTCGCGGCAAAGGCGTGCCCTCGCTTCGCGGCGGTTCGCCCGGCGACCTCGACGCACGCATCGTTTTCGAGGTTCCAGCGAATCTCGACAGGCGTCAGCGCGAAGCGCTGGAGGCTTTTCAGAAATATTCGAACGAGAGCAATTTTCCCGAGGCGCAGAGGCTCGCGGCCAAGACGAGAGTATTCTTCGCCCATAAGGAAAAATTGACAAAGAAGTGATTTTCAAGACGCGCCCGTGGTGAAATGGCAGACACGGTGGATTTAGGTTCCACTGCTTCGGCGTGGGGGTTCGAGTCCCTCCGGGCGCACCATTTGCCGATAAACCAAAAATAATTAAAATACCCTATTGACACAGGCGGGTTAGATATGGTAAACTTTGCGTCGTCTAACCCAAGGAGGGTGGACGACAAGGAGCAAACAAGAATGAACAAATTGACGATGGCCATTGCCGCGGCCACAATTTGCGGCAGCGTGTTGGCAGACGAGGCAAAGGCCCCGGAGGGTGTAGAAGAGGCTGAGGACAATCTCGTGTCGTTCGAGGTCGGCCTTTCGTTCGATTCGAAATACATGACGTACGGCGTTGTGGACGGGAAGGATCCAATTCTCACTCCCAGCGCCAAGGTGACGCTTGCCGACTGGGTGTACTTCGGCGTCGAGTCGATTTTCGATGTGACGAAGGCGAACGGCAGGCGTGACGGCTACGGCAACCGCGCCGGCAAGTACACGACTATCGACGCGATTGTCGGCCTGGCCCACGAGTTCGACCTTGGCGAGGACATAGGCACTCTTGGCGTCGATTTCAACTATATCTACGAGTACATACGCCGCTACCATGACGACGATATCGGCGACACGCAGTACCTGAACCTCGAACTGACACTCGGCGGCCACTGGCTCGAGCCGACTCTTGCGATCGAGCGCGACCTCATGGCTGACGAGGGCACGTACGTTAATCTCGAGCTCGCGCACGGCTTCGAGCTCGTCGAGGGCGTAACGTTTACGCCTTCTATCGCCCAAGGCCTCGGTAACACGCAGCGCACACGCGGCTACTTCTCCGACACGACGGACGGCTTCGACCACGGCGGCCTGATGGACACGACCATCAAGGGCGAGCTCGCCTGGGAGGTCTGCGAGAACGTAGAGCTGTCTTGCTATGTTGCATACAGCGACTACTGGTTTGACAGCAACATGCGCGACGCGGCGCGCGACTACAACGCCAGGTGGGGCAAGAGCAACGACCACTCGTGGAATTTCTATGGCGGCGTCGGCGTGACGGTGTCGTTCTAAAAGGGGATTTTCCCACTTGGTTGGTGGCGGAACGGCGGTTTCCGTTCCGCCGGCTTGGGCCCGCCGAAAGGCGGGCCCGGGTTTGGGAAGAAAGATTAGACTTAACTAACAGTTAAGGGACGGGAATTAAAATGCCATTGGCGATGATAGAAGCGGGCGGTAAGGCCAGGGTGGCGGCCATACACGGGAGCGACACCGTAAAGAAGCATCTAGGTTCTCTCGGTTTTGTGCCTGGAGCTGTGTTGACGGTGGTGCAAGTCGTTTCGGGCAGCATGATTGTAGGCATACACGACAGCCGTATTGCAGTCAACGACGACCTTGTGAGGCGTATAGCGGTTGAACCGCTCTGATTTATCGATTTTCTAAGAAAGGCAAAAAGCAATGACTCTAAACGAAGTGGAGGTCGGCCAGACGGCAAAGGTCGTCCGGCTGAACGGCGAGGGTGCGGTGAAGCGCCGCATTATGGACATGGGCATTACGAAAGGTACCGACGTGACCGTGCGCAAGGTTGCGCCGCTCGGCGACCCGATCGAGCTTACGGTGCGCGGCTACGAACTTTCGCTGCGCAAGGACGAGGCGATGAAGATTGAAGTAGTCTGATCGCGGGAAGGAGTAAGGAAACATGGGTATCAAAATAGCACTGGCCGGCAATCCAAACTCCGGCAAGACGACGCTTTTCAACTCGCTTACCGGCTCGAACCAATATGTCGGCAACTGGCCCGGCGTTACGGTCGAAAAGAAAGACGGTTTTCTAGGCGGCAACAAAGAGGTAGTCATACAGGACCTGCCCGGCATCTATTCGCTTTCGCCATATTCGCTGGAAGAAAAGGTTTCGCGCAAGTTTCTTGTCGAGGAGAATCCCGACGCCATACTGAACATTGTCGACGGTACCAACATCGAGCGCAATCTCTACCTGTCGACGCAGCTCGCCGAATTGGGTCTGCCGATGGTATTGGCCGTCAACATGATGGACGTCGTGAAGAAAAACGGCGACAAGATAGACTTCGGCAAAATCGCGAGGGCTCTCAGGTGCGAGGTCGTCGGCATTTCCGCGCTTAAAAAGGAGGGCGGGCTCGAAGCGGCCCGGAAGGCGGTTGAACTCGCCAAGTCGGCCGCTGCGGCGAACAAGCCAGGCGAGGTTCCGCATGTGTTTACGGGCTCTGTCGAGCACGCTATCGCCCACATCGAGGAGTCGATACAGGGAAAGGTTCCTCAGCGGTCTATACGCTGGTTCGCGATAAAGATCTTCGAGCGCGACAGAGAGGTGATAAAAGACCTCGACATAGGTGTCGGCCTCATGAAGCATCTTGAGGAGCACATCCGCGACTGCGAGAAGGAGCTAGACGACGATGCCGAGTCTATAATCACCAACCAGCGCTACGAGTTCATCAAAAATCTGATGGACAAGGCGCTGACGAAAAGCGAACGCCGCAAGAACAAGGCGACACTCTCCGACAAGATTGACAAGATCGTTACTAACAGGATACTGGCGCTGCCGGTCTTTCTGCTGTCGCTCTGCGTTATGTGGTATCTGGCCGTCGCCGAGCACGGCCCCGGGACCGTGCTTACCGACTGGGCGAACGACGAGTTTCTGGCCGACGGCTGGCATGTGCCTTTCACTACGCACGAAGTCGACGGCAAGGACTATGAAACCGCGTGCGGAGACTTCGCGAAGGCAGAGGCCACTGTCGCCGCGTGGGAGGCCGGCGAAAAGTCAGCGTCAATCGAAGATGAAGAAACCGGCGAGATTTCGGAGGAATGGGAGATCGACGAGGCGCAGTACGCTGCGGCCAAGGAGGTCGAAGAGCCCGACCCTTCGAAATACGGGGTCTGGGTGCCTGGCATAGGCTCGCTCATAAAAGCAGGGCTGGAGAAGCTCAATGTCGGCGACACGGTGACTAGCCTTGTCGTGGACGGAGCATGGGGCGGGGTCGCGACTGTGCTCGGTTTCGTGCCGGTGATATTCATCGTGTTCCTGTTTCTCGCGTTTCTCGAAGACTGCGGGTATATGGCGCGAGTCGCGTTCATTATGGACAGGCTCTTTCGCCGGTTCGGCCTGAGCGGCAAATCGTTCATACCGATGATCGTGGGCAAGGGTTGCGGCGTGCCTGCCGTAATGGCGGCGCGAACCATCGAGAACAAGCGCGACCAGCGCATGACGATAATCCTGGCGACGTTCATACCTTGCGGCGCCAAGACGGTGATTATCGCCATGTTCTCGGCCGTATTCTTCAGCGGCGAGTGGTGGGTCGCGGTGCTTATGGACGTAATCGGAATCGCCGTCATAGTACTCGGCGGCATCGCCTTGAAGAAGTGCCGCGCGTTTTCGGGCGAAGCGGCCCCGTTCGTAATGGAACTCCCGGCGTACCACATGCCAACAATTACGGGTATCTGGCGCCATACGTGGATACGCCTCAAGGGCTACATACTCAAGGCCGGGCTCATAATCTTTCCGGCGTGCGTGTTGCTAT
The DNA here is from genome assembly GCA_045545855.1 of Kiritimatiellia bacterium. Lineage (GTDB taxonomy): Bacteria > Verrucomicrobiota > Kiritimatiellia > RFP12 > UBA1067 > UBA1067. Next base: position 7,309 of record JAZQBR010000142.1, on the reverse strand, counting down.
GGTTTGTCATGAACTTCGACTTCAGCTTTACGCTTGTCGGCGAGGATGGCATCGACCGCTCGATGCTGGCGAAGATGGGCGGGTGGATCGCGTGGCTTCTCGCGCCCCTCGGCTTCGGCACGTGGCAGGGCGCGGCGGCATCGGTCTCAGCCGAGATCGCCAAGGAGCAGGCTACCGCGACGCTTGGCCTCGTCGCCGGCAACCTGGACGGCGCCTCGACCGCGGCGAACATCACGAACCTCTTCGCGTCGTTTGTCCCTGCCGGCATCGCCGAAGCCTCGCGCGCAGCCGTCGCGAAGCTCACAGCCCTGTCGTTCATGGTCTTCAACCTCTTCATTCCGCCGTGCATGGTCGCAATTGCCGTCACGTTCCGTGAAATGGGCTCGAAGGTCTGGGGCTGGTTCGCGATAGCGTTTCAGCTCTTTGTAGGGTACGTCCTCGCAATGTCCATCTACCAGTTCGGTCTTCTTGCGAACGGCGGCGGCTTCGGTCTTTGGACGGCTGTCGCGATACTCGCGGATCTCTTCTGCCTGTGGGCGGTTCTGCGCCCTGTGAAGAAGGAGGTAAAGTAGTATGAACGCGGGTTCCTGGTTTGTCCTGGCCGTGGTACTCGCGCTCGCTGCTCTCGCCGCATGGCGCTGCCTCAAGAAGGGAGCGCCGTGCGAGTGCGGCGGTTCCTGCCGGTGCCACGGCGGCGCTAATAAGTGCCGTTCATGCGCCGCCCGCTAGCGGCCCTGCACTGCCCGCACGAAAAGAACCGCCCCGGGGTCTCCCCGGGGCGGGTCTTTTTGGGCTCTTCCTGCGGCTTTGTTATTGCTTTTTCGGCCAGAATTTGTCGCTGAGCTTTGAAGGTATGCCAACCTCGCCGCGCTCGAAGCAATCGGCGAGAATCTTCCATCCGAGATCCAGCGCATCAATGAGGTCGATGTTGACTGAAAGGTCCATCATCTTTTCTTCAAACATCGCGCCGTACTTAAGGAGCTTCTGGTCCCACGCGGACATCCTGAAGCCCATCGACTGCTTTTCGATGGTCTCCTTGTACTGCGCGTAGAGCTTGATCATAGCGTCCATGATTGTGCGGTGGTCTTCGCGCGTCTTGTTGATATTGACGCGCTTGCCGTCGACATCGACGAACTTGTCGACGCCCTTGTTGACCTGCTGTTTGAGACGCGAGAGCGAGCCGAACGGCTCGATACGGCCGTTTCTCAGGTAGAACTGGCCCTCTGTGATGTAGCCCGTATTATCCGGCACCGGGTGAGTCACGTCGTCGCCCGGCATCGTCGTAACGGCGAGAATGGTTATCGAGCCGGCGCCGTCGAAGTCGACGGCCTTCTCATAGCGCGCAGCCAGTTGGGAGTAGAGATCGCCTGGATACCCGCGGTTGGAAGGTATCTGTTCCATTGTTATGGCGATTTCCTTCATCGCATCGGCGAACGAAGTCATGTCGGTGAGCAGCACCAGAACATCCTTGCCCTGAAGGGCGAACTTCTCGGCGACGGCGAGCGAGACGTCCGGCACCAGCACGCACTCTACCGTGGGGTCGGCGGCCGTGTGCACGAACATCACCGTTTTGGCGAGTGCGCCAGACTTGTCGAGCGTAGAGCGAAACTTCAGGTACTCGTCGTACTTAAGGCCCATGCCGCCGATTACAATCACGTCGGAGTCCGCTTGAAGGGCGATTCGCGCGAGAAGCTCGTTGTACGGTTCGCCGGCCTTGGCGAAGATAGGCAGCTTCTGCGAGATGACCAGCGAGTTGAAGAGATCGATCATCGGGATGTTGGTCTTGACCATGCGGTTGGGCATGATGCGCTTGGCAGGGTTGACCGATGGCTGGCCGATGGGCGACGGATTCCCGGTAATGGCCGGGCCGCCGTCTCGCGGCACTCCCGAGCCTGTGAACGCCCGGCCGAGCAGAGCTTCTGAAAACGGCACTTTCATCGTCTCGCCCAGAAACCGCACTTTCGCCGCAGTGTCGACGCCGCGCGCGCCGGCAAAAATCTGAAGCGTCACATTGCTGCCGTCGAGCTTGATGACCTGGGCCAGCGATGTGCCGGCGCGAGACTCGATTTCGGCGATTTCGTTGTACTTCACGCCCTCTGCGCGAAGTGTCGCGATCGAGCCGGAGAGGGCGTCGATCTTGTGGTATACCTTGTTGTTGAACATAGTTTCTGTCGGTATAATGGTTTACGGTCTGAAGCGGATTACTCCTTTACGGCACCGGCTATCTTCTTCTCAAGATCCGCCTTGATTGCCTTGAACTCGCCGGAATCGAACGCCTTGTCGTTCCAGTCGATGAACGTTTGCTGAAGGTCGAGGAAGAACCGCCTTGTATCGTCCTTGCTTTCAAAGGCGAACTCGGCGAGCAGGGCCTTTTCGACGAGGTCGAACATCACCTTCTGGCGCTCGACCGGCGTCGTCGCGTCGCTCTCCGAGAACGCGTTCTGCTGCAGATAGACGGCGTCGAGGAATTCCGCCTTCAGGTAGGTCGTGAAGTCGCCGAGGCTCGTGCCTTCTTCGCCTACAACCTTCATCATCTGCCCTACTTCGCTACCCTTGCGCAGTATGGCGCGGGCTTTTTCGACGCGGGGCTGTTCAATGACCGAGTTGTACTGGCTCCAGCTGTCGAGCGGGTCGATGGCGGGGTAGCGTCTCGCATCGGAGCGCGCGCGGCTGAGGCCGTGGAACCCGCCCACGACCTTGAGCGTCGCCTGTGTGACCGGCTCGTCGAAGTTGCCGCCTGCGGGTGAAACGGTTCCGCCGATGGTGACGGAGCCTGTCGAACCGTCTTTGAGCCTGACGCGCCCGGCGCGCTCGTAGAACGCGGCGATTCGCGATTCGAGATATGCGGGAAACGCCTCCTCGCCGGGTATCTCTTCAAGACGCCCCGAAAGCTCGCGCATCGCCTGCGCCCAGCGTGATGTAGAGTCGGCGAGAACGAGCACGTTTAGGCCCATCTGGCGAAAGTATTCCGCAAGCGTCACAGCCGTGTAGACCGACGCTTCGCGCGAGGCGACCGGCATGGACGACGTGTTGCAGATGATGATAGTGCGCTTCATCAGCGACTGGCCGGTTTTCGGGTCGACAATCTCGGGGAACTCCTTCAAGGTCTCCACCACCTCGCCCGCGCGTTCGCCGCACGCGGCCGAGATCACGATGTCGACTTTGGCGTATCTCGCGGTCGTCTGCTGGAGAACCGTCTTGCCGGCGCCGAACGGCCCGGGTATGCAGTACGTACCCCCCACCGCGACCGGGAAGAATGTGTCGATTGTGCGGACCGTCGTCTCAAGTGTTTCGGTCGGGGCGAGGCGCTCAGTGTAGCACTTGATCGGCACCTTGACGGGCCAGCGCTGCATCATCTGCACCTTGAGTTCCCTGCCGTCCGCGTCCTGAAGCGTGGCGATGTCGTCAGTAACCGTGTAGTCGGCCGCCGGGGCGAGAGACTTGATCGTATAGACGCCGCGAAGCGCGAAGGGTACCATAATCTTGTGACCTGGCATCGTCTTGTTGTCGAAGATACCCTCCGTCACCCAGCCGAGCGGCTCACCTGCCGATACGCGCTGGCCGACCTTGGCAGTCGGGTGCCAGTCCCACTTTCTGTCGCGCGGCAATCCCTTCAGGTACATGCCGCGCTGGAGAAAGAACTCCGCGTCTCTGGATATCTTGGCGGCCTCTTTCGCGAGGTCGGCGAGGGGATTCTGCAATCCGTCGTACACCTGTGCGAGCATGCCCGGGCCGAGTTCAGCGGCGAGAAGCTCGCCGGAGAATTCTACCTTGTCGCCGATCATGAGGTCGGCAGTCGCGTCGAACACCTGCATGTCGCAGCGCGTCCCGCGCACACGGACAATCTCGGCCATAAGCCGTTTGTCGCCCAGCACGGCGTAGCCTACTTCGTTCTGCGCCACGGCGCCGTCGAAGGCGACGGTAATCATGTTGCCGTTTACGGCTGCGATCTTTCCTGTTGTAGTCATTTTAGTTGGTGATTGATTGTTGGCAGACAGTTGTTAAAAGGCTATTTTCGTTGCGGCGGTGAGCCGGTCGAAGGCGGCGGCGCCCGCGGTTTCGGATATGCGAGAGCGCCTGATGGCGATTTTCAGCCTGACGGCATAAGTAGCGAGCGCCCCGCGGCCGAGCGGCGAGGCAAGGTCTGTAAGCTCGCCTGCGGCGTCCCACCAGACCTTGTCGAGCATTTCGTCGCGGCGCGCGACATCCTTTTCTTGAAAGCACGCCATGACGCGGCCGCGCCAGTAGAGCGAACAGCCCTCGGCCGGGCGGCGCCACTTCGCGCCGCCGCGCGCCTCGGCCGCAGCGTTTCTGAGCTGGGTCTCGAGGTCGCGCCACTTCGCGTTCGCCGGCACTTCACCGCCGCACGCTTCGACGAATTTCTCCCACGTAATCGGCGCGCTCTGGCCGAAGCTCAGAGCCGGCAGACTCGCGACTGTGTAGTCGACGCTCATTTCAGCAGTGCTGCGAGATCGGGGCGCAGCCGTTTCGCGAGCTCGCCCGCTATGACTTCGGGGGTGAAGGCGTGTTCAACGCGCCCGCCGTCGAGCTTCACCGAGAAGCCCGCGTCCATCGCCTCGTCCATGACGACGGTAACCGTCTTCTGAGAGGCCAGCTGCGCCTTGAGCGAGGCCGCGAGCTTAGCCGGCGCGGCGACTTCCACCGGCCCGACCAGACCCTTTACGGCATCGGCCGCGAGCGCCGCCGCCGTTTTCTCGTCGCCAAGCGCCTTGTCGACATTTTCGAGAAGCAGCTTCTCAAGAAGGGCGGTGACCGCGCCTTCGACCTTGAGCACCGTGTCGCGGGCCGCCTGCTTCACGGTCTCGGCCGCCCGCCCGGCATAGGCCGCAGCCGCTTTCTCGGCATCGGCCTTGGCCTTCGACGCCTCTTCGTTCGCCGTCTTCACGATTTCGGCGGCTTTCGCCTTCGCCTCGGCCACGATTTTCGCGGCGGCGGCGTTCGCTTTCTCGACGCCGTCGCGGTTGATTTTCTCAAGCAAACCCTGTAGGTCTTCGGACATCTCAATCCTCCATGATGAAATTTGCACAATTATACCGCTTTCACCCCCGAAAAGTCAAGGGCTAATTTATGGTACTGGCGCCGGCGGACGGAATATGGTACAATATCCGCCGCTATGTCTCATGTAATCGCATCTGCAGTTTCACAAAGCCCTGGCGCGGTGGCCGAACTTCTCGAGTTCGCCATGCTCTGCGCCTTCGGGTTTTCATGGCCGTTCGCCATCTGGCGCACATATTCGTCGAAGCGCGTCGACGGCAAGTCGCCGCATTTCATGTTTATAGTCATATTCGGCTATCTCTGCGGCATCGCCGCCCATTTGGTCGAGGGCACGAAGCTTTGGCTTTGCCTCGTATACTTGATTGACATGGCGCTTGTGTCGACCGACCTGGCGCTTTATTTCCGTTATTCCAGAAGGCAGAGACCATGAAGCTCCATGTAGCGACCCACAACCGGCACAAACTGCGTGAAATAGGCCAGATACTCCCCGGTTTCGATATAGTGGCCGACGACCCCGAAGGCGTCGAGGAGACGGCGCCTGACTTTACCGGCAACGCCTTCATAAAGGTGCGGGCGATTGCGGCGCGGCATCCTGGCGAGTGGTGCATGGCCGACGACTCCGGGCTTGAAGTGCGCGCGCTCGGTGGTGCGCCCGGCGTCAAAAGCGCCCGCTATGCCGGAGAGCCGTCCAATACGACGGCGAACAATGCGCTGCTCTTAAAGAACATGAAGGGCGTAAAAGATCGCGCGGCGAACTTCACCTGCGCAATCGCGCTCATCGACCCTGACGGGCGCGAGCATACTGCCGTCGGCAAATGCTTCGGGCGGATCGCGCTCGCGCCATCCGGCGCAGAAGGGTTCGGCTACGACCCGCTTTTCATTCCCGAAGGGCGCGACAAGTCGTTCGCAGAGCTGACTGCGGACGAGAAGAATGCAATCTCCCACCGCGCACGTGCGCTTGCCGAAGCTGAACGCATCATCCGCCCGGCCCGCGCCGCCGGCGCTGGCGGCGTGCTCATGGCGTGGCTAAGGCTTTTTCGCGTAGTCAACTTGCCGACAGTGCCCGGTGATTTGTTCGTAGGCGCGGCGGCCGCGCTCGCGGCGGACGGAACTTTTCCGGCGAACGCGTCCGGCATGGGGCTCTCTCTCTCGGCGCGCCTTCTGTCGCCTCTCTGGTGGGCGGCCGGCGCGAGCGTTTTTCTCTATATGTTCGGCCTCGTGCACAACGACATAACAGGCGCCAAGACCGACAAGGGGCGGCCTGTCGCAGACGGCGAAATCTCGCTTGACGCCGCCTGGGCCGCCGCCGCCGCGTGCCTCGGCTTCGCGGCTCTCGCGGGGTATATGGGCGGACTTTTCACCACTGCCGCTCGCGGACCCGGCGTTTCGCCGTGGCTGCGGTACGCGCTTCTGCTCGTCGCCTCGATAGTCGCTTACAACCATACGAAGCAATGGTGGCTGATGGGGCTCTGCCGCGCGCTTAACGTAGTCCTCGGGGCTGCTGCGATTGGCGTCGTGAACATGCGGGTCGCCTCCATAGCCGTCTTGTGGTGGCTTTACATCTCGCTCGTGACGTTGTATTCGGATGGCGAGGACAAAAACCCCGCCAAAAAGAGTTTTGTCGGGGTTCTGGTCGGTGCGATAGTCTATCTTCAACTGGCGGCGCTCGTGGCTCTCGCGCTAACGTATCCTCGCGCGACGGCGATGCGTGCGCTGCTCGCCGGCGGGGCGTGCGCGCTCGCGGCGCTGCGCCTCTTCAAAAGCGTGTTTCCGCGCGTCAGCGCCTCGTAGCGCGGCGCGCAGAACGCCCCGCCTGCGCCGGCTTACACTTTTGGCAGCTTGGCGAAGGAGGCCTCGAGCTCGTCGTCTGTAGGTATGTAATCGCCCATCAAGTGGTCGTTGTACGCCTGGTAGGCGGTCATGTCGAAGTAGCCCGTCCCTGTGAGCCCGAAGAGAATCGTTTTTGCTTCGCCCGTTTCGCGGCACTTGATCGCTTCGTCCATCGCCGCGCGTATCGCGTGGCTCGACTCCGGCGCAGGCAGAATGCCCTCGGTGCGCGCGAAGTATTGGGCCGCTGCGAAAACGTCGGTCTGGCGGACGCTCCGGGCCTCCATCAGCCCTTGGTCGTAAAGCTCGGAGAGTACAGGGCTCATGCCGTGGTAGCGGAGACCGCCGGCGTGGTTGGGGGCCGGGATGAAGTCGGAGCCGAGAGTGTACATTTTAGCCAGCGGGCAGATCATGCCGGTGTCGCAGAAGTCGTATGCGTATACGAAGTCGGAGGCCAAGCGGTCTT
>JAZQBR010000141.1:0-15024 GCA_045545855.1 Kiritimatiellia bacterium | reverse complement strand
CCAATACCGCTTGAACTCGTTCTGAGCGGCGGCGGCTTGTCACGCCAAAAGCTCGGCCAATGGAAAATGATAAAATAGGTCCTGTTTTATCATTTCTCCAAAGCCCCCAATTTCCAATCAAAACTCCCTCATTAAGCTAGTTTTTACACTAGAATATTCGCGTCGTGGAGAGGCAGACCGCGAGCGGTTGATTGAGGCCGCCTTGAAGTGCCTTAAGCCTAAAGACCGTGCCTTCGCCGAAGCTGTCCTTGATGGAAAGACATGGCGGGAGATTGGATATGACGAAAAGTCATACTTTTACAAGCGACTGAAAAAAATCTGCAAAAAAATTTCTGGAAAATGGCCACTACCCCCCTCAAAAACCTCCCTTAAGATTTAGAGGGGGACATGCGGTTGGCCGGGAGCGGCGTAAAAACCGGCCCGCGCCAACTGCGTCCCAAGAAAGGAGAAGAAACATGAACAGAATTAAGATGATTGGTAAAGTGGGTGTGCGGGCCGCCCGGTGGTCGGCCCCTACCGGCGGGGTGGGGCATGTTCGTGGGAACCGTTGCCAGCGAAGCATGGTAGGGGCCGGCCACCGGACGGCCCGCATGCTCCCCCACTGGAGAGGCGGCTTCCAGCCGCGTTACCTCCCCCTTCTCAACGCGGCAAAATGCCGCGTCTCCATTTTTTCGGGGTGTCTATGGGCCCGGCAACTGTTTTCTCACTTTCCCGCTTTTTTATAAAGCAAGGGCGGCAGGTTCCCCTACCGCCCTTGCTTGCCCGAACAAACGCGAAACTATCAGTACGCCATCATCATGAAGCCGGTGTACTTCTTGAGGGAAAGACCATTCGCGGACATGGTCAATTTCCACTTGCCCGCGAGAGTCGAATCCGCGAACGCAAAGCGTGCCGCATCCGGTGGTGTACGCCAAGTGCCGCTCAGAACGACCATGCCGTCAGCAGGCGTAACGCCATCGGCAAACGCAATCTTGATAGTTGCATTAGCATCAAGTGCCGTCAACGTCGTCGCCTTGACAGGCTGCGAACCGCACACAACCGTCGCGCCATCCTGCAGCGTCAATGTCCCAGCAACAGTCGCAGCCGTCGAATCAGACTGCAAGTAGCCGTTGTTGCCGACGATGACGGTGCCATATCCCCAGCCGCCGGCGATCTTGAATACAACCTTGCCATAGTCAGATACTGTCAGCGTGCTTGCCTTGCAACCACTGTTGTTGCTGGTATTCTGCGCCTGCGTTATGCCTAGGCTGTGAATCTCACTGGAATTGTTTCCTTTCACAAGGAAACTCACATAGCGATTCCCGCTTGAAACGTCACAACTTATTGTTCCTGTGTAGTCGGTATCCCGTTCCTGAACGGTATCGACAAGATAGTTAAAATTCCCAGATGTCCACTGTGCTCTCAATTGACCAGAGCCTGAAAGGTTCTTCACTTGCAGCGGATGCTCAAGATTGTTGAGCCAGCCATTACCGAGGTGAATGCTGGAGGCATTGGCTATCAGCTCGGGGCGAGCAGTAAACATTGCCGCACTAGATGGATCTAAGTTGCACTGCTTACTGTCAGAGTTAGACAGTTTGACTATTCCGGCGAATGTCGAGCCTGTGGCCGTATGAGTGCGAGTGGCTGTTGTCGAAAGCAGCTCCAGCGTACCCAAGCCAGAGAATCGATCCCCGTTAGCCCAGACCACATCATACAGTGTAAAGACGGCATCGCTATCAATTTGAACTTTGAATCCCGGTTCCGTAATGGATGTAACTTGACCAGATATGACTTCCATGATGCTATTATCACTATGTCTGATCATTGAACCCGAGAACGTCAGATTCTTGCCATCGGACACTTCGACAAGCATCTTGCTACGGATTCGGATATTGGCGGGTATCGTCGCGTTGCCTTCTGCTACAATCCTTGCCGTTGTAACATTGTTCTCTACGTCGAAAGCACCATTGCTTTCGCTATCTCCCGTGCCTGTAATCGTCGCATCTTCGTGCAACTTTATCGTGTTGTAGTTGCCGAGCGTCCAGCGCGTAGAACCCATCGAGAGTGTGCCATATACATCTACCACTATAGGATGCGACGAATCTGCGTTGCAGTCGAAGGATTCCGTTTTGCTGTTCACAAACGTTGCGTCTTCCGCAATCGTGATGTCGCCATGGAAACCACGATCATTAGTCGTATAGCCGCTCCCCTTGTACGCATTGACCGTCGCCTTGCCTGTCGCTACATTGATAAGACTGCCGTATGCGAAATTGTTGTTCGTGTTCGACAGCGTCGTCGTGCCCTTCGTTATGAGGGTGCCGCCGTTTTGCGCGGTTATTTTCGCAGAGCATGTCACGCCATCGAGCGTAAGAGTGACGCCGTCCGGAATGTTCAGCGTTCCTTCGCCGGAAATCGTCGCGCCGGACGATATGTTCAATGCCGCAGACATGTCAAGCGTCACGCCGCTGCCGATGTCAATGTTGTTCGCAGCAATCGTCTCGTCGCCGGTCTGCGAGAACGAGACCGTGCCCGAGCCGGTGAGCGTCAGCGTATCGAACGCGAGGTTCGTGCCGTCAAGTGCGACCGTGCCCGGCGAAGTTATCGTAGCTTCGCCGTATTTCGTTACGTCTTTGCCGTTCCAGTCGTTCGCAGAATCCCAAACAAGACCTCCATCGTTCACGACCTTGAGCGCACCTCCATCGACCTTCAGCGAGTAGGGCTTGCCGATAAGTCGGAGATTTGCAATGTCATCATCAAGCGATGTTGACGCGGTAATAATCGTCACTTCCGCATCCGTCGCTAAATCGGGAATGTCGGAGATATCGATTACCGCCTCGTCCGAGTCTGGGAATGTTACAGCCCCAGCGGTGATGCCGACTACCGTGGTCACTTCTTCATCATTCACTGTTGTCGTCGCCGTCGCAATCTTGATCGTGCCGCCAGATTGCAAATCGAGCGTCGAAGCGACAGAGCTTGTATTATTCACTTCCAGATATCCGCCATTGGACACCGTCACCGTGCCATTCGCCCAGGAGCCTTCAGCGGCAAAAACAACCTTGCCAAAGGACGCAATTGTCAACTCGCCAAATGTTGTGCTTGCCTTTGTTAATTCAAGGCTGTGCACACCAGTTTCTTCCGCACCGCGGACAGCAAGTCCCGTCCTTCGTTTTCCCGAGTTAAACGAATTGCCATCTGAAATAAACTTTCCGCTAAAGGTCGTATCACGCGTTTGCAATGTATCCACCACGCGAGTGTCAGTTGCAGTGCCATACGAATAAGTAAAGTACGAAAGCCCGCCATTAAGATTCCTGACATTAAGAGCATTGCCAGCATACCCTTCCGACAACACAAATCCCTTGTTGTCTTCTGAGCAATCGCATATCAACTCCGGGCGACCAGTAAACGCTGGGTAATTGTTGAAAATGAAGTTCCCACTATGTGTTGCTTTCAACTTGCCCGTAAACCCTGAATTCGAGAATGTATGTGTATAATTGCCATCTAAATTAAGCGTGCCCTCACCCCTGAATATGTCACCTGCGGTACTTGTCCAAGCGCAATCAATCCACCTCACGGTAGCATTTGGGCCAATCGTAATCGTGCCGCTCCCTTGCTTGGTAATGGTTGCGGTTGACATCAAATGAATAAGCCCTGTGCCAGTAACTTCAACGTCAGAGCCGACGACGAAACTGGCGTTGCCGCTCCAGCCAATATAAAGCGTTCCGGCTACGGAAACAGAGCCGTTTGCAGTCAATGTGCCAGAATTGTTGACAAGCGCATACGCGCCGCCGCCAACACTCATGGAACTGCCGGAATCAAGTGTAAGTGAATCTGCCCGCAACGATGCATTGTTGACCGTCAATGCGGCGCCATTTCGTATGACGATAGGTGCAGACGAATTGCTTGTATATGTCCAATTGCCCCTTGTATTGTAAGTACCGCTTGTGGCACCGCCTGTAGCAAGTCTGCCTTCCTTGATATCCAAAGTTCCCGTACCGCTCACTGTGGTGCGTGTAAGCCAAAATGTCGCAGAGCCTTTCTTTTCGAGTGTATAAGACCCTAATGACAAAGTTGTTGCAGTATATTCGCTTGCGATAAGCCCCCAGTTGTTGGCACAAGAAATCGACGCGTTTCCCGTAAGCGTAATACCTGTAATTTGCCTTTCGGTCTCACCTATTGTAGATGAACAAATGACAGCCCCTTGATTATCCACGCCATCACCTTCGATTGTGAGGGAATACACGCAAGTGCTATAGCATTTCGCGACGTCAACCGTGCCGCCATTCTCTACTGTAATTGTTCCGGCTTGTGGATTTGTTCCAGTGCCGCCGAAACCACACTGCACGGATGCCTTTGCGAGTCCTCCGCTCTTGACGACGAGTCCGCCGCTGAAAGTATTGGCTGTGGCGAACGTTACGGCATTCGCGGATACGACGACCTTGCCGGAACCGGAAATCGCATTTGCCATCGTCGCCGGAGCGGCGATTTCCAATGCGGCCGTGGCGTTGTTGAGCACGACAGGCGCATTGATAATTGGCGCACCGCCGGAAACGGACGAAGCATACTTCACCGTGACATCGGCAGGGACATTGACTTGCGTGGCGTTGATGATGGATGAGCCTGTGAAAGTCAGCGTCGCCGCGCTTTCGCTGGTGCTCGCAATCGTGATTGTGCCAAATGCCATGTCCCTATCAACATTAACCGTCGCATCGCCTGAAATGGAAATAGTTATATCTTCGCCCTTGCCAGTAGGGAGGTTATCCCAGTTTGAGGAACTTGTTATTGCAGTCGTCGTATCGGCAGCGGGAGAGAATGTATATGTGCCAGTGGTTGCATTCGGAGTCGCTTCGACTATCTGGATTGCCGCAAGGCCTGCATAGTATGTAGCAGTGTTGCCGCTATAGAGCGCGTGGCTTTTTACTTTGAGAGTGCCCGATGCATTGTTTACAATTACAGGCGAAACGAGCGTGTTCTGTCCGAGGAGTATGTTGTTCTTGCTGTTTGAGGCTACGGCTGCTCCGCCCCAGCCTGTTGCGCCTCCATCGCCATATATGGTCGTGCTGCCGTTGCCCGCGACATTGATCGTATCGTTCAGCGTGACATAGCCGTATTTCTTGCTGGCAGAGCCTCCACTGACGGCAAAATATAGCACTACCCGATAGTTTGCAAAGGGTATGTTGGCAAATGTGACAGTAGGCTCAAGCTGGGAGGATGAGTCGCCAATGTAGCCGCTCATGAGATGATGGTCAAAGCCGCTTTGCGTGAAGCCACCGCCATTGGCACCGGAAACCGTCGCGGTGACGGTGGAATCAGATGTGGCAGAGCCATCAAACACCTTTACGCTTTGCGCCGCCGTGCTCGTCGCCAGCACATCCGACCAGTATGTACCTTCTACTGCGTATTGGCCGTAACCTTCGCTGCTGGAGTTCACTGTGGCAGTTCCATTGTTGGCCAAGGAAACAGCCGTGTACGGCGTACTACCATTGTAGAGATAATAGAAGTTGACATTGATAGAACGAGAGAAGTTTAACTCGCCAGCATTGTAGAGGCCAAGCACAGTATCCGCTCCCATCGCTATCGCCTTGACAGCCGAAGGCGTCAGTGCGCCGCCAAAGAGCGCGAAGTCGTCGAACCAGGTTGTTTGCTTGTTGCGATAAAATTCTGAGCTGGAACCGCTATGCCAGCGACCGCGACACAACAAAACCTCGCGCAACGATGTCGTCGAATCGACCGTAAACGTGCCGCGTGAAACGCCATTGACATAAAGCGTCACGGTGCCGGTGCCAGCCGCACATGCCAGCACAATGTGATTCCAAGACGCAGCCGTATATGCTACATTCCCTAGAGCAGGTGTTCCAAGTGCGCTTTCGTCGGTCGAGGTTGTATCCTTGTACACACTGAACGCATCAGTGTCGGTCTTTAAAAAATGGTAGTTGTCCCCATTGAACAACCCGAAACCAAAAAAGGAGTTCCAGTTGGACTGGTTATTCGGATGGAACCAGAAACTTAAAGTCCAACCGTCGGCTACCGAGACAAGGCCTGACGTGTTGTCCCGCAAGCCGATCGTTCCGTTGTTGGCTTGATAGGCGTATGCGCCAAATTTTCCCGCAGCAAAATTTTTGTAGCCATCGTCTATCTTCACTGGATCAATAGAGCCGCCATTTTTCTGGAGAACTACGCCTCTATTACTGACATCACTACTACTTTCATCAAAAGTGTCAAAGTTCATGTAGTTGAGCAAGATTGTTCTTGCCCCGGCACTGCTCGCGCACAACATGAAAGCTACAGCTAGTATTGCCGCACATGATAGCTTCTCTATTATTCGTTTCATGGTTTTCTCCCTTCTCTGTTTATTTACTTGACAGTTTAGTGGTTAAATGATTTGATAAAGAATGCAGGAGAGCAATATACCTCTGGGAATAATGATAATACTCTCGCGAGCGCGGTGCGGTGCGGGACGAGGCGCGGGGCGGGAGAGCGCGAATTTTCGGTAATGAGACGTGCGAATTTTCGGTAGTGAGAACTGCGAATTTTCGGTAATGAGGACTGCGAATTTTCGGTAGTCTGCCTTGACGCGCGGCAGAGAATGTGGTACAATACCGTCACGTTTTCTGGAGAAAAGGACATGAACACACCAAATTATCGCCCCCGCATTGCGGACAAACTGCTTGAAAGGAAGCTGAAGAGCTTCGGGGCCGTCTGCGTTGAAGGTCCAATGTGGTGCGGCAAGACCACAACCGCGCTCAACAAGGCGAGCTCCGCCTTTATGATCGCCGACTCGGCCGACAACTTCGCGAACAGAAAGCTCACCGCCATTGACATCAACGCGCCCTTCGCAAACGCCGCGAAGCCCCACCTCATCGACGAGTGGCAGGAGTTCCCGGCCATATGGGACGCAACACGCAACCATGTCGACAAGTCCGGAGAAAAAGGCCTCTATATTCTCACCGGCTCGTCCTCGCCCGTGCGCGACGGCATCATGCATTCCGGCGCCGGACGGATAGCGAACTTTCGCATGAGGCCCATGAGTCTCTGGGAGAGCGGCGATAGCACAGGCGAGGTTTCGCTCGAAGCGATGTGCAACGGCGAAGCAATTGGGGCGGTGCGCAACGAGCCGCCGTCCGTCGCTGAAATCGCCCGTCTCGTCCTTCGCGGCGGCTGGCCGGGGGCGCTCGATCTCGACATTGACGCGGCGCTGGAGATTCCCGCGGGCTATGTCGACCGGCTTGTCAACCACGCCATGCCGGGTTTTGAAGAACCGCGCCGCAACAACAAGAAGTTCCAGCTCCTTCTGAAGTCCCTCGCCAGAAACGAGTCCACCGCCGCGGGCATCAACGCGCTCAAGCACGACATTTCCGCCAAAGGCGATGCACAGATCGAGGACAAGACGCTCGCTACCTACATCGACTCTCTCGCGCGGCTCTTCGTGACCGAAGACATACCGCCATTCGCGCCAGCCATGCGCTCGAGCGCGCGTATCAAGAAATCCGTCAAGCGCCACTTCTGCGACCCGTCGATAGCGGCGGCTCTCATGAACGCAAACGAGGCGAAGCTTCTGCGCGATTTGAACACGCTCGGCTTTCTCTTCGAGAGCCTTGTCATTCGCGACCTTCTCTGCTATGCGAGCGCGTTCGGAGCCTCCGTCAGCCACTATCAGGACTACAGCGGACGGGAGGCCGACGCGATAATCGAGATGCCGAGCGGCGACTGGGCGGCCGTCGAGGTCAAGCTCGGCACGAACCAAGAAGACGCCGCCGCGAAAAGCCTTCTCGGCATCGCGCGCAAGTTCGCCGAGGGCGGCGCGCCGGGCCCCAAGGCGCTCATCGCGATAATTGGCAACGCTCCCGTCTCCTACAGGCGCGCGGACGGCGTATATGTCGCCGGCGCGACGTCCCTCAGGCCTTGACGCGCGGCGGGAGAGGTTGCAAATCGCCAGGTCTGTCGGCGATTTTGCAGTCAAATCGCCGGTAGAGTTGGCGATTTGCGATTGACGCGCGCGAGGATTTATGCTACAATTCTCGCGTTCTTTACCCTTATTGGAGAGAAAACCATGTATATCGCCCGAAAACTCGATGTTGCGTCCGTACTCGCGAAGAAGTCGTGCTTCCTCTTCGGCCCGAGGCAGTGCGGCAAGTCGTCGCTCATCCGCGAGACGATCCCCGAGGCGTATATCTTCGACCTGCTCTCCAATGATACATTCAGGCTTCTCTCCCGCTCGCCCGGCTATATCGAAGAAGTCTGCCAAGACGCGGCGAGGCCGGTCGTAATCGACGAAATCCAGAAACTCCCCGCGCTTCTCGACGAAGTCCAACGCCTCATCGAGACCAAGGGACTGAGGTTTCTGCTCACAGGCTCCAGCGCCAGAAAGCTGCGCCAGGGCGGGGTCAATCTTCTCGGCGGCAGAGCGCGCGTCAGAAACATCCACCCCTTCTCCGCCGCCGAACTCGGCGACACTTTCGACCTCGACAAGGCTCTCAACACTGGCCTTCTGCCCGGCATCTGGTTCTCGGACGCACCCGAAGAGGATCTTTCGGGTTACATCACGCTCTATCTTGAGCAGGAAATCATGCAAGAGGGCGCGACGCGAAATCTGCCCGCCTTCAGCCGCTTTCTCGAAGTCGCCGCCCTTTCGAGCGGGGAGCAAATCAACTACCAGTCGATCGCCATGGACGCGCAGGTCGCGCGCAGCACGGTTCAGGAATACTTTAAGATTCTCAAGGATACCCTTCTCGCGCGTGAAGTGCCCGTCTGGCGCAAGGGTAAGTCCCGTAAGACTGTCGAGACGGCGAAGTTCTACTTTTTCGACACGGGCTTCGCCCGAAAGCTGCAAGGCAGGAAGTCCGTCGAACGCGGAACGCCCGAATACGGCCACGCCTTCGAGAGCTGGGTTCTGCACGAAATCGCGGCGTTCACGGACGCATGCCGCATCGGCTCTGAAATCGCCTACTGGCGCACGCGAACCGGCCTCGAGGTGGACTTCGTCATTGACGGAAAGGCGGCGATCGAGGCGAAGACGACGCGCCACGCCGGCGCGGGCGACATTTCGGGACTCAAGGCGATTGCGGACGAAGCGACATTCAGGCACAGAATACTCGTCTGCGACGAACCGCGCGCGAGGGTTGTCGACGGAATTGAAATCACCCCTTGGCGCGACTTTATATCGCGTCTTTGGAATGGCGACATTATTTAGCGCCTTAGTCGACTGGCCTAGGCACATGATGATTCTATTTCCCCTTGTGCGCCCATTGTAGCACAAAACGGCGCTGCCAGTCAATAGGGGCAAAAGCACTAAATGAGGTGTCCTGAAAAGACAACTCTCGTCACACGGACGGCCTGAAAAGCCTGTAATTCGTGCCGACCAAGCACATTTACACGAGTTTTACGCTAGCTTGGCGGCACCTCCTTTGCTGTTTTGTTCCTTTTCTTTTCGTTTCATATTGTTTCATCTCTCCCGGCCGGTCGCCCCGCGCACGCCCCTTTTCGGGGCGGCGCGAGGCCTCGCGCCGTTACCGCACCCTTCTATCAGTACGCCAGCAGCATGAAGCCGGTTGGCTTCTTGATCAGTTTCAGTACATTATCTGCACCGGCAAGAGCGTAGCCAGTAGGCGTTCCTGCTTTAAGCTGAAACTTTGTAGCATCAATCCCAGTGTTTGAGATAAGTACGACATCTGATGCAGGACTGCCAAGCGCATCGACATCAACCGTAACAGTCCCTTCAGTAGGATAGGCAACCGTACCAGAAACAGACAACCCATTTTCATCTGAGGCAAACGCCTTGAATGTCGAGCCTCCACTGAAGGTCAGCTTGCCCGTGAGCGTGCCCGTGCCGCCGAACGTGCCGGAGACGGTGGTATTGCCGACCCATGTGCCGGTAAGGTTGACGGAGCCACTGATTGCCGCAGGTACCGTTACTGTCTGAGTCCCGGAAAGCGTAAGTGTTCCCGTCGTGGACGCACCCGGATTGACGTTGAACTGCGTTATGCGGTTCGAGACGAACTTACCCTGCCATTCGGTGTCCTTCGACTGCGTGACCGTAAGGGTGCGAGCATTATTCGCCGAACCGGAGCCGGAGGGATTCCAGTCGGAACGGATATTCTTTGAGCCAGCGAGGTTGCCGATTACTGTTTCACGGCTAGCGTCTCTCGTTATAATCAACGAATCCGCCAACTCAACCTGTATGGTGAGGGTCGTGGGGGGTGCCTTTGCCTCATCAACTGGGAAAGTCCGCCATCCCGCCGTCGAAGAATACTTTATCGTGCCTGTGCCGGTGACGCCGGAGTAGTCCTTGTAGTCTTCCTTGTTGGCGGTGCTCGTCAATTCGAGGACGCCGTTATCGCCGAGGGTCATGGCCGTGTCGTCACCCCACTTGCCGCGGTCAGGCGCCACAACCGTGCCATCTACGACGAATCCCTTGCCAAGAGTCCACCACGCGGTGGAAGCGTTACCAAGATTGAGTGTCGCGCCTTCCGAAACGTAGATTTCGCCTGCTGCAATTGTCGCCGGAAGCGTCGAGCCGAACACCAGCACGCGCCTGCCATCGGTATTGTTGCCAACAACCGCGCCCGTGAATCCGGACCAGTCGTCTGTAATCTGCCAGACAGCGGTTGGCGCGCCCCCAGTGGGGATGGAAATCGTTCCGCTACCCTTGAGCGTGCCGACCTTGAATGTATTGTTCAATCCCGACGATCCGTCGTTCCAGGTGAACGTGCCGCCGATTTCAAGCGCCGGGTTGCAGGTGTAGTTGCTCTTGAGCCAGCCTCTGCAGTTGTTAAGGCGGAGCGTAGAGCCACTATGTCCATAGTTGTTGAATTCCCAACCAGCGATAGCAGTCGCAGCATTCAACTCGACCGTGCCAGTCCAGATGGCGTTCTTCCACCATGTATCGCCGGTGGGCGTCGGCGCGCGGCCGGTGAACACCACCGTGCCGGAGCCGGAAACTGCGGCGGTAGTGCTGTCGCTCGCAAGAGTGCCATTGACATTGAGCGTGCCATTCACCACGAGACCGTTGCGGGTGTGCCATGTCTTGCCAGATGCGACGGTCAACGTCTGGTTTGCGGGAACTGTAATGCGCCCGGCGAGACCAGACGTCGCATCACCAGTATTGGTTGTGTCATTGAGGAACACTTGCTTGCCCAGCGCCTTGATGGTGCCCGTGAACTGCGAGGCGTCGCCAAAGTTCAGGTACGGGCGGCAGCCGCCGTCGTTGATGTCCCAAAATGTGCCGTCGCCCTTCAGACCAGCTATGGTAATCGAGCGAGCCGTATAACCATTGTTGTTGTACCATGCCTTGGTGTCGCCGTCGTCTTCGAGCACAAGCGTCCACGGACAATCTGCCGTGCCTACCCAGCCGCGCACGTTGGTGAATTTCACAAAAGAATTGGCATTGCCCCAGTCCTTAATGACATTGTCTGAAGCAGTTGCCGTGTCGGTTCCTAGATAAGTTCCCACCCTTGAATTTGTTGCCTCGCCACCAGTGCCGACGTTCTTGACCCAGACGGTGCCGGTCCAGCTTGCGGAGTTGTCGAAGCCGAGGGTGGTGGAAGGCTGAGCACCAGCATACACCGCCGTGCCGTTGCCGGTGACGGCGGAGGGAGTAAGGGCGGAGCCGACCATGTTGACGGCGGCGGCGGGTCCGATATGGAGCGTCGCGGCGGTAGAGGCGGCGCTGGCGAATGTCACGGTGCCTTCGCCTGTGACATAGACGGTGCTGTATTGACCGGCGGAATCGAAGGAGTATGTTTTGTCGCCTTCGAGTTCGATGAGGAGATCGCCCTCCTCGAGTTCCTGCTCGACCTTGACAATCTGCACGGCGGCGATGCAACCGCGCGGATTGGTGCCGCTTCTATGGCCTACGACAGTGAGCGTTCCGCCGGAGACGACGGGCGAAACGAGCACGTTGACGCCTTCGGCGAGCGCCTCGGCCGTATCCTGCGCGCCGGACGCACCCCACGCCGTCGTGCCCTCCGCGACAGCACCGTCGGAATACGTATAATTGGTGCCGTTGATGGTGACATAGCCGAATTTGACATTGGCGGCGTCCGTTGCCGTATATACGACAACTTTGTACTGATCGTACGGAATGCCGCTGACGGTGACGGTCGGGGTGGTCACGTCGGCAGTCTCGTCGATATAGCCCGCGCGCATGTCGGAAGTCGCCACGAGGCTGGAGCAGTGCCATTCACCGCGAGTATTCGTGATCGTCACGCTGGCCGAAGACGCCGTGGCCGCGCCCGTGGAATCGATCTTGTTCAACGGGGAAAGCGTTGCGTTGTTCTCAACCGTGAGGTTGTTCCAGGAGGTTCCGGGAACCGCGTAGCCGGCAAGGCCGACGTCCCCGGCGGTAGAGAGCGCCGTGCCGCTCGTAAAGTTCACGCTGATGGAGGGCTTGTAGGTCTTTTCTTCTACATTCACATCGGCGGGATCGCCGTCAACATAGTAAAGGACAACACCCGTGGAGGTCTGGACGAGTTCGACGGTACCGACCGGATCGGACGTGGTGAGGGTAGTCGAGCCGGTTGTGTTGACCGTCGCAAGGTTCACTGTCGTAGCGAGCGTTGTGCCGTCGGTGCCATAGACCTTGATAGCGGCGTCGGCCGTGAAGGTCTTTGTGGTGGAAGCAAACGAAACGAGCGTCTTCGATGACACCTGCGAAGTGCCGGTGAGTTTAATATTTACCTGCTTGATAACCTGCTCGTTGGCAACGGTGATGTTGCCCGTATAAACCACCGATCCGTTGTTGATGGCGTCTATGTAGTAATGGAACGGAATCAACTTGTCGCTGCCGGACGAAGTTGCGGTAAGACCGCAATTCCAAGTAATGCCGCCGGCATTGGCGGAAGTGAGTTTGAGGGGATATGTGCTGGAGCCCTCGAGCTGATTTCCGCCGAACGATGCGATGGTGATGGTAGAGGTGGCATCCGCTGTCAGCCAGCACCCAGCCGAGCCGGCCTGAATCTTGGTAATTCCGCCGTTCCATGAGACGGACGCGTCGTTGTACGCACCGACACGCAACGTCCATCCGTCAACCGACGTCGAAGTCGAAGCCGTCTTGCCGTCGACGAGTGAAGGTTCGTAGTTGCCGCCGGAAATGAACGGCATTACTCCGGTATCCCAGTTGTCCGCGCTGTTCCATTCCGTCGCCGTACCGTCCGCGCCGCCAGTGAACGTATTTACATACGTCTCTGTCTCGTCGGTAACGGGGTTGTTCATGTCGACAGCCATTGCTGCGAAAGGCAGGGCGAGGGTTGCCGCTACAAAATAGCGCTTTATTCTAGTCATTATCGAATGCATAGGATTGCTCCTTTCGAATCATTGGTGTTTTCTGTGTACTGTTGAAATCTGCGATTGAAAGCGCGAACGCGCGGCGCGAGAGAGGCGCAAAAACAGCGACGCTCGGCGGGCGAGAGTAGCGGGTGGGTAGCCTGAGCCGAAGCGACTCAAGGGACATTACGGGACTAATGGGGCGCGCAATATGCCGGCGAACGGGGCGGGCGCGGCGCGAAAGGGGCGAAAAACGCCTTAAAGAGTTGAGACTATAACTGCAAGAAAAGTGAGGTAAACCCTCAAATTCTAGAAGTTTACCCCCCCCCCCGGGTGGGGTGCAATCAGAACCTAAGACGATAGCAAATATCGCCTCAAAGGCCTTACTCTCGCACAGTCTCTTCATGACTTGTTGTTTGTCACATGTGTTTGCCGTGACATCAATTCGTTACCCCTTGCTCCCCTTTTACCAATCGCTTTTCAGGCTCTGCCCCTCGCGGCACAAGCCTTTTACGATTTTTCAGACAGTATTTTACCACACTTCCCCTACCGGGGTCAAGCGGGAAAATAAAAAAAATTTCAGGCCGGCATGGTCATTTAGTTCATGGCACTTACGGCTTGTAGATAGCGACGATGAAAATGATAAAACAGGTCAGACCTATTTTATCATTTTATGGCCCATTGTCCTTTCGCGAGCTGTTGAACCACACGGCTCTTTTTAAGCTTTGCAAGATAGCGATAGAGCGTTGGCGCGGGAATTGCCAGCGTCTCGCTCATTTCCCCTACGCCGATTCCAGGGCGAAGCGTAAGAATATGCAAAATCTCATCCTCCAGATTCGCCCGCCTCGCCTTCAGTGTCGCCGCCATGTCTCGGTTGAGACGCAGATTCAACGACGCCTTGCGCACCTCTTCAAGATGCGTTTGCGCCTGCGAAAGGAATGCCTCGTTGGTGAGAGGATCGTCCGGCATCGTATATCCCGCCGCCCGTTTGAGGGCAATCTCCTCGGCTCGCCTTAGCTTCCACTTCTCCAGCAAATTGGCAAGCAGCTCCTCGTGCATTTCGGCAATCTCTTCAAGCGTCAGCTCGCGTTCATCCTCCGTCTTCTGCGAATAGACAAACCGCATTCCGTCAATCGCCACGCCGTCGCCCTTCTTGAACGCCGAATAGCTGCTCCATGCATATCCGTCAAATGTCGCGCATACTGCAGCGCGAATTGGATTCAGATGAATGTATCCGAGGCACTCCGCTATGTCTTTGTGGCAGTAGGCGACAACACGATCGTGGTAGACACCTTCCCAGAGTGTGCCAGTATGACCGTTCCGGCGGTTGTACTCTTCAGAGAACCACTGCTTGACGATTTTGACGAACTCGCCGACGCTGTACATCCGCCTCCTCAACGCATCGAGAATACGCTCCGCCTCCTTGCATCCGGTCTCGCCTTCCAGCCGGAGCTTCGCCAGCTGCTCTTCAAGAGCTGCGACACCCTTCGTACCCTTCAGCACGCCATAGCGCCGCAGTATCTCCTTCTCGTCGACTTCAACAGGCTGAGGCAGGAACGCAAGGATGTGGAAATGGTTGATCATGATGCACCAGCCGAGCAGCCTGATGCCGGCAAAGTCGGCGGCGCGGCGAATCATCTCGACAAGGTCATTACGCTCCGCCTCCTCCTGGAGAAAGCGAACCTTGTGCGCGATGCGGCTCGTGATGTGATGAACCGTCTCGTATTCTTTAGATCTATTGTTTGAATTTGACATGGCGTAAAATGATAAAACAGGTCAGACCTATTT
>JAZQBR010000140.1:0-22328 GCA_045545855.1 Kiritimatiellia bacterium | reverse complement strand
CGATCCGACTTAGTCCCTCTCGCGCCGCTCTGACAAGACCGCGAAACGAACGGGCGTCAGCCGGCGCGACGCGGCTCGCGAGAGCGCCCCTGCCGCGAACCCACAGCGTTCGACGCCTGCCGAAAAGGCCATCCGCCCGCTCCAGCCACCCGGCCACCTGCCAGCGCTCGCCAGGCGAGGGAATGGCCTCGCCATCCTCGATATTCAGCCTCACGCTCAGCCTGATGCCGCGATACTCCGCCGGAAACGACACCGACGCCCCGCCCGTCTCGCGCCTGAACACGCGCACCGCGTCGGGAATCTCAAAAACGGCGCAAAGCGGGCGCCCGGATCGAATGTCGTCAATCTCATCGACCGCCGCGCGAAGCGACTCGACGGACGACAGCGAAAGCGCGAGCCCCGCGAGCAACAGGGCCGCCGTCGCGCGGATACGGCAAGGCCGCGAAACAAAGGCGAGCGCGGCAACCGCTGCAAAAGCCATAGCGAGCGGCCAGACGGGGCCAAGCGCGGGCATGGCGAAGCCAGCGGTCTCGCCGGTCGCCAGCGCCGCGCATGCAGCCAGCCATCTGAGTTTACATGACATGCATCCCGCCCACTTCGGGCGAGATGCATTTTACCACATTCAGGCGAACCAAATGTCACCAGAATGTCACACGCCGGGAGCCGCCCGTCAAGGCGCCATGAGATCGGAGCCACTTCCGCCGCCGCGCGAGAAGTAGTATTCCTGACCGGTCGCGTCCATTACACTGCGCCAAAGGTCGCTCTTCAGCGAAACCGTCTGGCGCTCTATGGTAGCAAGCTTGATCGGCACAAGACAGTAGCTCTCGCCGAGATTGCCGACGACGCAGTTCGTGCGCCCGGCCATCGCGGCGTGGACGGCGTTTCGCGCCAGCATGTAGCAGCGTATCGCGTCGGTACCCTTCGCCGGAACCGACCGTATCGTGTAGCTCGGGTCGAAATATTTCACCGAGCTCTTTATCGAACGGCTCTTCATGTGGCACTCGATGGCGCGCTTCAGAAACTCGCCGATGTCCTTTTTGAGTATGTTGCCCGAAGCGTCGCGCACGTCGGGCATGGCCTTGAAGAGTTCCTGCCCCGCGCCCTCTGCGACAACGATTACCGCGTGGGTCTTGCCGGCCTTGAAGCGGTTCTCCAAGGCGGCGAAAAGACCCGTTTCGCCGTCGAGCTTGAACGGGTCTTCGGGAACGAGGCAGAAGTTCACGACTGGATTCGCGATCGACGCGTATGCCGCGATAAAGCCGGAGTCGCGCCCCATGAGTTTGACGAGGCCTATGCCGCCGGCGGTGCCCTTCGCCTCTACATGGGCGTTTCTGATCACTTCGGCCGCCGCGGCCACGGCGGTCTCGAAGCCGAACGAGCGCCCCACGAAGTTCAGATCGTTGTCGATTGTTTTGGGTATGCCGACAACGGATATCTTAAGACCGCGCCTCATGCACTCCTCTGCGATGTCGCGCGCGCACCTTAGCGAGCCGTCGCCGCCTATGCAGAAGAGTATGTTGATGTTCATCCTCTCAAGCGTGTCGACAATCACGTCCGTCGGCTGCTGCCCGCGGCTCGAACCGAGTATCGTGCCGCCGAGCTCGTGTATCGTGTCGACGTTGTCGGGGTTGAGCATGATCGGCTGATAGCCGAAATCGGGGTTGAGGCCGGCGTAACCGTAGCGAATGCCGAAAATCGACTTTACGCCGTAGTCGTACGACAGTATCTCGACCAGCCCCTTGATGACGTTGTTGAGACCGGGGCAGAGTCCGCCGGCGGTCACGATTCCGACACGCGTCCAGCTGGGGTCGTGGAATATTTTCGCGAGGGGGCCGGCGCGCTCGAAGGTCGGCGTGTGGCCGAGCTTCTCGGCGAGCTCCTTCAGGTATAGCTCGTTTTCGGTTATCAGTATGCGTTCGCCGTCTGTAATGAACTCGTGATGCCTTACGGGCGAGGCGATTTTGCGTTCGCCAAGGGTTTCGACCTTGCACGAATACTGGTCCTGGTTTGCCACTATCTTATCCAACGCCGACATTTGAGCCCCCCTTTTTCTTTTGCGGTTGTTGTTGGTTTGAAGTCCGGTCTAGATGTGTTCCGGCGCCTCTATGCCCAGAAGGCCGAGGCCGGTTTTCAGCATATCGCCGAAGAGCGCGCAGAGCCTGAGGCGCGCGCCGCGCACCGGCTCTTCGCTCTTCAGTATGGGCGAAGACTGGTAGAAGCTTGAATACAGCTGGGCCGTCTGAAAGAGGTAGTCCGCGAGAACGCTCGGCTTGTAGGCCTCTGCCGCGCGCACCACCGCGCCCGGAAACTCCAAAAGCTGCAGGGCGAGACGTTTCTCCTGGGGCGTGGCGACCGCCGGCGCGAACGGGATCGCCGCGAGTGCGGCGCGATCGGCGCCGGCCTTGGCGAGAAGCGAGCAGACGCGCGCGTAGGCGTACTGCAGATACGGCCCCGAGTTGCCCTCGAGGGCGAGCGCTTTATCCCAGTTGAAATCGATCGCCGTCGCGGGGTCGTGCGAGAGGTCGGCGTACTTTACGGCCCCGTAGCCTATCTGCTCGGCGAGGCGCTCGTCGCCGCCGCGCTCCTTGACGATCTCGAAGGCGCGGCGCTTCGCCTCGGCGAGCAGATCGTCGAGCCTGATGAGATTGCCCTCGCGCGTCGAAATCGCCTTGCCCTGGTAGCTCATCAGGCCGAACGGCACGTGCACGAGCTTCGTCGTGCAGCCCATCTTCGCCGCGATCGAGAAAAACTGCTTGAAGTGCAGCTGCTGGCGATCGTCGGTCACGTAGATGATGCGCTCGGGAGCGTAGTCTTTCACCCGGCTCTCGACGCACGCGAGATCGCTCGTGGTGTAGTTGTAGCCGCCGTCCGACTTTCTCACGATCGCGACGCCGAGTTTCTCGGCCTCGAGGTCGACTATCAGCGCCCCCTCAGACTCCTTGGCGAGCCCCGCCTTGACGAGCCTTTCGACGACGCCGGGCATCATGGGGTTGTAGTACGACTCGCCGCGGTAAGTGTCGAACTTGACGCCGAGCTTCGCGTACATGCGCTCGAACTCGCCGATCGATATCTCGATGAAGCGCTTCCAGAGAGCGAGGTTGTCCGCGTCGCCCTGCTGAAGCTTCACCAGCTCGGCGCGGCATTCGTCCTTCCAGACGCCGTCGGGCTCCTTGGCCTTCGCCGCAGACAGCACGTAGCACTTCTCGAGCGCGGCGACCGTGAGATTCTCGCGCTCGCCGTCCGTCAGACACTCGCGGTAGCCCTTGATGAGTATGCCGAACTGGGTGCCCCAGTCGCCCAGGTGGTTGTCGGCCACGACATCATAGCCGAGCGCGCGGAATATCCTGTCTATCGCCGAACCGATCACGGTCGAGCGGATGTGGCCGATATGCATCTGCTTGGCGGCGTTCGGCGAAGAGTAGTCGATGACAACCTTTTTGCCGGCGCCGCGCTGCGGTATGCCGAGGCGGGGCGCGCCCGCAAGGGCGTCGAGCCCGGCGGCGAGCCACTCCGGCGATACCGTTAGATTCAGAAAGCCCGGGCCGGCGACCTCCACCTTGGCGAAGCACGACATGTCGAGATTCTCCACGACCTTCTGCGCGGCGTCGCGCGGCTTGAGGCCGACCTTCTTCGCGGTCTTAAGCGCGTCGTTGCACTGGTAGTCGCCGAACTTGGGGTCCGTCGCCGGCACAACCTTGACCGATGAAAAATCCTCGCCCGCAAACGCCTTTTCAAAGGCAGCCTTGACTGTATCGCTCAATGTCATTTCGTGATTCCCTTTTCCGTATGCATGCAAGGCACCGCGTTCACTTGCCGATGTTCAGTACGCGAAAACCGGTTTCGCGCAGCGCCGCCGAGTCGAGGCAGTTGCGGGTGTCGAAGACGAGGGCGGGCTTTCGCATCGACTCGTAGATGCGCCGCCAGTCGAGAGAGGGGTAGTGGCGCCAGTCGGTCATGACGACTACGGCGTCGGCTCCCTCGGCGGCCTTGTACTCGTCCTCTTCGTAGACGACGCCGTCAAGTCCGGCGAGATCGCGGCGGGCGTTTGCGAGCGCCTTGGGGTCGGTTATGACGAGCTTCGCGCGCTCTTCGGCCAGAAGACGCGCGACCACACCCGCCGGCGTCTCGCGCGTGTCGCCCGTATCGGCCTTGAAAGCGAAACCGAAGAGCGCCACGCGCTTGTTGGCGATCGTGTTGAACATCTCGCGGAGAAGGCGCGAGACGATGCGCTCCTGCTGGTGCCCGTTCATTTCGATTACGCCGTTCCAGTACTCGGCGGCCGTGTGCAGACCGAAGCTCTCGCAGAGGTAGACGAGATTGAGGACGTCCTTCTTGAAGCAGCTGCCGCCGAAACCGGGGCCCGCCTTCAGGAACTTCGGGCCGATTCGCCTGTCGGCGCCTATGACACGCGCGACCTCGTCGACATCGGCCCCCGTCGCCTCGCAAAGCCCGGCGATGGCGTTTATCGAACTGACGCGCTGGGCGAGAAAGGCGTTCGCCGCGAGCTTGGTGAGTTCTGCGGACCACACATTGGTCGTGAGGACCTTCTCCGCCGGCACCCACGCCCCGCCCTCGCCGCGGTAGATGTCGACGAGCTCCGCGACAGCGGCTTTGCCCTCCGGCGTCGACGGTCCGCCGATAAGTACGCGGTCAGGGTCGAGAAGATCCTTTATCGCCGTGCCTTCGGCGAGAAACTCCGGGTTGGAGAGCACCGTGAAGCTGTGCTCGGCGTGGTCGTTCAGTATCGCCTCCATCGCGGCGGCGGTGCGGACCGGCAGAGTCGACTTCTCGATGACTATCTTGTCGCCCTCTGCGAAACCCTTGATCTCGCGAGCGGTCGACTCCCAGTACTGCAGGTCGCTCGCGCGCCCGGCGCCGCGGCCAAAAGTCTTGGTGGGCGTATTGACCCCGACGAATATGATGTCGCACTCTTTTACCGCGCCTTCGATATCCGTCGAGAAAAAGAGGTTCCTGCCGCGAACTTCGCGCACGACCTCCTCAAGACCAGGCTCGTAGATCGGCAGTTTGAAGTCCGGCGAATTCCACGCCGCTATGCGCTCGGCGTTGATGTCGACGACAATCACCTTGCGCGACGGGTTCATCTTGGCTATTACGGCCATAGTCGGCCCGCCGATGTACCCCGCGCCTATGCAAACAATATTCCTGTTCATTTACGCTTCTCCGTTTTTCTTTGGCCTTCAGCGGCTCAAAATCTCCTCGCGCACATTCTTCGGCGCGAGCTCGAACATGTCGGGCTCCATGGAATACGACGCGCGGCCCTTGGTGAGCGAGCGTATCGTGGTCGCGTAGCCGAAGAGCTTTGCGAGCGGCACGCGCGCGTGCACGACCTGCATGTCGCCGCGCTGCGCCATGTCCAGAACCGTCCCGCGCCGCCCGTTCAAATCGCCCAGCACCTCGCCGACGGACTCCGGCGGCGTTGTTATCTCAAGCTTCATGATGGGCTCGAGAAACTCCGGCGCGGCGGCTTCGGCGGCCTCGCGAAAGCCCATCATCGCCGCCGATCTGAACGCGACCTCGTCCGAAACCTCCGGGTCGACGATCACCGCCGAGACGCACTCCACCTCCACGTCGGTCATCGGGTAGCGGGCGAGAACGCCTGTGGCGATTCCGTCGGCCAGGCCCTGCTCGACACACTCCGCGAGATGTTTGTCGGGCACAAGCGCGTGGAATTCGCGCGAGAGCCCGACTTTGCGACCCTTGCCGCGCTCGAGAGGCCTCACTTCTATCGTCAAAGTCACCGCGTGGCGCTTGCCGCCAAGCTCGCGATCGAAAGTGAACTCCTTGCGCGACGGCCGGGTGACGGTCTCCTGGTAGGAGACCATCGGCTTGCCGACGTTCGCAGCACACTTGAACTCGCGCTTCAGACGGTCGACAAGAATCTCAAGGTGAAGCTCGCCCATGCCCGAGAGAATCGTCTGGCCGGTCTCCTCGTCTTCACGGAACTGGCAAGTCGGGTCTTCTGCCGCAAGCGATTTCATCGAGTCGACGAGTTTATCCTTGTCTGCAGAGCTCTTCGGCTCGATCGCGAGGAACATGACGGGCTGCGGGGCGGTAATGCGCTCCAGGTAGCACGGCTTCATCTCGGCGCAGAGCGTGTCGCCGGTCGTGCACTCCTTGAGGCCGACAACGGCGCCGATGTCGCCCGCCCTCAGCTCGTCGACCTCGATCTGGTCATCGGCGAAAAGGCGCACGATTTTCATTATGCGCTCGCGTTTCTTTGTGCGCGGATTGTAGGCGTTGGCGCCTTTCTTGAGCACGCCGCCGTAGACGCGCACGAAGAAGAGCCGCCCGACATAGGGGTCGGTCGCGATCTTGAAGACGAGCGACGTGAGAAGCTCGGCGTCGTCCTGCCGGCGAGTCACGGTCTCGCCGCTCTTCAGATCGGTCGCCGCGACGGGCGGACGGTCCGCGGGCGACGGCAGATAGGCGACTACCGCGTCCAGAAGCGGCTGTACGCCTTTGTCGCGAAGCGATGTGCCGCAGAGAACCGGCACGAACCGCCCCGCGACAGTGACGCGTCGTATCGCCGGCACCAGCTCGTCAGCGGTAAGATCGCCCTTCTCAAGGTAGGCCTCCATGACATCCTCGTCGAGGTCGGCCACTTTCTCCACCAGCTCCGCGCGGGCTAATTCGGCGTCATCCTTCATATCGGCCGGTATTTCGCCGACGGTGAACTTCTTGCCCTCTGACGCCTCGTCGTAGACGATGCTCTTCATTGTAATGAGATCCACGACGCCCGAGAAGCTCTCCTCGCGGCCTATCGGCAGTTCGACGGGGCAGGCGTTCGCCTTGAGCTTGTCGCGCAGCTCGCCGACGACGCGCTGGAAGTCGGCGCCCATGCGATCCATCTTGTTCACGAAGGCGAGACGCGGCACATTGTAGCGGTCGGCCTGGCGCCAGACCGTTTCGGACTGCGGCTGCACGCCCCCAACCGCGCAGAAAACGCACACCGCGCCGTCCAGCACCCGCAGGGAGCGCTCGACCTCCATGGTGAAGTCGACATGGCCGGGCGTATCGATGATGTTCACC
The DNA here is from genome assembly GCA_045545855.1 of Kiritimatiellia bacterium. Classification (GTDB taxonomy): domain Bacteria; phylum Verrucomicrobiota; class Kiritimatiellia; order RFP12; family UBA1067; genus UBA1067. The sequence continues at coordinate 15,278 of JAZQBR010000140.1, read as the reverse complement.
GCGCAGCCGCGCCATTCGCACGATATCGCGGCGGACTGTATCGTTATGCCGCGCTCGCGCTCCTGGACCATGAAATCGGTCGTGGTGTTGCCGTCGTGCACGTCGCCGTGCTTGTGTATCTTGCCTGTATAGAATAGAATGCGCTCGGTAGTCGTCGTCTTGCCCGCATCAATGTGGGCGACGATACCGATATTGCGCACATTTGTCAACTCGCTGCTCATGGACTCATATTATACCAAAATTACGGCGCGACGGCCATAGCAGGTTCGCTATCTCAGCACACTGTCGATTTTCACAGTCCAGGAGACGGGAGCGGCCGGGTCGAAAAGATACTTGTCCATCGGGCGCGGTCCGCAGCTCGCGCCGCCGAGGCCGGTCTGGCGCGCGTCCAGGTTGAGAACGATCTCCTCGCGCGGCACGAGCGGGGTGCGGTGGCGCAGCTGCCCGTTCCAGTGGCGGGCGAAGTGGAGGTCTTCCCAGTCATAATGGGAGGCCGAGACGAACATGGGCGCGTCGCCGCTGAATCTCACGCCGGCGCCGTGCCTGTCGAGAAGCTCGACCCACCTGACGCCGCTTCTGCCGCCGTTCTCCTGCGGGCGCACATAGTCGACGAACATATCGTCGACCTTCGAGCGGTAGATGCCTGCAAAGCTCGCGGTCGCGCGGTCGCAGTAGTTCTCGCCGGGGCCGCGCCCGTACCAGCGCACCGTCTCCAGGCGCGGCATGAGGCGCAGCGTCAACCCCAGCCGCGGCAGCGCCTTCGGCATGCGCCCGTAGGGGACGACATGGTTCTCGAGCGTAACTTCGCCCTCTTCGCCAAAGCGGTATACGCACTCGTGGCGAAAGCCCGCCCCCTTCGAGCCGGTGACGTCGACGACGATTCTTACGGCATTCTCCTCGACGACCGGCGGCTCGGGGTGGTAGGCGAGCTGCGAAAGCCCCGAGGCGAAGAAGTCATCCTTCAACCATTTGTCGTTGTCTGTAAAGGCGCGCGCACACGTGAGGCGCGGACCGCCCGCGACGCCGGGCGCGGGGTTGTCTATCACATTGACGCCGCCCTTGAGCACGAGGCGGGCGAGAGTGCCCGTGCGCTTGTCGAAAACGGCCGTCGTGCGCGCGCGCTCGACTATCAGCTCGTCGCCGCGCTCCAAGACGCCCATCGCCGGCTTTGGCGGCTCTTCCTGCCCGGCCGCCCCTTTAGGCGCGGTCTCGGCGCGTTCAGCCGCAGGCGCGGCGGCCTGCGGTTCGACGCGCGGCAGCGCAATCTGGTCGCACGCGACAACCCAGCCCTCCTCGGCCCACGGCGTCGCGGCTTTCGTCCTGAAGCGCAGGTTGACGAAGCGCTCGCGCGTCGCGTCCGACGCCGCCAGCGCCCCGTCGAGCGCGGCAATCTCCAGCCTGCCGCGCGAAAGCGGCGCCACGGCAGGCGGCTCGAACGCGCCCTTAGCGACTTCCACGCCGTCCTCCAGGAGCGTCCACTCGCCCGCGAACTCGTCCGCGCGCGTAAACCCATAGCGGTTGTCCAGCGAGAGCGCGCCATCCCCGCCGCGCGTGACAACCAGGTTCTGGTAGACGTGGCCTACTTCCACCAGCTTGGGCGTGACGCTGCGCAGCGGGTCGACGACGCCGTTCACGCAGAACGGCCCGTCGTTCGGCTGGTCGTCGAAATCGCCGCCGTACGCCAGATACCGCTCGCGCTCGTTGGTCTTCTCGTCCAGGCGGTCCGTATACTTCCAGACAGCCTGGTCGACCCAGTCCCAAATGCAGCCGCCTACGAGCGAGTCGTGGCTGTAGATGACGTCCCAATACTCCTTCAGATTGCCGACCGCGTTGCCCATGGCGTGCGCGTACTCGCACATTATGTAGGGCTTGCCGGAGAACTGGCTGTTCTCCTTCGGCCAGCCGTCCTGACGCTCGCTGCCGGCCGGTTTGTCGCCCAGGCGGCCGCGGCCTTCGAGCCACTCGACCGACGGATACATCGACGAGTCGACGTCGGCGACCGGGTTGCCGCGCTCCCAGTGCACCGGGCGGCGCATCGGGTCGGCCGCGCGCACCGCCTCGGCCGCCTTCTCGAAGCACGGACCGTGCCCCGTCTCGTTGCCCAGCGACCACATCACAATCGACGGATGGTTGCGGTAGAACCTGACATGGCGCTCGTTGCGCTCGACGATGGACTTCTCCCACTCTTTGAACCGCCCGAGCCCCTTGTCGCCGTAGCCCGGCTCGTGCGCCTCGACATTCGCCTCGGCTATCACATAGATGCCGAAATGGTCGCAGAGGCTGTACCACACCGGGCTGTCGGGGTAGTGGCACGTGCGGACGGTGTTTATATTGTAGCGCTTCATGAGCTTTATGTCGCGCAGCATGTCGTCGAGCGTCACGGTGCGCCCGCGCTCGGGGCTCGTCTCGTGGCGGTTCACGCCCTTGAGCTTCACCGCCTTGCCGTTTACGAGCAGCGTATTGCCGGCGATCTTCACGTCCCTGAAGCCTATGTTGGCGACGCGCACGTCATCGCCGCTTTTGAGAACAAGTCTGTAAAGATTAGGCTTCTCGGCGCTCCAGAGCGAGACGCCCGGAACAGCCATCTCGACGCTCGCGGCGCCTTTCGCGCTCGCGACAAGGCGCGACTCCGCGTCGTAGACCGACGCCTCGAACCCCTTGGCCCCGCCGCGCGTCATTACGTCGACCTTGAGCGTCGCGTTCTCGTACTTGCCGTCGAAGAGGGTCGCGACCGCGTAATCGGCGATACCCGCCTTGGGCCGCGCGTACAGCTCGACGCTGCGGAATATCCCGGAGAAGCGGAACATATCCTGATCCTCGAGATAGCTGCCGTCGCACCACTTGAAGACTTGGACGGCGATGGTATTCTCGCCTTCCCTGAGAAGCCCGGTTATGTCGAACTCGCTGGGGAGCTTCGAGTCCTCGGCGTAGCCGGCCTCTCTGCCGTTGATCCAGACATAGAACGCGGAGCCCACGCCATTGAAGCGCAGCACGACTTCGCGTCCGGCCCAGTCGGCAGGCACCGTGAATTGGCGGCGGTACGACGAGACGGGATTGTAGTCGGCGGCACCGCTCTTGCGGTCGCGTATGAGCGGCCAGTCGAGCTTGTGCGGATACCGCGTATTGGTGTATATAGGGCTGCCGTAGCCCTGCATCTCGACACAGCCCGGCACGTCGATCGTCTCCCACTTGGAGTCGTCGAAGCCATCGCGCCAAAAGTCGTCTGGCCGCCTCGCCGGGTCCCCGACCCACTTAAAGCGCCATTTGCCGTCAAGCGGCATGCTGCAGGAGGGAAAGAACCTCGTAGTGTTGTCGAGGGCGGCGTCCCCGTCCGCGACCGGCGTCGAGTACGCCGCGGCCTCGAGCCTGTGGCGCGAGTTTACCGTCAGGTTCTCCCAGTCGTTCGTGGCGGCACCGGCTGTCGCGCAGTCGCCGGCCGCCAGCACGGCGGCGATTATGGTTGATATAGATGCGTATTTCATAAGTTTTGCCTCGTTTGACTGTATATTCTGATTCTTGTTCTTCAGACCGCGGCGCCGGTGATGGCAGACGACAGCGCCGCGACCCACTCGTCCAGCCGATCCTTCGTGTCGCACTCCGCGATGAGGCGCAGATACGGCTCGGTATTGGATTTTCTTATATTCACCCAACCCTCGGCGAACTCAAGGCGAATTCCGTCCATGGTCGAGCGCGAAAGCTCGCGCGGCAGTTTCGCGGCGGCGGCGGAGAGGGCGCGCTTCACGGACGACTCCTTGTCTTCGACGATGAAATTGAGCTCGCCGGAGTTGGCGTACCTGCCCGATATCGGGCGCATCATACGGCTGAATGTCTCGCCTCGCGCCTTGGCGGCGGCAATCTCGCCGAGAATTCTCAGCGCGGCAAGCACTCCCGAATCGCAACCCGCGAACTCCGCGAAGTAGTAGTGGCCGGCGAGCTCGCCGCCGCACACGGCTCCAGTCTTTCTCAAAGCCGGCTTCGCGAACGCATGGCCGACCGGCACCATGACCGGCTCGACGCCCATCTCGCGCAGAGCCTCCACGGCGCCTCGGCTCGTCCTGACATCGTGGATTACTTTCGCCCCCGCGCCGAAACCGCCGGCGCGAAGCGTGGCACGCGCCACAACCGGCACCAGGTAGTCGGGCTGGACGAACTCGCCGCGCTCGTCAACGAACATCGCCCTGTCTGCGTCGCCGTCGAAGATGACGCCGCAGTCCAGCCCCTGCTCGCGCACGACGCGCGAAATCTGCTCGCGCGCCTCGGCCTTCAGCGGGTTCGGCGAATGCCCCGGGAATCTCCCGTCGAGCGTGTCGTTGAGCATCACGGCTCCCGGAAAGAGCTCGCGCGCGAGAAGCGCCGCCGTACCGTTCGAGCAGTCTACCGCGTATCTGAGCGTCGCGAGCGCGGCTGGGTCGGCGTGCCCGCGCTGCCAGGCGATGTACCGCGAAAGAGCGTCGCCGACCGCCGCGGGCGGAGTCGCCCGCCCGGGCGCGGACGGCCCGGCGCCGTAGCCCGGCGACATGACGCGCCGCTCCACTTCGTCGAGCCCGTCGGCGTAACCGACCGGCAGCGCCGTCTTCTTCGACACCTTGAGACCGTTGTCGCCTGGCGGATTGTGCGACGCAGTCACCATGACCGACCCGTCGTAGCCGTCGCGGTCCGTGAAGAAATAAACCATCGGGGTCGTGGCAAGTCCAATATCCGAGACCTCTGCGCCGGCGGACGAGAGCCCTTCGACGAGCGCGTCTCGCACGGCTTCGCTTGTCGTCCTCGCGTCGCGCCCCACAAGCCAGCGGCGGCCGCCTACTACTTCGACGAGCGCGCGGCCGACCTTTTTCACGACATCGAGATCGAAGTCGACGCCATACGTCCCCCTCATGTCGTATGCCTTGAAAAAGCTCCTTGAAGATGCTCTCGTCATAGTTCTCCTTGTGTTGTTCAAGCCTGCGTCGGCCGGCGATGGCTTATCTTCGCGATTATCTTTTCGAAATGTTCCGCGCCGCTCAATATCTCGATGGCGATTCTGAGATACAGGCACTTCACGGGGGACGTTTCGAACCGCGGGAAGCGCACCGCGTCCTTTTCGGTCGTCACCAGGGCGTCCGCGCCCAGATCGGCAGAACGGTTCAGCGCGTAGAGAATCTCCGTCGGGTCGTAGCGGTGGTGGTCTGCATACCGCTCGCACCAGACGACCTTGGCTCCAAGCGTGCGAAGAGAGTTCTCGAAGCCCTTCGGCGAAGCGATGCCCGAAAGCGTGCACGCGGTCTTGCCGCGAAGCCACGAAAGCGGAAACTCCTCGCGGCTCCACACGTCCTTCAGCACCTTTGGCGCGTGGGCGCACTCCACAATTTCGGCCTTCTTGTTGTAGGCGCGAATCTGCTCCTTTACAGCCGCGGTGTCGCCGCGGCACTTCGTCAGAAAGATTATGTCGGCGCGCTTCAGGTGGCGCGCCGGCTCGCGGAGTATGCCGCGCGGCAGCATGTTGCCATTGCCGAACGGATTCGTCGCGTCGACCAGCACGACTTCCACCGAATGCTTCAGCCTCTGATACTGAAAGCCGTCATCCAGAATTATCGTGTCGCAGCCGAGACGTTTCGTCGCGTAGCGCCCGGCCTTGACGCGGTCGCGGTCGACCACAACCGCGACGCCAGGCAGGTTCGAAGCCAGCATGTACGGCTCGTCGCCACCGACAACCGAGTCGAGCAGGACGCGTTTGCCGTCCGAAACGACCAGCGGCGGGTCGATCACCTGGGTGAACATTCTCTGCCACCACGGCGCCTCCTTGCGCCGGTAGCCGCGCGAGAGTATCGCGACCTTGCGGCCCTGGGCCGAAAGCGCCCGCGCGAACATCTCGGTCACCGGCGTCTTGCCGGTGCCGCCGGCGGGGACGTTGCCGGTCGAAATAACCTGTATGCCGAGAGGATGTCGCCTGATGACGCCAAGCCTGTAAAAGAAGTACCTGAGCGCCACGACCACCGCGAAGACCGCGCTCAAGCCCTTCAAAAGGCCCAAGAGAGCGTTCATCGGGCCGGACTGGTTCTGGTCCGCGCCTTTCTCCTGGATTACCTTGACAAGGTACTTCTCCAGCCGCTCGATGCCGCTCTGTCTGGCCTTACGCATTTACGGCCTGCGCCTGCATCCTTATGCGCCCGGCCAGCGCCTTGAGGTGGTCCATATCGCCCTTGCGGCTCTCAAAGGAAACCGGCTCGCCGTTGTAGCGGGGGATTATGTGAAAGTGAAGATGCATCACGGTCTGGCCGGCGGCCGAACCATTGTTCTGCAATATGTTGAACCCGTCGCAGGGGAGCGCCTTGGCGAGGTGGGCCGCGACCTTCTTGACACGCGCGAGCACCGCCCCGAGCACCGCGTCACCGGTGTCGACGAGACCGCGCGAGTGGGCCTTGGGTATCACAAGAGTATGGCCCTCGCTGAACGGATTTATGTCCAGATACGCGAGAACAATATCGTCCTCGTAGACTTTAAAACCAGGTATTTCACCACCGGCAATGGCGCAGAAAATGCAATCGTTCTTCATGATGACACTAGTTTACCATAATCCCCCCGCGATGACAAGAGGTGTTAACCTCTTTATTTCGGCGGCTGTGGCGCGGCACGGCTGTCGCGCCACAGTTTTTCGAGTTCCGCCGCGGTCTTTCCCGTGGCTTCGTTCCAGAACGTCTCGTTGTCGAACGCATGCGCGCGCAGCGCCGCGTTGGCCCTCGTCAGGGTGCCGGGATGGTTGCGCGCCAGGAAATCCAGGAACGAAGCCGTGGCACGGCCCGAACCGTTGTAGCGGCAGGCGACGGGATCGTCGCGCATGCAGTCGCGGCCGCGTTCGCCGGATTGCGGCTCGAACATGTACCACCTGGCGAAATCGGCAATGCCATCGGCGAGCCATCCGGGGCAGTTTTCCTCCGTCGCGCCGGGCGTCGCCCGATACGCCTGCATCACGCGTACCAGTTCGCGGAAGAACACGCCCGCCGCCTCGCCGTCCTTGTTCTCGCGGAACCACTTCGCGTTCAGGTAGATGTCCGGGCCGGCACTGTCGGACCACGCGGGCGCGCCATCGTCCTTGTCGACGTATGCGACGTTCACGCTGCGCGGGACGGGCCACCCCGACGTGACGATTGCCGAGACGGCGGCGGCGGCGGTCACCACGCGCATGGAACCAAGGACTTGCCGCGTCCATTCATCCATGTCCGGCGCGGCGCGCGTGTCGAATTTCAGCGAAAAGAAACCGGGGGCGACATTCTCCCTGAGCGCCGGGTCGCGCGGCCGCGCGGCAAAAAAACCGTTCACCACGAGAAGATCGTAATCCTTCAGCACGTCAACGCCTATCCCGTTCATCTCCCGACGCTCGTTTTCGCCAAAGCAGACGTTCGGACGCTTAACGTCGATGTTCGCGCCGCATGCCGCGACGGTCGTTGGCATTCCAGGCGCAACCTCGACTTTTCGGATGCCATTGACGCCGAGTATCTGCATCTCGGTTTTCTCCTCCGAAACCAATCTCCATCCTTGTTCGCCCAGCAGTTTTGTGATACCGGCCCCTGTGTCGAGAACGAACGGAACTGGCTTTCCGTTCACCACGTCGAAAAACGAGCAGCAGCCCTCCCCGCCCGGAACAGAGTAGCCCGAAGTGTAGGATTTGAAGCCCCCGGTGTCTTTGGGATTGAAAACGAGTTCCCTTCCGCCGACGGATACCAGCGTCTGCACGCGCCCGAGCATGTCAAGCCCCAGCACTCCGTCGCCGTCGAACCAGTCGCATTCGAGCACGGTCGCCCGAAAGGTGCCGAATTCCACGTTATCCATCAGCATCGAATCTACGCGGACCTCCAGACACGAGCCGTCATTGAGCATCGAATCCAGGTTGGATTTGAACCTTTCGCCTTTGTAGTCATACCGGCGGACAGCTTCGCGCCCGAATGCGCGCACGGCGAAAGGCATGTCGAATATGGTGCGCGAGCAGCCGGTATCGACAATCAGCCTGCAGTCGGCGCCGTTGACCTTGCAGCGCACGACGAGCTGACCCCAGCCGTTCGTATCGCACGGCATGACGAGTTCGCGTCCGAGGCGCTTAAGATCTTCGACTTTCAAAGCCGCGGCGGATTCGCCGCAATATGCAATTGCGGCAGTGCGGAAATATGCAAATATGCAAACACCCAATGTTATCAGGGCGTGAGACGCGAGACGCGAGACGCGTCCATTCCCATATTTCCAAAATCGCACATTTTCACACTTGCACCTTTTCATATTCCCCGTTCCCCGTACCCCGTTTATTTCCTGAAGCTCTTGAGATGCTTTACGTATTCCGCCGCGCCGCCTTCGCGATAGCCGGTCTTGCCGATCTTTTTCCCGTCGCCGTCAAGGATTAGCGCCGTGGGATAGCCCTTTATGCCGTATTTCTTCGTCAGCTTTTTGTTTTCGGCCTTGGCGCGGCCGGAGAGTAGCGCTTCATTGCCAGGCGAGTCAATGAACACGAGGACGTAGTCGTCCATCACGCCCGTCACGAACAACGGATCGGACAGCACCTCCTCTTCCAGCTTCTTGCACCAGTAGCACCAGTCGCTGCCGGAGAAGCATGCGTAGACGAGCTTGCCCTCCGCCTTCGCCTTGGCGAGCGCCTCGTCGAGATTGTCGGTGAAGCCTGCGGGCGTAGATGTTTTGTCGGTCTTCGGCGGGATTTTCTTGGCCGCCTCCTCGCGTGCCTTCTTCGCCGCTTCGTGCTTTGCAAGACCGGCCTTGCGACCCTTTTCTATCTTCGCGAGATAGCCGTCGACGCCGCCATCCCAGCCGCCCCTGTCCAGAAGCGCCACGCGCGTGCCTTCGGGATGGACGATTGCCATTCCCGGCGGAGAGAACTTTCTCTTTCGCGCGGCATAGTTGAACGCGAGCATGACATTGTTTTGCGCCTTCCAAGATTGGCAGGGCTTGTAAAGCTCGGCCATGTAGAAGACATACGACTCGCCGGCCCTTTTCAGGAACTCATCCGAACCCAGCACTTCGTGGTCCAGAACTTTCGCTGCCTTGCCGTCATCGCCCGGGCACGAGTTCAGGAAGTACGCTAGGACGAGCTTGCCCTCCTTCGCCGCCTGGGCGCACGCCGCCTTGAAATCCTCCGTCCAGCCCGGCAGGAGCGTTGTCGACTTGGCGGGCGGCGGCGGCAGGGGCTCCAGCACCTTGAAGCCGTCCGTCTTCTTCTCGCCGTCCTTCGCGAACAGGACGTTGACTGGCGCATCGCAGACATAGAAACCGCATTCATCGTTTTTTTCTTCGCAGCAGCACAGCCTGACCGACTTCACCAACACGCCGCCGTCGTACAAGTCGCCGCCATCAAGGCCGTTCTTCCCATCCAGATGGAGAATCCTCGCTCCGACACCTGCTCCGCTGTAGAGATCCGATCCACTGGTGCCGAAATTGAGGCCGCGTTCGTCCTCGCAGTTCTGCGCGAGGTAGATGCGCACGTTCATGTTCGTCGGCACGTCATACTCAACGCGGAACAGCGCAAGATGCTTATCCGACGGGACGATGACGCGCGTCTCCGGCGGCAGAAACTTTGCCCCGCGCTTGCCATCATACGTGTCGTCCACCACGGCGACGCCCGTGACCTTGAGCTTGACGCCGTTCGCCTCCACCGCGCTCGCGTCTGCGGAGAGCAACACGACGGCGGCCGCAGCCGCAACAATCAGCACATTGTTTATCTTCATTTGTCTCCCTCCTTTTTGACCTGCACTTATTATAACATATTTCCGACAGGCCGAGGAACTGGTTTTTACCACTTTCTTTCTTTCACTTTCCGTGCGCTTTGTCATATCTCACGCAGAGGCGCGGAGAGGCAGAGTTTAAGAGATTTTAGACTTTTCTCTGCGCTCTCAGCCTCTCTGCATCTCTGCGTGAGACCTTCAACCGAGGATATTAGGATCATTCAATCGACGCGGTTGCCCATTGCATCCACCCACATCTCGCCGTTCCACGTCAGGGTCTTGTCGGTCGTCTTGTCGAAATAGGTCTCGAGGTATTCGGGGTGCTCCGGACGCGAAGTCATGGAGTGGTCGAGGTTGACGGTGCGGAAGTTGCGTCCGCTGCCCTCCGCCCAGAAGCGATTGAGGCCGAACGCCTTGCCTTGCAGCGTGTAGGAGATGTAGCCGTGCCACGCGCCGGGCCTCTCCTCCTTCGCCGCGCTCCCGTCGCCGTCGGGGCTGTCGGGGATGTAGTCGGCGTTGAAGCGTTCGATGTTGAAGTCGATTGCCGTCAGGTGTCCCTTGCCGCCCAGAAACGGCAGATGCGTGTTGCCCTCGTCGCAGCAGTTGATCCATGTCATCGTCTTCGGCGTTCCCGTCGTCGCGCGGTAGCCGTAGCAGCAACGCGCCGCCGTGCAGGCCTTCATGACAAGGTGATCGACGCCCTGGAAGAGAAAGCCGGTGTGCATCCCGCCGACGTTAACCCAGTCGTAGGCGATGCGTGACGCCTCGTCGTTGGCGCCGCGGCACGAGACGACGCCCGTCGACCCCTTTGCGGGCGTCGCCGGCTTCTTGTGCAGAAAGCGGTCGTTGAAATACTGCCCGGTATAGACGCCAACCATGTCGAGCTGCATGTTGCCGAAGCACGAGCCGTCGATGCCGCGCCAAGGCTTGGACGCGTCGTGGAACAGAATCTGGATGTCGCGGAAGTTCACGTTGTTCACGAACGTGTACTTGAAGAACACCCCCGGCGCCTTCGGCTTCTTCGGCGTGCCGCAAAAGACGCGGTACGGCCCCTTGCCGGGATCCATCGCCCTGATCGCCGCCTCCGTGACGTGTATGCCGACGCCGAAGCGCGTGTTGTAGCTCTTGTTCTCCGTACCGCCCACTACGTTGATCGTGCGCGCCCGCCCCTCGTTGTAGCCGAATAGGACGGCGGTGTTGCCCTCGTATGGGAACGCGTCGATGTAGTAGTCGCCGTCCGCCAGCTTCAGCGTCCCGCCGCGCGTCAGGGTCTCGACCGCCTTCGTCAGCACCGCCTCGTCGTTCGTTCCCGTGCAGACGAAATCGGCGGCGGCCTTCTCGGCCTCGGACGAATTGGCGGCGGCGACGCGGACGATTTGCGGCGAGTCTGGCGCGGCGGGGGGAATCGCGGCGGAGGCGACGGGGCGCGCGTCCAGAGAAAGCACCTGGCCGTCGGCGATGAGGCGGGCGACGAGCGCGTCGTATGGCACGTCCTGGACTGCGGAGCCGTTTGCGGCGGCCATCGCGCCAGCGGTTCCGGCCACCTGGCCGAGCGCGAAGAAGACCGGCTCCATGCGTATCGACCCGAACGCCATGTGAGAGGCCGAAAGGCACACCGGCACGAGCAGGTTCTCGCATTCGCCGCGCTTCGGGGTTATCGCGCCGTAGTCGATGCCGTAGGGCTTCATCCTGCCGCCCTTCGCGCGCTTGGCGGCGTCAGGCCCCCATGCGCTGTAGCGGCCGCGGTCCTGCACGTCTCCCTCGTTCTGCACATTGCCCTTCGCGGTGACGACGCGGCGGACGTTGTGCGAATCCATCGTGTAAGCGCCCATCGCGACGGGGCGCGGCACTTTGCGCTCGCCTCTGCATTCGTGCTCGGTCATGACGTACTCGCCTACCATGCGCCGCGCCTCGCGCACGTAGAGCTGCGACTGCCAGCCGTCGCCCGGGCCATCCAAGAACTCGTCCTTGCATGTCCCCCACTTCGACACCTCGGCGCGAATCTTCTCCGGCACGCGCGGATGGTTCGCAAGCGTCCACATGAGTCCCTGCTGGTAGTCGAGGTGCGCCTTGAAGATTTCGGCGCGGCGCTCGTACGACGCCTCCGGCCATTCGTAGTTGCGTCCGATGAAGTCGGTCGAAAAGCCCAGGCGGTTGTTCGTGTCCGTCTTGCGGTTCGGCATCTTCGAGTTTATCCACGGAATGGCCGTCTCGCCCTTGGCGAAGTTGCGGAAGAGGAGTTCGTACTCCCTCTCGTCGTAGTTCGCGGGCTTCTTGAACGGAATGCGGTTCTCGGGGTCGTCGGTGAGGCACATGCGGAAGTTGTACGCCTGCACGCGCTTGTCGCCGTCGCCGTCCTTCTCGTTCGGATTGCGCGGCTCGATGCCGGGGAGAAGTCCGCTTTCCGGATTCCCCTCTTCGACATACGCGCTGACATGCCACTTCAGCTGATGGCCCTTCGCCTCGCGGAACTGGACGCCGCTGATTGTCTCGCCATAGACGCTGTTCGCCTCGCGTCCGACGGTGTAGCTGACGCCCGCCGCCGCCATGAGGTCGCCCTCATACGTCGCGTCGATGAAGACCTTGCCGCGATAGACATTGCCGGAAAGCGTCTTGATGGAAACGATGCGCCCGCTTTCTTTCGTGACTCCGCCGTCGCGGTCCAGCCATTCGCCGCGCCGGATGTCGAGACCGTCGCGCTTCTCCCATCCTTCGAGGATCGCGAGCGCGGCGGACGGCTCGAAAGTCCACATGGAGTCCTTGCCCATCGTTCCTGCGGTCTGACCGTCCGGCTTGTACTGCTCCGGCGTCTGACGCGTCCAATGCGCGCTTTCGGCATACCATTTGGCAACATCCTTGTAGAACTCCAGCGCAATGCCACCGAACGCGGATTTGTTGCCGATGTCGGTCTGGCCGAGTCCGCCCGTCGTAAGCCCGCCGATGCGCGTCTCGGGCGAGACGATGACGGCCGACTTGCCCATGCGCCCGGCCTGCACCGCCGCCGAGATCGCCGCCGGACTCGAGCCGTATATCACGATGTCGCGATCGAGCGTCTCCGCGGAATATGCAACTGTGGAAGTGTGAAAATATGAAAATATGCAAACGCCCAATGCCGTCAGGGCGTGAGACGCAAGACGCGAGACGCGTCCATTTTCATAACCTGTCCTCCGTAGCCTTGGCAAAGGAGGATTCCATAATTTCATAATTCCACACTTCCACATTTTCACATTCATCGTCTCTCTCCTTCAATTTTACACTTTACATTTTTCATTTTACATTTTCCATTTTACACTCTCATCGTAGTTCCGATTGTCGTGCCCTTCGTGCCGAGCGAGCTGATTGGCCGCCCGGCAACGCCAGAAACCCCAGCGCCGCAAGCGACTCCTTCATGAACTCTCGCCTCGTCATATCCATCACGACGCCCTCCGGAACCCATTTTCTAAACTGGCCCCCTTGCGCAGCAGACGAAAATTTGGTACAATACACTCAGTAACCCCGCCGGATAGGCTTCGGTCTATTGTTGCGACGGGGATTTTCTTTTTCGGGGAGGCAACGACATATTCCATGTTCGCCCAAATGTATTCGGGCAATGGCTTATGGCTCTTAAGAACGTGCGCAACATCTGCGCCCACCACTCGCGACTCTGGAACTTTCACATAGTCGCCCCGTTTTCCAGGAAAATAGGTCGCGACCAAAGCCTTGCGCCTTTCGCAGAGTGCCTTGAGCGCCAGCCGACATTCACCTACACCACAACCTTTACGGTTCTTTCGCTCTGCGCCTACTGCATGGGCATCATCCGCCCAGAATCCAAATGGAAGAGCCGCTGCCGCGAACTGCTCAAGACAGCGACGCCTTTCGTCCTTCGCGGCATGGGTGCCCCCGCCGACTGGGAGTCTCTCGCGCTTTGGAAAAGCTGATTCCATTCCCGACACTTTAGCCTTTAGCCGCCAGTCGCTAATGTTGCCAGTGTGGAAGTGTTGCCAGTTTCCAATTTATCCTCCGTCCTGTCCTCCGTAGCATTGGCGAAGGAGGATTATCCTCCGTAGCCCTTGGCGAAGGAGGATTGGACATTGGTATTGGTTATTGGCAACACTGGCAACATTGGCAACATTTCCCGGTCTTACCTGAATATCACCATCAGGCCGGTGGGCCGGACGATATAGAGCGTCTTGGTTGAACTGCCTTCGTTGGTTCTCCACTTATAGCGAGTGCCAGTGATAGCCGCTTCTGCGACCTCCCACGTCACGCCCAAAGGATCGAACGCGGCGGGGACGGTCAGCACGTCAATGCCTGACACCCCTGCATCCTTGAGCGTCTGTGCATCAATCTTCGACGCATCGACCGTAATCGTGCCGGAGGCCGCGAACGACGTGCTGACCGTCTGCGCCGCCGTGGCGGAAGCCTTGACGGTCGCGCCGTCGGCGAGCGTCAGCTTCCTGACGGCGCTGCCTGGCGTTAGCGTGTCGGTGACGGTGAGTGTGCCGCCGATGAGATCTCCGATGGTGCCGTTGTTAGTGAAGTTTTTGACAGAGAGGTTGCCGCCCATATTCAGCATCGTACCGCTGCCGACGGTGAGTGTGCAGTCCGCGCCGCTGGAAGCAATGTTGTTTGGTATAATCACGGTGCAGCCTCCCGTCAAGGCGATGGTGCCGTCGCCGGTGATGGTGGTGTTTGAGAATCGGAATGTCGAACTTCCGGTGAGCGTGAGGGTGTGCGAGTCGAGGGCGAGACTTGTCGCGGTGTTGTTCGGCGCAATCAGGCCGAGGTCTGCCGCCACATTGACCGTCGCATCGCCTTCGAGGGTAAGCGACACGGCCTGGTCCCTGCTGTAGCCAAGGTTGCTGCCCGTATTGGTGAAGAACGCGCCCTCCTCGAGAATCACGTTCACATTGACATCGCCCACGCCGTTCATGTCGAACGTCGCGCCGCCCTTGACGCGGACGGTGTACGCCGTCCCTTCTCCGGCCTTGCTGGCGACCTTGAGCGTTCCGGCGTCGACGACGACCACGCCGGTGGATGTGTTGTCGAACGGAATCGTCGCCGTGCCGCTGCCGGTCTTGACAATCGTGCCGCTGTTGGAGATTGCGCCAACGCCAGTGATGTCGCCCACCGTAAGCGTCTTGCCGGACGAGACGGCGAGCGTCACGCTTCCCGCACCTGTGAACGCGAGCGACCCGACCGTCGCATCGGTGTCGATCGTGAGCGTGTAGGCGGTGTCCGCCTTGATGGTGACCGTCGCGTCTTCGGCGGGTGCGTCGTATGTCGCCACAAGGTCGCTCCAGTTCGCGTTGGCTGCGAGTTTCCACGCCGGGTCTTTGAAATCGACCTGGAACGTCGTGTCGTCAGCCAGCTCCGCCGCCGTGTCTTTGCCGCAGTTCACGAAGGTGATGTGCTCAAGGTCGCTATCCGTCAGACCGCCCGCCGCGTACGCGAAGACGGGGATGTCCGCCGTATCCGCAGTCTTCGTGCAGCCATCGATGGTAAGGCCGCCGAGGATGGTCGCCTTCGCGGTCGAGTCGGTGACGTTGAGCATCGTGCCGAGTTCGACCGTCGTGCCGCCTGTGTAGTTGCTCGCACCGG
>JAZQBR010000139.1:0-10258 GCA_045545855.1 Kiritimatiellia bacterium | reverse complement strand
GCTTTACCCCCTCCGGGGGGGTGGCGTTTTTGCCCACGGGGCGTCTGTAAGTTGCCTTGCGCATTACTTGAACTTGGGGTCGATGTCGATTGTGTTGACCTGAATCGCCTCGTTGTCGGAGGTGTCGGTATTGACGGGCGAGACCGTCGTATCGTGAAGTATCGCGACCCCGGGGATGCCAATCGCCCAGACAGTTGTGCGGGTGCCGTGGTCGCTTTGGCCCATGCCGCCGCAGCCCGACAGCGTCCCGGCGGCGAGCCCGCCGATAATCCAAAACGCGACGGCGGCAAGCATTCCCGACGATGAACGGGCCGCCTGGTAGTCGGCCCCTACCGGGGGGTATGCGGGGAAAGTGAGAAAACAGTTGCCGGCCCCATAGACGCCCCAAAAAATGGAGACGCGGCATCTTGCCGCGAGATGCAGAAGGGCAGGGTCGTGTTCAGCGCGCAGTAGGTTTCAAATGAGCCGGCTGCAAATTCAAGGAAAAAAATAGCAAACGCACGGCGCGCGGCGACGCCGTGCCGCTCGCGGCGAGCGAATGTGCCCACCCGCAGGCGGCGAAGATGGCGAGCGCCGCGACTGCGGACATTGTTTTTGCATGTTGCATAATCATTTCCTAGTGACGGTCACAGAGCCGTCGGGGTGGAAAAGCTCGAGTTCATAGCTGTCGCCCTGCCAGGAAAGCTTCTTGACCTTGATTCCGCCTGGCAGGAGAAGCCCCGAAATGCAGCCATGAGTCCATGAGGCGGGCTTGGCGTTGAGCACCAGAAAACCTCCGTCGGGGCCCTTTGTGATGAGCGCATCGGCGATGATTCCCGGGAAGCCGCCGGAGATGTCAATGTTGAAAAGCCAGCCCGGATCGTGCAGCGTGCCGAGCGCGTCGGTGAAGTACGTCTCCTGCAGAAGTTTTATCGCGCGTTCCATAACGGCGGCGTCTCCGACCTTGGCGGCGGCGTAGCCGATCTGCGTCACGCCGAACGCCATGTGATGCTCTTTTTCATGAAACGACATGCGCGCGTCGAGCGTCTTCTTGATGGCGGCGACAAACGCGGCGTTCGTGAGAATCTCCGCCGGCGCTTCGTCGTAGAGCGCGTAGACGTGAGAGACGTGCCGGTGGGAGTTGTTGTCCGGCGTGCCGGGAATCAGCCACTCCGCCCAGAAGCCGTCCTTCGAGACCGCGTACTTCGGCAAGCGCGCGCGCTTCTGCGCCCATTCGCGAACGCTCGCCTCGTCGCGCTTCAGGATTTTCGCGGCCTTGGTCGCATAGTCGATGGACTGCTTGGCGACCGAAATATCTATCGTCGGATTGTTCTGCGTGGAGTAGCCGCCCTTCGGAAGATCGGGATTCATGACGTCGCCCTGCGAGCGGAAGTCTCCGTGCGGAGCGTTCTCCGGCGAATAGCCCGGCGCGAAGCCGAGCGTGCCGTCCGGCATCTCCTCCATACAGTCGCAGATGTAGTCCGCCGCGTCCTTCAAAAGCGGATACACCTTCTTCAGGATTTCGATATCCTGCGTCGCCTCGTACCAGCGCCAGAGATAGCCCGTCATCCATCCCGCGCCGCCGTGCCACCACATGAGCTCCACATTGCGATAGTAGGCGGTCTCGAGTCCGGTAGTAGTGACCTGCCCGGGAATGTGGATACCCCGCGCGTTGTAGCCCTTCTGCGCCGCCTCCTTGAAGTCGTCGTAGTAGCGCATGATCCACTCGTATAGCGACTCGTTGAACTCGGGCGTGTTGCCGCGCGTCCAGAAACTCATCGCGCACGGCATGTTGCCGTCGACGGTGTAGCTGCCGTTGTATGGCGCCGACCAGCTGCCCGCCCACAGCCCCTGCAAGTTCGGCAGAACGCCGCCGGGCCCGGTAGACGAAATGATGTTGTAGCGGCAGGCGTGGAACTTGCGCACGAGGTCGCGGTCGGGGAGGTCGAGCGTGACGCGTCCCATCAGCTCTTTCATGACCGGCGCGTGGCGCTCCAAAAGCCGCGCATAGCCCGTGTCCGCCGCGGCCGAGAGTTCGCGTTTAGCCGTCTCGAACATAGTGTCGACGCCAAACGGCAGCGGATAGATTTTAACGAACACCTCGTCACCCTTTCGAAGGCCCACCGCCTCGTAGCCGTGGAACGGATTCTTCCCGTTCGCCTTGCGAAAATCGACGCGGTAATACATGTAGCCGTCCTTCTCGCGCTCGCTTTGTATCGCCGCGTCTCCGCTGGGGCGTCCGTTGGAGATCGTCTCGAACTTTACCATGAACGGCCGAGCCTTCGCGTCCTTGACGCGCAGCGCGATCACGCCGTCGACGCGCGAGGCGAAGAGGCGCCGCTCGTAGTCGTCGGTCCGGACCGTGCACTCGCCGCGCTCGAAATCGGTCATGCGACGGTAACCCGGCGCGGACTCCGCATTTGCCGGCATGTCAGGCGTATCGACGATCAGACTCACGGCCCCCATGAAAGGATCGCGCTTGAAAGAATAGCCGCTTTCGTCCGCCGCCTTCTGGATGACTTCGTCCCAGATTTCCTTCTCGCGTCCGGAAAGCGCCAGCGCGCGCGCCCTGTCGCGGTACTTGCCGAGCTCGAAGTATTTTCCGTTCATGACGCGCGGCATGAAGAGCCGCGCATGCGAGAGAAATATCTCCTCGTGCCTTAACTCGCCCGGCACCATCGCGCCCATGGCGCCATTGCCCGTCAAAAGCGACTGCTCCCAGGCGCGGCTTTTCTTCACGCCCGGTCTCGCCCGCGCGGGCGTCTCGCACACGACGCCGAGCCGGGGCGCGCGGAACTTATCCACGGTAACGGCAACATCCGGAGTGTCAATGTATATCTTCTCCTTCCAGCCTGCGTCGCGCGGGACGCGTGAATTGTGCATCTCGCCCATAAGCGGAATCAGCGGTCTTTCGTTTAGCCTGAGGCACTTCGACGCGACCTCTATGCGGTCTCCGTTCGGCGCGACGTTCGACCCTTGCGGGATTGTGCGTTCATCTGCATTTACCGACACAGCAACGAGAATTACCGATGCGGCAATGAGAGACTTGCGTTTAAAAACTATTGCGTTTACCATGATTGTTGCAATTATATCAAATTCTTGCGCCGGACGCATCTATGTTACCGCGCAAAAGTAGGGATTACATCCACGTCAATCGTCTGCCGCAATAGGCGCGTCACTAACCCAGACCTTGTAGAAGCCTTGTGAACCGCCCTGCTTCGGGAGAGTCAGGACATCGCCAGTCTTCGCCGGCTCCGCCGCGCCCGGCCGCTTCAATGCCTCTATGGTTGCCGCCGAATCCGCCGCGTAATAAAGCCCCGGCACAACTTCGACATTCAGCGTCACCGTCTTGCCGTCCTCGTTTTCCTGGTAGGGCGGTTTCGATGAAACCGCCGCGTCATCCGTCCGCTCGAACGGCTCCCGCAACGCCACCGTCGCCGTCGTTCCATCTACCGCGACCTTGAACCCAGCCGTCACGTCAACGCCGCCGACAAAGACCTTGATATCTTCCGCAGCCGTTCCCGCCGCGACCTCCGTCGTCCGCGTCTTCCCGTCCGCAACCGTCTCGAACTCAACCGCCACGCTGTTGACCAGAATCGCAACGCCCTCCGTCTCCTCGCTAGGAGTCCATGTCACCGCGTCAATCCATGCGCAGTCTCCTTCTGCTGCGCGCGCCGATGTGCGCATGTATGTCCAACGAATCGTGTGCGTTCCCGTACCTTCCACATCCACCGTCTGCTCCTTCCAACTCTCGGTCTTGTACTCCTGCGCCTGCTCTTCGCCGTCAACCTCGACCTTGGCGTATGCAAACGGCTTGTTGCGGTAAATACCGCCCATCACATTCCAGCGGAAAACAAGCGTTCCTGCGCCGCTGACAGTCGCCTCTATCCACGAAGACTGTCCGTCCGCAACCACGCCGCTCTTTGCGGAGACGCCGTTCGTGCAACCGTTCGCCACATCGACCGACCAGTCGGCGTCGCCGCCCGTCGTGAACGAAAGCGCCGCCGCATCCACCGCCTCGCCGAGCGTCCAGACCTTCAGTTCCCAGACCGCCGTAAGCGTAACGCTTGTCGCAGGGAATACGAAGATCGAGCCGGCATCGTATGTCTCCGCGCCGTCGGACCAGCCCACGAACTGGTACGCGCCGTTGGCGAGCGTTCCCGCGCCGGGAAGCTCAAGTTCGTAGCCCTGGTACTTCTCTACAGCCTCCGGCGCCTCTCCCTCCGCCGCGCCGCCGGCGGCGAACGTCACCGTAACGGGCTTTGGCGTCCATACTACGCCGTCAACCCACGCGGCGTTCTCGTATGCGGTCTCGTCCTCGTCGTAGTCGTCGCGGGTGAAGGTCCACGCGAGCGTGTGCGTCCCCGCGCCGGTTACAGCGAACTCCACCTGCTCCCAGTCGGTTTCGCCCGCGATCTTCGCGATCTCCACGCCGTCTATCGTGAACACGGCATAGTCGTACCACTCGTCATACTCCTCGTCCATGTCCTCGCAGCTGACCTTCCACCAGAACGAGCCCGTGCCCTCGCCAAGCACACTTGCCGTGAGAGTCGTGAAGGTTCTGTCCCATTCTTCCGCCGCCGCGATTGCGCCGCTCCTGAGAGAAACGCCGTCCACCATAAACGTCTTCCGATCCGCGATCCAAAACGCCGACTCGTCGTTCGTCAACGCCATATTCGACGCATCGACGCATTCCGCAAGCGTCAGCTCGACATCTTCCCAGACGGCATAGAGCGTAACGACACCATAGGCGACCGCAGTGAGGTCTTGAACGCTCTGGCAGTCAAGATACACCGCTTCTCCGTCAGGCTCTGTCGCCCATCCGGCGAATCTTGAGTGGAGCTTTGTGAAAGCCGCCGCCGAAAGCGGCATCGGTTCGCCGTATGCCATCTGCTGGTCGAACATCTCCCCTTCGCCGCCGTTCGCGTTGAATTTCACCGTGTAGTGGTTGACCTCCCACTGCGCATAGTACGTCACGCTGCCTGCGACGACCGTCGCCGCTGTGATCTCCACGCCGTCTTCGGCGGCCGTGAACCAGCCCATGAACGCATATCCCGTACGCACAGGCTCGGGAAGCTCGCCCACAGCCGAACCGCTGGACAACTTGCGCGTCGTTTCCGAGACGCTGCCTCCGTTCGCGTCGAACGTCACCAAATATTCCGCCGCCTTTTGTCGGAATCTCGCAAAGATCGTTTTGTCGGAGCCGGTCGTGGTATAGCTCAGGTTTGCGGATGTACTGAATGTTTGTCCACTGCTCAAGTCATACCATCCCTCGAACTCATACCCAGCGTTTGGCTTCGCGGAAAGCGAGACTCGCGTCCCGCTCGCGTACATGCCGCTGCCGGACACCGTCCCACTGCCGATCGGTACCGGCAAAACGGCGAGTTCCCGCTGGCTCGACCAGTCGGACGGCCTCTGGGAAACACCCTGGTCGGGCGTCGCGTATATCCTGAAGCGCGAATAGCCGACCTCGTCACGCCCCTTCACCCCAAGGTAGAACGTCTTGCACCCCTTTGTCGGATTGCCACCCATCTCAAGCAGGATCCACTGACGCCCGGACACAACCCTCTTTTCAGGCCAGATATCCATCGAAAGCGAATAGTTCCTGCCCTTGACATCATCCTCGAATACCAGACCATACGCTCCCTGATCGTATTCGTCGTCTTCGTAGGGGTCGTAACCTATTGCCTGCTCCAGCGCAGTGCAGTGTTTCGCGAACATCCACTCGTCGGAAACGACCTGCGGGCGCCCATAATCCGAATAAGTCCCGGACACGAGCACCACGTCGTTCGCCGTGAAGTTCCCTTCCACGGGAATTGCCATGCAGATCCCTTCCCCGATCCAGAATGGTACATCGACAGCACCCCAATCTTCCCATGCCGCAAGGTTCAGCCCCTCATCGTCATCCGCCTCTTCGTAGAACTTCCATGTCGCTATGCCAGGGAACGAAACCGCCTCCTTCCACTGCGCCGTGTATGTGACGTTACTCGCCGGTACAGTCTCCGGAACCTCAGGCTGCCAGCCGGCGAAAGTGTATCCTTCACGCATCGCCGTCGGTGCGACAATCGCCGACCCGTAATCCTGTTCAGCCGTGACGCTTGGTAGGGCGCGATCACCGAGCGCGCCGCCATTCCCCTCAAACATCACCGTGTACTGGTTGACCTTCCACTGCGCCGTGTATGTAACATTACTCGCCGGAACCGTCTCTGGCACCGCAGGCTGCCAGCCGGCGAAAGTATAACCGGTTCTGGTCACAGTCGGCGCGACAATCGCAGAGCCATAATCCTGTTTCCCGCTCTTGCCGCCCGTCCCGCCATTCGCATTGAACGTCATCGTATACTGGTTGACCGTCCAGTGGGCATAGTACGTCACATTTCCGCTAACGGTCGTCGATGCGGAAATCTGCGTGCCGCCATTCGCAGCTGTCCACCAGTCTGCGAAAGCGTAACCCGTACGCGTTGGCGTTGGAAGTACACCGATGACGGCACCTTTCACAACCCATCGCGTCTGCTCACTAACATTTCCACCATTCGCAGCAAAAGCAACCCTGTTAGACTGAGCATAGACCGCAACACTATAAACTTCAGATTGCGCAACGCCATCTATGTAGGTAGTATATGTGAGCTCATTTCTCCCAACGCTGGTCAGCGTATGCAGGTATTCGCCAACTCCCGTCGTGCGTTTTGCCTCGATGCCGTTGTCCCTGATCACCACCGTCGCATCCGATCTCCCGCCGATCCACGAGGCATCCCACGAAACGTTAAGCGACGATATCAACGGTTCTGATTCAATTGTCACCGTATCCAGCCGAAACGGCGAAGAGTCGCCCGCGTACCCGACAGTCGCGGCAAGCGCCGCCGCCATCGCGATTATTGACTTTATCAGTTTCATCTTGTACCTCCAATCATTTTAAATTTTTCATAGGCTGGGTGAACCATCAGGTGGGGCGAGGCGTCTCGCCGAGCCGCCAACCACAGTCTGCGGCTCACCCAGAGGGTTCGCCCTACCCGGCTCGGCGGGACGCCTCGCCCCACCATAGCCACCATTCTGTTCGCCAGTCTCCGAATTGTAAGACATCCAGTACAGCCACTCATCCGCCGACTCTACCAGCCCCTTCCGCACTGGATTTTGGCGGATGTAATTCCACTTCTCAGCGAACTCCGCCTCATTTCTGATGCGGTGCTCGAAGCAATCAGACTGAAACCTAACGCCCAAAGTCTTCCGCAGATAACCCTTCCATGCTCCACATGTCTCCTTGACTCGCCCGTTCGGAAATGATGCGAGCATGTGAAGATGATCTGGCATGATGAGAAATAGATTCAGAAACCACCGACCATGTTCATGATAGAAGCGAGCCGACTCAAGCATTTTCGCTGCAACTGGCAGAAACGGCTCTCCGCCACGTTCCGCCGCATTGATCGTAACGAACTGGATTATGGGACCCGCCACAGGGAACGGCGGCAGCCCATGCGGCAGTTTCCGTCTCACCGACAATTCAGCAGGTGGGCAAGCCAAAGGTGGGGCGAGCCGTCCCGGCGAGCCGGGTAGGGCGAACCCCCCGGGTGAGCCGCAACCTGATAATACCACCGGCTCGGCGGGACGCCTCGCCCCACCTTCCTCTGCTTCGTATTTCAAGCTGTTCTCAAGCGACGCCATGTAGGAAGAAAGAAAGAATTAAAGAATTGAAGAATTGAATGCGCTCGCTTCGCTCGCTAATTGGTGAACCCTTGGACAGGACGAACAGACCGCCCGTACTCGCGGCAGTAGTCGTAGCTCGTGTGGTGGCTGCCCGAATTGAAGTAGAGGCGCCACGCGCCGTATAAGCGCCACGCTTCGTAGGTAAAGCTGTCCTCCGAGTACGGAACGGACGACCAGTAGCGGCCGTACGAACCGGCATCGTTGAGCGAAGTCCCGCTGCCGTAGCCGGCACAGGGGAGGAAGATGCTCGCGGAAACGTACACGCCCTTGCCTTTTACGACATATCCTTTGACGCCGTTCACTGTCGTCCACGTCCAGTCGCACTTGCTATCGAGGTCACTTAGCTCCTGTTCCGTCGGCATGCGCCAGTTTCCGCCCCAATGGACATGCGCGGCGTCGTGGGCAGGGGCAAGAACACTGTCCGCCGTGATCCAACCATAGCTTTGCAAGGTGGATGTGCGCTTATTGTAGGTCGGTGTATTACCAGAACTGAACGAGAAGTTGGATGATGACCCGTCAGTCGCCACCCAAGCGTTTCCTTCGCGCTTGTAGCCAACCGTATCGCCCCACCAGAAGTAGTAGCCGTAGTCTTCAGGATTCTCCGCACCGATGTTCGTTGTCGCCCAGTACGGGCCACCTTCCCAGAGCTGGACTTTGTCATGTTCTTTGACCGTGACACGCATGACCATGTTGTCGTATGACACCTGCCCGAGTTCTGCCTTTGCGTCCCAAAGCAACTTGTAGGTGCCGTTGGCTTGCACTTTCTTGTCTGTCGAATTCACGCCGTTCTTCACAACCCAGAATTGCGAGACTTTGCGAGCTTCGCCCGTGTCGGGCATCACGGCCGACACGGAGAACTTCCATGGATCCGTTCCGCTGATCCCCGTCACCTTGCAGGTGATGTCCACCAGCCCGTTCCACGGATACCGCTGCTTCGCAACAACGTCCGTCACCACCGGATCTGCGGTGACGCACATCGCCGCCATCGCGACGGCAAGAAACATTGCAATTCTCTTTTTCATCTCACTTGTCCTTTCTCAAATTGTCCGATGAACCATTCATGACTCATTTCAGCAAATTGCGGTTGTCCATTTGCGACAGGACGCGCATTTGGTGGATGGCGATTTCATTGAGGCGTTTAAGGCGCTGCGGCTGCGGGATTCCGTCGTTGATCATCACCGCGTTGATATTCTCCATGTTGGAGATGCAGATGAGCTGATTGATTGTCGCGTAGTCGCGCTGGTTGCCCTTTAGCGCCGGATTCTCGCGCTGCCACTGCTGGTGTGTTTTGCCAAACAGCGCCACGTTCAAAACATCAGCGCGGCCTCTTGCGATTTTGCTTCGCAAAACTCCTCGCTCCGCTCGTCGGGCAACCCGACGCCTTCGGCGCGGGCGCATCTCGTTGGCGTAGATGATGTTCATCTGAGCGCGCGAAACGGCGGGCGGAATCAGATTATTCTGTATTGCGTCCGTATGGATGCGGTAATTGATCTTCGCCAGTTCCCGTTTCGCCGACCAACCAAGCTGGCGTTGCTCATCAGCCTTAAGCCGCTGAAATTCCTTGACGATATAAATCTTGAATTCGGCGCTGATCCACATCGCAAATTCAAAAGCGATGTCTTTGTGCGCGTATGTGCCGCCATAGCGGCCCGCCTTCGCCTTTATGCAGATGGAGTTTGTGCGCTCCGCAAACTCCTGCACTCCAATTTTGAACGAGTTCAAGCCCGATTGATTTCTAATTGTGGCGAATTCGCCATAATTAAAATCCGGGTTGTACACCTTTTCCCATATTCCGATATATTCAAGCGTATTGCGGTTGCGCAGCCAATCCGTGATGAAGAACTCGCCATCTTTGGCTTTCAACATGTCAGTGAGGCAAATGTAGTCCTCGTCGTTGAACTTCGTGACTCTGATTTCCACTCCGGAGACGTTGATTGTTTCGTTCTTTTTCATCAGTTTTCCCCCTTCAATATACCGCCACGCCGTCAATTTCGTACGTCCACGTTCTGCCGCTAGCCGTTTCCATCTCGGTCAACGCGCCAAACAATGCTGCAACAACCGCACCCACCATCATCATCAGTTTCTTTGTCATTTCAGCGTTCCTTTCAACTCGTTTTCCTTGCGGCGCGGCGCCTCGCCCCACCCTTTCAAGTCCGTCTTATTTCGTGCGTATTATACCAAATTCTCCGCCGTGCCGCCGTCGATGCGGCATGTCCATGTGCCGCCGCCGACCGTTTCCGTCGCGACCCGCGCGCCAAACGCCGCCATCGCGGCGGCAAGAAACATCACGATTCGCTTTTTCATTTCCCATTTCCTTTCTTTGCCTCCGCAATCTGCCGCTCCGCGTCGGCGATTGTTTCATCAACGACTGTGCCGAGTTTCGCAACGGCACGTTTCATGGAAGAAAGTTCCTTGGGCGTCTTTTGCGTCAGACGATACTTGGCGACGCCCATCGGCTTGTTGGTGACGCTCAATGCGTACTCGACAACAGTCCTGTTGCCGTCCCTGCAAAGGACAAGTCCGACCGTCGGCGCGTCCCACTCGTTCTTCAACTGCCTGTCAACCGCAACCATGTAGAACC
>JAZQBR010000138.1:0-2610 GCA_045545855.1 Kiritimatiellia bacterium | reverse complement strand
CCCCCGGCACGCCCTTTGGCCAGCGCCAGCGCCTTGCGCAAAGCGCCCGTCACCCCGGCGCAGAAACCGTGCGGCTCAAGTACCTCGATTGTCATCGCCAGAGCGCTTCTCTGCGCGCTTCGCCTCGTCCCAGAGAGCGTCCATCTCGCCGAGAGTCATCTCCTTGAGCGGGCGAGCGCTCTCCTTCGCGCCCGCCTCGACCGCGCGAAAACGCCGCGAAAACTTCGATGTGGCCAGTTCCACCGCGCTCTCGGCGTCGACGCCGAGATGCCGCGCGAGGTTGCAGACCGCGAATACAAGGTCGCCAAGCTCCTCCTTGACCCGGCCGGAATCCTCCGGGCGCTTCGACCTTCTGGCCGCGATTTCGGCCTTCAGCTCGCCAAGCTCCTCTTCGATCTTTTCCATCGGCCCCGCCGCATCGGCCCAGTCGAACCCGACGCGCGCCGCTTTCTCCTGGGTGCGCTGCGCCTTGAGAAGCCCCGGCAGCGCCCCCGGCACGCCGTCCAGCGCCGAGTGGCGGCTCTCCTTCTTGTGCTCCATCTGCTTTATCTGCTCCCAGTTTCTGAGCACTGTGGCGGAATCCTTGGCGTCTACATTGCCGAATACGTGCGGGTGGCGGTGGACGAGCTTGTCGGCAATCGCGTTCGCGACGTCGTCGAAAGTGAAGCGTCCTTCCTGCTCGGCCATGACCGACTGGAACATGACCTGCAGCAGAACATCGCCAAGCTCCTCGATGTAGTTGGCCTTGTCGCCCGGGCGGTCCATCGCCGCGAGCAGCTCGTATGTCTCCTCCAGGACGCAGGGCTTGAGCGACTCGAGCGTCTGCTCGCGGTCCCAAGGACAACCCGTCTGCGGATCGCGCAGACGGGTCATTATCTCGTGCAGTCTCTCTATGCCGGTCATCTCACTTGATCTTGAGGATGGCGAGTATGGCCTTGGCGGCCGACGTATCCAGAGTCTTGGCGACATCGTCGGCGCCGCCAAAGTCCTGATAGGCGACATGGTCGCCGATGACGGCGAAAGCGGCGAGACCGGCGAGCAGCGCGCTCTTTACGCCGTAGCCGGAGCCTGTCACGGCGCACGTGGTGACATTCCTGAGCTTGTTCATCGCGCAAGCGCGGCGCCAGGCGTCCCACTTGACGCCGCCATAGGTCTGGGCCGTCTCCTGGTACAGCACCACGTCATCGCCGAGAACCGCCGCGAAAGCGTCCTTGACGCGCTCGACATCGGCTCGCGTCGATATGACCACCCTGACGCCCTTGCCCGCGAGCGTCTTGACGAAGTTGACAAAGGCCGGGGTGACGGCTTTGGGCACCTCGGCGGTGAGCGCTTTGACGAACGCCTCGGAGACGTCCTTGGCGGCCTTGGCCGCGGTCTTCTTGGTCTTTACGACCGCGAAGTACTCGGCGATACCGCCCTGGTAATTGCCGCCTGCGAGGTACTGGGCCTCGACACGCGGGCTGAACTCGACTTCATCGGCCTTGAAAACTTCTGCTGTGGCATCGTAGAGGAGCGATGCGCCGTCCATCGCGGCGAAATCGAACTCCACTATGACACCCTTCTTTACCTCGTGCCTGTTCTCGGCAATCATGCTTTCATTGTCTGGCATGGTTCGGCTCCTTTCTCGATTACTTGACTGTGCGCATCTTGCGGGGGAACGGCTGGCCTATCGCCTCGAGAATGGCGCGAAACGATCCTTTGCGGACGTTGAAAGGCTTGCCGCCCTTGATCCGCGGGAACTCGCACGCGCGAATCCTGCCGCCGTCGTCTTCATCCGGCCCTACGACGCCCGATTCGCCCGCCAGGGCGCACTCGACCGCCTTGCGGGCGCATTTCTCGATGAGTTTGAGGTCCTTCTTGCACGGCGCTGCGGAGCGCGCGAAGTAGCCCGACTTGAACACCTGCACCTTTTCGGCGTTCAGAAGCTTGCCGAGATGCTTGGCGACATACTGGCCGACGTTGACCTTGTCGAGCCTCGGGTGGCCGAACGCGTCGACCGGCACATCCTCGCCGTTCTTCTTCATCTCCCTGATAATGTCGGCGACGCCGGCGCCTTCTGAGACAAAGACGTTGACGCTGTCCCACTTGTCCATTATCGGCTTGAGACGCGCGGCTTCGGCATTGAAGTCGATCTTCGACTCGGGCACGTAGACGGCGTGGACGTCCTGACGCTCAGGCGTGAGCATGAACCCGGGCACGAACTTGGTGCGTCTGAGAATCTTGCGGTAGCACTCGGCCGTCTTGTAAGTGAGCCAGCCGCAGTTGCGGCCCATGACTTCGTGGACGATGAGAGCGCGCGGGTTGGCGCTGTTCTCCTTGACCACATTCATGAAGAACTTCGCCCCCTCCTCCGCCGCCGTCAGCGCGCCGAGCGACTGCTTGATCGGGTAGACGTCGTTGTCGATCGTCTTCGGCAGCCCCACCACGGTGAGCGGGTAGTTGTTCTCGGCCAGATACGCCGCGAGGTCGGCGGCGGTCGTGTTCGTGTCGTCGCCGCCGATCGTGTGCAGGACGTCCACGCCGTCCTTGACGAGCTGGTCCGCCGCGACTTTCAGAGGATCTTCGCCACCTTCACAAGCCCGCGCTTGACGCAGTCCGCGACATTCGTCA
>JAZQBR010000137.1:0-5022 GCA_045545855.1 Kiritimatiellia bacterium | reverse complement strand
CATCGGCACGCGCCGCTTCTTCGCGTAGAAAGCGTCCTGCGGGCCCATTGCGATCACCGGGTCGATGTACTCGTGGTCGAAGAGGCCCGCCGCGCTGCGCTCGTGCAGACGCTTGATTTCGGCGAGCGCCGAAATCAGACGCTCGACGTCCATCATCCTGTCGCCGGCCGACAGTATCGCGAGCAGGTTGCCGATGTCGCCGAACTCTATCTGTATGCCGTAGTCGTCCCTGAGATAGTCGTAGACCTCGATGCCGGCGAGCCCGATGTCGCGCGTGTGCACCGAGAGCTTCGTGCGGTCGAAGGCGTAGGCCGCGTCGCCGTCCACGAGCTCGGGCCCGAAGGCGTAATATCCGCCGAGGTCGTTTATTTCTTCACGCGCGTAGTCGGCGAATTCCATCGTCTTCTGATACATCGCGCGCCCCTTGAAATGCAGGCGTCTGCGCGCTATGTCGAGGGACGAGAGCAGCAGATACGACGCAGAGGTCGACTGGGTGAGGGTTGTCACCTGGCGCACGTAGTCGGGGTTTACCGGGCGGCGCGTCAAAAGAATCGAACTCTGGGTCAGCGACCCGCCGGTCTTGTGTATCGACGCCGCCGCCATATCGGCCCCGGCCGCCATCGCCGCGACAGGCAGCGCCTCGTGAAAGTAGAAGTGGGTGCCGTGCGCCTCGTCGGCCAAAACAAGCATGCCCGCCTCGTGGGCGAGTCTGACTATCTCCACAAGATTCGAACAGATGCCGTAGTAGGTCGGGTTGTTGACCAGTATCGCCTTTGCGTCCGGATGGTCGGCTATCGCCCGCTTGACGTCGTTCACCGACATGCCGAGCGGTATGCCCAGGCGCCTGTTTATGCCGGGGTTTATGTACACCGGCTCGGCGCCGTTCACCACAAGCGCGTTTATGGCGCTTCTGTGGACGTTGCGCGGCAGGATTATCTTGTCGCCCCGCCCGCACGCCGTCCAAATCATGGTCTGGACGGCGCTCGTCGTGCCGTTCACCATGAAAAACGCGTTGTCGGCGCCGAAGCACTCCGCCGCGAGCGCCTGCGCGTCGCGTATGACGCCGACCGGGTGGCCGAGGTTGTCGAGCGGCTTCATGGAGTTCACGTCAAGCTCCATGCAAAGCCTGCCGAAATACTCCGGCAGCTCGCTATTCATCCGCCCGCCCTTGTGCGCGGGTACGTCAAAGTGCGCGAGGCGGTTTATCCGCTGCGCGTTCAGTGCCTCTGCGAGAGGCGCGGCATTCTGTTCAAGGCCCAATTCATGAATCCCCCGGACAGGTTTTTCCGTAGGGGCGTGGCTTCCTGTCATGCACCCGCAAGTGGAGCGTCGCCTATTCCGGAATGAACGGTGGTAGTTTATCAAATTCTCGCGGCGAAGTCTACTGTATATGCCGTCATCTGACGGCGCGCCACCAGTCGAACTTGAGAAGATCCCTGCCGGCGGGCTTGCCGGAGCGGAATACGAAGTAAAGGTCTCTTACGCCCTTTGCTCCCTTCAAAGCGATCTTGTGCTCGGCAAAACGCGCATCGGCCTTGGCGAGCGTCACCGCGCCGGCCAAAGGACCGTCCTTCGAGTCAAGCCTCGCCTCGACCGTCGCGCCCGGCTTGAGGCACCATAGCGAGAGAGTGAGCGAACGGGCCCCCGTATCGAAGTCGACGCCTCTTACGAGTATGTGCTCGGTGTCGTCGACATTCACGACGCACTGGTTCCAGAACTCCTTCGCGCGCCTGTCGACAGGCTCCGTCTTGAGCCCGTACCCCCACGCCATCGTCTCCGCCTCGACGCGCGTAAACGGGTCGAGCGCCTCGACCTGCCTCAGCCGCCCCGACTTGAAGTACGGCAGCTCCGGTATCGTGCCGTCGGGCAGATACTTCATCTCCTGGACGGACACCGACCTTCTCTCGTGGTGGCGGCTCGTCTGCAGCCTCAGTATGTCGTAGTCAAGGCCGAAGCAGTACGAACGCCCCTTGAAATCGACGATGCCCGGGTGGTTGCCGCGCGTCTTCGGTGTGTGGTCCATTATGTGCCCCATATAGCGCCACGGCCCGAGAGGCGACGTCGACATCGCGTAGCCGATCCCCTCGGGGCAGCACGTCGACGCGAACGCGAGATAGTACCAGCCGCCGCGCTTGTAGAACCACGGGCCTTCCTGGTAGTCCTTGATTTTCGGCAGCTTCATTATCTCGCCCGAATACGAGACCATGTCCTCGTTGAGCTTTACGCAGTAGAGGTTCGGGTTGCCCCAGTACATGTAGGCCTGGCCGTCCGCGTCGACGAAGACCGTCGGGTCGATGTCGTCCCAATGATCGCGCTGCCAGACGAGAGGCTTGCCGATCGGGTCGGCGAACGGGCCGTAGGGCGAGTCGGCGACAAGCACGCCGATGCCGTTGCCGTGCAGCGGACAGTACATATACCACTTGCCGCCGCGCTCGACGACCTGTATGGCCCACGCGCCGTTCTCCTTGTTGCGCGCCCAGGCGAAATCGGCGAGCGAAGCGACCGCGCCGCAGTCGCGCCAGTTCACCATGTCCGTCGAAGTGTAGAGAAGCCAATCCCTCATCTTGAAACCGTCCGCGTCGTCTTCATCGTGGGTCGTGTAGAGGTAGACGGTGCCGCCGCGCACGATCGGGGCCGGGTCGGCCGTGTACTTCGTCTGCACGACAGGCATTAGCGGCACGCCGAAGCGCGCGTCGCGCGAGATGAACTCCGCCGCGATCTCGCGCACCTCGCCGAACGTCCGCGACAGCCCGTGATCGTCGCCGTCCATGAGATGCAGCTCGCTTCGGGCATAGTCTTTATGGAACTCCTGCACATGGCGCGTCTTGGCGATCGGGTCGCCGGTGCCGTGTATGAGGCAGACCGGCCCCTTGAACTTTCTGGCGGTCTCGAATATCGGCAGGTCGTAGGCGCTCTTTATGAACTCACGGCCTATTTCCCTGCCGCCCGGGAGCTTCACGAACTCGGGCGGATTCTTCGGGTCGTAGCGCGAGCCGAAGGTGCAGCCGTTTCTGACGTCGTCCTTCAGCACGCACGCCGGCGCGAGCAGCACGACGCGCGATATCGCCTCGCCCAGCTCGCCTGCGGTCATCGCGGCGACTACGCCCCCCTGGGAATGGCCGAGTATCGACACTTTGCCGTTCGACCACTTGCGCGAAGCGGCCCACGCGACGACTCTCTTCGCGTCCTCGATTTCGTTGGGCACCGTCATGTCGCGCATGCGCCCTTCGCTCTCGCCGTGGCCGTTGAAGTCGAAACGCACCGAAGCGACGCCGCGCCGCGCAAGCGCGTCGGCGAACTCGGCGAACATCCCGCCGTGCTCGCCCTTGTCGGCCCCGAAGCCGTGGCAGAGAACCGCTATCGGATAGCGCGCGCCCTCGCGCCTGTCGTCCGGGAGGCGCAGTATCGCCGAGAGCTTCCCGCGCGAGCCTTCGAGCGTGAACTTGCCTTCGCGCTCCTCGATCGCGACGGGCGCGTTCTTCGCCGGTTTCTTCTCGCGAAGGCTTCTCGGCCCCTCTTTCGTCTGCGGTATGAAAGGTATCGTGCCGTCATCGTTCCACTTGAACTCCTCTATGCACGTCGAGCGCCTGAAACCGCCGCCGCCGGGGAGCTTGCCGTTGTGGTAGAACATATAGCTGCGGCCCTTGAACTCTATGTTGCCGCCGTGTATGGTGAAACTGTTGTCCGCGAGGTCCATGATCTTGCCGCGGTACGTCCACGGCCCGTGTATCGAAGGCGCCGTTGAATAGGCCATGTGCTCCGGCACGCCCCCCGCCGCATACGAGAGATAGTAGACGCCGTTGCGCTTCATCACCCACGGGCCCTCCTCGTAGGAGACTATCATCTCCTCGCGCCCGACGGCCCAGTTCATGCGCTTCGACTTCGGCCCGAAGCACTTTTCGTCGTCGAAGCCCGGCACCATGCGCCAGCCGTCCTTGAACGACACCATGTCGTCGTTCAGCTCGCCGTACCAGCAGTTCTTGTTGCCCCAGAAGAGATACGCCTTGCCGTCGTCGTCGATGAAGACGGTCGGGTCTATGAAAGCCCCGCCCACGGCCAGAGGCTTGCCGATCGCGTCGCGGTACGGGCCCTCGGCCCTGTCGGCGACGGCCACCCCGAGCGAGTCGCCGCGCTCGCTGTTGCAGCAGACGTACCAGTACCACTTGCCCCCGCGCTCCACGGCCTGGGCCGCCCACGCCTTGTTGTCTTTCTTCGCCCAGCCGAACGTCTCCAGGCTCAGCGGCGCGCCGAGAAACTTCCAGTTGACCATGTCGTCGGACGAAAACACCAGCCAGTCTTTCATCTTGAAGAAGCTCGTCGCGTCGTCTTCGTCGTGGTCGGTGAAGAGATACACCTTGTCGCCGTGCACATACGGCGCCGGGTCTGACGTGTACATCGTGCGGATGACGGGGTTGCCGGCGAACGCGCCCAGGCACGCGAGCGTGCCGGCGGCGAATGCTGCAAGAGTTCTGTTCATGCTGTGTTCTCCTGGTAAGGGTTGACACGGTTATTTTACCAAAAAACGCCCGCCTGCGTCCATTACCCTTTCGGGCGATTCGGAAATCGCCTAAAGAACGGAGAGAAAAGAGGAAATACCCCCCTTAAACCCCCTAAAGGAGTAAAAGAGAGGATAGAAACTCTCGTGCTAACCCAATACGCGCGCGCGCGAGGAAGCGTGGACGCACAATCCCGGGGAGGCACCCCGCGGTGCCGGACGAAGCGACTGCCCTTTCGCCCGCGAAGTCCTCGAGGGCAAGACTTGGCGGGAGATGGGGGTACCCGACAAGGTCTTAATTTCAGATTGCGCTCCATCATACGTAGAATCACAACCATTCATTCTTGATAAGGGCGACAATGCGATTGAACTTTTTTAAACTTTTTTTAGAAAACACTTTCCACCCCCCCTCAAAAAGGTCGCTATAAGACTTGTAGGGGACAGGCGGTTGGCCGGGAGCGGCGTAAGAACCGGCCCGCGCCAACCGCGTCCCAACCCTTCGGGGTTTCGATCTTTGACAATTGAAT
>JAZQBR010000136.1:0-7213 GCA_045545855.1 Kiritimatiellia bacterium | reverse complement strand
CCCCAGCCTTGATGACCCCCCCTTCGCCTGTTCCGGACGCGAACGAAAGAGTGGAGTTCCCGCCGTTCCCGACGAATGTGACATCGCCGCCGAGCGTGACGCTGGCGGCGACAGCGTCGCCAGTAATCGAAACAGTTGCCGGGCTTTCAAAGGCGACATCCACCGGACCCGTGGGCACGCCTTCGCTCCAGCTGTCAGCGCTGGACCATGCCGCATTCTCGCCGCCCTGCCAGACATTCACGGTCGTAACGGGCGCTGCATAAATCTTGTTATCGGAGAAATAGAGAGTGTGGGCCACTGTCGCGCCGGCGACCTCGATCGCGCCACCGAGGTTTGTGCCGTCCTCGACAATGGTGCCGTTGATAGTCACACCCGTGACAGAAGCAATCTGAAGATCGCCCTCTTCGGGGAACGACAGCACTACATCAGAGAGAAGAATCTTGCCGCCGTTCTCGACTATAATCTGCTTGCTGTCGAGCTTGTCGACAGGAATCGCGGAGACGAAGCCCGAAGCCAAGAAGTTGGAGGATTCCGCCGCCAGCGATGCACCGGCCGGGGTTGTCACTTCGCCGGAGTCCTTGTCGACGTCGAGGCCGCCAAAGTACTTGCCCGAAAGCGTCATGCGGCTAGACCCAATCTTGGTGATGGTGCCAACGCCTTTCATGTCGGCCGGCAGCCATATTTCGCCAAGATGATCGGGGTTCTTCAAATTCGCCGCATCGGCGTAGATGAAGCCACCGTTCTCGTTGATGTTGACAGTAGGCTGATTGTCGCCCGCATTGCCATTACCAATGAGGTTTAGGCAGTTGCCGGTATTGCCCACCTGCTCCAGCGTGCCGCCGTTGAAGTTGACGGTCGCCTTCTCGGCGTTGCTTTGGCATTGTATATGCCAAAGGCTGAGAGTGCCGCCTTCCTCGAGATTCACAGTGCTGGTGCCGTTCATGAGAAACCACCTCTGGTCACCCCGGTTGTTGACGACATTGCCAGTGCCAGAAATGGTCAGCGTCGCAACCGCGTTGGCGTTGTTGCCGACGAAGATATCTCCTACCGAGGTCACAGTGCCGCCAGAGACAGTCAGAATGCTACGGCCCGTGCCATCACCGACCCTGAGCTGTCCATCAACGTCGAACTTGCCTTCTGTGATTTCAAGCTCGCCCGGCATGCCTGTGCCTACAGTCAGGCCCTGCGTGGTGTGAAGCCCTTTCTCGCCGTCTGCGGCTGTCCAGGTAACCTTCTCGCCACTGCTGGCGTTTGTCTTGTTTTCAACCCAGATTCCATTCGTCAGCCCGTCATTGTAACTGGAGAATGTCGTGGTAAACGTCCCCTTCCTCTCCGTGCCGCCGTTGCCGCCGTAAACGAAAGCGCCTTCAGTAGCGGTCCAGTTCTCAGACGTCGCCCAATCTTTATCTTCGCCAGTGCCTATCCAGAATCTATCCGCCAATGTGACGGAAGCTATGGACGCTGCCGCGAGCGCCGTTATGCACTTCAATCTAGGTTTACTCATATATTTGACTTCCTTTGATTTCAGTTGGTTGTTTGTAATTTGCCCGGCCACAAGAGCCGCCCGGAACAACCTCGCCAGACATACCGGCAAAGCTCCCCCGGCCACACTCCCTTGGCCAAGTTTGGCAATATTATACCAAATGCATCTTTTGGGCACAATACCCAAGTGGGTAGGGTGCAACAAGGCCGCGAAACAGAATCAGGAAATTATCCACCCGTAGAAACACACATTCGGGATGGTGGAGATAAGGGGAGTCGAACCCCTGACCTTCTCAATGCCATCTTGCAACGGGGCAAGGACGGCAGAAGACAGGGCGCGACAGAGCCGCATTTTAGCGGACTGTCTGATCTGCTCATATTCCATGAACCCCACCTCCCGTACTGTATGCACTATGTTTGTCTTAAACCCCCACCGCACCCACGGCAGGGAAATCGTTTCACGAATAATGCCCCTTGCAGGCCGCGATTTCAAGAAGGTCGCCCGATAGCCTGAATATGAGCCTGTACTTCTCGTTTATCCTTGCGCTCCACCATCCCGACCATTCGCCGCGCAATGGCTCAACCTTGCCGATTGCAGAATAGCCGTTGCGCTCAATGCTCTTGACAAGGGCGTTTATCCTGTTGAGCGTCTTGCGGTCTTGCGATTGCGCGGCAATGTAATCGTCCCACGCCTCTTCGCTCCATGCCTTACGCATGAGCCGCCGCAGCCCCTTCGATTATGTCATGATAGACAATGTTGCGCTTCGCGTCCATGTCAGCAATGGCGCGGCGCAGATGCGTGGCGTTCGGCTCGTCGAAGAACGGGTCGTGCCTGTCGGCAAGCGGCGGAACGCCGCGAACCGCCACCACAAGCGTCAGCGCATACTCCAGCGCGTCGTCGAGCGTACGCCCGTAGCGGCGCAGCTTGCGCTCCGCCCGCCGCGCAAGATCGCGGTCAATCGTGAATGTTCTCTCCATCGTCATTGCCTGTTTGTCCTTTCGCGGGAAAGTATACCATATCCGGCGGCGCGGTGCAATAGCGAACACTATCAAAAATGGGCGATAATGGGCGAACATTGGCAACGATAGAAAAAAATAAAAAAAACTTATCAAGACCCATTGACAAAGGTACAACGAACCTGATATAATATGCGCCACAAAGCCCCCAATAGGGCAAACGAAAGGACGAACCAATGAGCGACAAAATGCCATATTACGCAATAGACAAGGTGGCCGCGACCATCAGCCTCGACGCCAAGGCGCGGGTGAAGTGGGAAAACCGCGCCGCCGTTAAAGGCGAGAAAGTGACAACACACATCGCCAAATTTCTCGAAGCAGAGGTGCGCGACGATCCCTTCACGATTGCCGACAAAAAACGCGCCGACGCCTACATGGAAGCGAACGAGGCAAAGCGCACAGCCCGGAAGACAAAGAAAGGGGTGAAATGATGAAGAAGCGAATCGAGGTAATCG
Organism: Kiritimatiellia bacterium; assembly: GCA_045545855.1. Taxonomy (GTDB): domain Bacteria; phylum Verrucomicrobiota; class Kiritimatiellia; order RFP12; family UBA1067; genus UBA1067. Next base: position 4,259 of record JAZQBR010000136.1, on the reverse strand, counting down.
TTGCCCAGAACGTGATGACGATTGAGATCGACACAACGGCATACGTCAAGTGGGAGAACCGGGCGAAAGCGGCAAATGTTCCGCTTTGCCTGTTGCTTTCTCTTTTTTTGGCCGAAGAGGTACAACGAACCTAAAAGGACGACCCGAGGGGGCAAATTTTTTTTGACCGCCACGGGTACAACGAACCCACGAAAGGACGAAACCAGACATGAAGAAACTAATCGGCGAAATAGTCTTGACTACAAGCAGCAGCGTGATGTTGACGCTTGCTATCAACCTTGCCGCTTGCGGGCACCGCTATGTGGCGGGATTTCTTGCGGGGTTTGTTCCCCCGCTGATCGTCGCCGCCGCCAGGAGCGGCAGGGACTAAACCACCAACCCAAGAAAGGACGAAACGATGGCGATGACGAAGGAAGCGACTAGAGGGCGGCGAGGATTGTGGCAACGGCTAAAAGGGCTACTGACGCAATCAGGGCGGCAGGCTGAATCCGGGCGCACAGGCGTTCGCGGAAGTTCCATGCCGTCTGGATGGTTAGGGGGCGGATTGCACGTCGCTCTGATTGAGCCGCCGCCACTTCTCGCAGAGCCGTTTGCGTCTCTTCTCGACTTTGACGCGCTGGAGCGTGAAGCAGGACGAGTCCGGCAAGGAGCGACAGAGCCGCAGCAACCACGGCGAGAGCCGAAAGGACTGCGGGCGATCCTGAAGCCGGACGTGACACGGACAGAGGGGCTGTTATTGACAACAGAACTGTCGCGGCTTGTGTCATGCCGCGTTGCGCGGCCTGGATGTTGCGGTGCAGATCGTCAAGGAACGGGCGCAACGCCTTTGCTCCTTCATCTGACAGATACGGGGCTTGAGATTTGCTTTGCATAGTCGAAAATTATACCAAAACGGCCTGACGGCCATCAACCACCAAGAAAGGACGAAACAATGAGCAAGAAAGCAAGCGAGACGAGAGGCACGGCGAAGTGCGCGAGCTGCCTGTTTGGGCGGCCCGTGACCGTCGTGGACAAAGACAAGAGCGGGAAGGAGACGGCGCGGCGCGAAATGTGCGAGTGCCATGTCGCGAGGCCGACGCGGTATGGATTCCCGACCGTGCGACTTGACGACTTTTGCGCGTGTCATGTGGACGCGGCAACGAACGAGCGGACGTTCGCGGGGCTTGTCGTGACCGGGGCAACGGTGACGGCATGAGGGGCGGCGAAGCGAAAGGACGACGACCATGACACAGGAAAACGAGACGATGCGGGCGGCATTGCGCGAGATCGAGAGCCGCGCGGCGAACGCCCTTGCGAATCAGCCGAACGACGCCGACGAGTGCGGGCGGCACTTGAACAAGGCACTAGCCGCAATCGAACTGAAGGCGCACGTTGCGCGGTGGGGGCAAGAGGGCTACCCGCCGCAGAACAATCGAGAATCGCCGGGCGCGGGGCGTGGAATCCCAAGTACCGCGAAACGGGGAAGCGAAAGCGGACTGCAGCCGCCTAGCCGTGAAGCCGTGGCGCAAGAGGGGACGTGCTCGAATACTGATCAATAAACCTCGGCGCGGGCCGCGCCGAAACCGCGCCCTGCGGACGGCCCTTATGATTGCACACGCCGCAAGCCCGGCGGCGGCGACCAGAAACGCCGGGCAACCCTTGAACCACCCTCCTACGCCAAGGCTACGGAGGGCAAGCCAAAACCGAAAGGAACAAATGAAAGACAAGACCACAGAGCAGACCACCACGGCAAGCGAGGCAGCGACGCCCGCCGCCGAGAAGCCCCGCGAGATCCTTGTGCGCTTCAAGCCGCACGAAATCGAGGAAATGAAGGACGAGACAGGCGCGACCGCCGAAGCGACCGCCGTTGCCTGTTTCGTGCGTAAGAACCTCAAGCAGAAGAGGGGCTGAAGCGATGAAGCCGGAAAAGCCGATCATGACCGACGCGGAGGTTGCCGAGTTTTTCGGCGTGTCCGTGCGGACGCTCCAGAGGCGGGCGAAGAATCCGAAGGACGGGGAACTACGGCTTACCAACGCCGTTCACGCCGTTGTCGGAGGCCGTCGCTTCTGGGTACGCGAGAGCGTGATGAGGCTTGCCGGGATCACAAACGCGACGAAGGAAACGACACGATGAACATTCAGGACATTATGCTCCGCGACATTGCGGACGAGGAACGCAAGCAGCAGCGCGAACGCGACGAGCGGGACGCGGCCAACATCGGCGACGAGTGCGGCTTTCCGTGGCTTGCCGTTGCCATGTGGATTGCGGTTGCGCTTGCCGCATTGGGCGCGGCGTTCACTGGCGGCATGGCATACCAGAGCCGCCGCGACCTGAAAGCCAGCCGCGACTTCGCGGCATGGTGTGAGCGCGTGGAGCGCGAAGCGACGGAAGCCGCCCGCGCGAGAGCCAACTACGAACTTCTGAACGCGACGGGGCGCGAGTGCGCCGACACCGCGAACAGGTAAACCAACCAACAAAAACCGAAAGGACGAAAAACCATGATGAGACAAGAGTACATCGCCGGACTAGAGGAAATCCGCAAGCGGATGATCGAGATCGGCCAGGCGTTCGCCGGCGTCGATTTGACGGACGCGACAGGCATGGAGCGCGACCGCCGGAAGAAGACGGCGAAACTTGTCGGCGACCTTGCCGACCATCTGTACGAGGACATCGCGATCAGCGCGAAGGTTGCGGCAGACAAAAAGGAAGCCGGACAGGGCGAACAGGACGACCTCTTCGCGGCGGCAGACCGCAAGGAGAAAGCCAAGGGCGCGACGAAGCCGACGGCGGCGGAAGCCGAGGTCGTGGACGTGCAGCAGATCGAGAACAAGCCGCTGGCACTTCCCGCGCCCGCCGCGAAGGACGTGCCGCCGTGCAAGCACCACGACGGCGAAGGTTGCACAAACAAGAAAGCCCCCTGCTCCGACGGCTTGTGCGACGGCAAGGACGACGGTTGCCCGTGCTACAAGGCTGGCAAGGCGGCCAAGAAGAAAAGCGGCAAGGGCGGCAAGAAGAACGGCGGCAAGAAAGGCGGAAAGTAATGGCAACGCCGACGACCAAGACGAACACGGCGGAAGCCGCAGCGAAAGCGGCACTCGCCGCCAAGCGCAAGGCACAGGCCGAAGCCGAGGCGGAACAGGCGAAACTCGACGAGTTGCGCCGCGACGTGCCGCCGGGCATTGGCGAGATCGAGGAACTTGAAAAAGCAGCCCGCACGATCCGCGCCAAACTTCTCGCCATCCAGACGAAACTCCGCGTCACCAAAGATCGCGGCAAGGGGCACAACCCCAACGCGCAAGTGACATACGAGTACCGCAACGCCGAGGACATTCTCGAAGCCGTCAAGCCGCTTTGTGCGGAAGTTGGGGCCGTCGTGACTGTTGACGTTGTGCCGAAGGTGATCGGCGAATCCGTCCCCGTCGAAATCAAGGTCGTCGGCAAAGACAAGTACAAGAACGACATCCTCGCCATGTTGTCCGGGCCGCGTTTCGTGGCCGTTGCGACGGCGACGCTTTCGGATTGCGCGACAGGCGAATCCGTCAGCGCGTCGTCGTTCGCGTTTGTGGACGCATGGCGCAAGGGCCAGACGGAGCCGGAGAAGTTGTGCGGGAGCGCGGACAGCTACGCAAGCAAATACGCGCTCGGCCACCTCTTCGCGCTTGACAACAATCGCGACGCGGACATGGAAAGCGACGGCAACGGCGCGTCCGCGCCGAAACCGCAAGACGCCGGGCCACTTCCCGACGGTTGCGACTTCTAAACCACCAAAACCGAAAGGACGAAACACCATGAACGCAGAAACGTTCACCCCACAGATAACGACCGACATTTCGGCCGTTCCGAAACTCATAGAATGCAACCTCGACGAACTTGCGCCGTACATCAAAGAGCGGTGCGACTTCGCAAGATCGCTCGTCGTTGACGTTGACAGCATAGCCGACTGCGACAACGCGAAGAAACAGGCCGCGACGATTGCCAAGATCGAAAAGGCCATCGCCGAGAAGCGCAAGGAATGGACGAAAGCATGGGCCGCGCCGATTGAGGCGATAGTCGAGAAGTGCAAGAAGTACGAACTCGACCTCCGCAACGCCGCCGCCCTTCTCCGCACGAACGCGGCGCAGGGCGAAGCCAAGATCAAGGGCCGCAAACGCGACCGCTTGCGCGACCTTTGGAACGAGCGCATGGAGCATTACGGGGCTGACAAGACCCTGCGGCACTATGCCGACTTTTTCGCCGTGAACACAAGCGAAGCAACCGTCGGCAACTGGCTGAACAAGGG
>JAZQBR010000135.1:0-4178 GCA_045545855.1 Kiritimatiellia bacterium | reverse complement strand
AGTACGTGATCAACTTCGACTTCCCGTACGAGGCCGAAGACTACGTGCACCGCATCGGCCGCACCGGCCGCGCGGGCTCGACGGGCATAGCCATCAGCTTCGCCGACGAGGACGAGAGCTTCGCGATACCCGAGATCGAGGAGTACATCAAAGAGCCTCTGAAGTGCACGATGATACAGGACGACGACCCTCTCTTGAAGCAGATCCCGCCGCGCGGGACGAGGCTCGGCGAGGTCGACGCGGCCGCCAAGGCGGCGGGCGCCGCGCGGGGGGCCGCAGGCGACGAAGAGAAGGCCGCGGCAGCCGCGATGACGGGTGTCGTCAGCGCGACGACCGCCGCCGGCGCCCGCGCCGTGCTGAAGGACGACGCGCCGAGGCGCGAGCTGCCCAAGTTCGAGCACGCGCTCGAGCCCAAGGCCCCGCCGCCCGACGAGTCTGACATATACTCCAAGCCTGTCGCCCAGACGGCGAAGACGGAGGAATGGAAAATGTAAAAACCGCTCCCGCCCTCTTGCCAAACGGGGGTGAAGAGTGATATAATATACAAAATCTTGTTTGGAAAAGTAAGGAATAAACATAAATGCCGACAATAAACCAGCTGATCCGCAAGGGGCGTCAACCCCTCGCCAAGCATTCGAAGTCGCCCGCGCTCAAGGCGTGCCCCCAGCGTCGCGGCGTGTGTCTCGTCGTCAAGACGATGACCCCCAAGAAGCCGAACTCGGCCCTGCGCAAGGTCGCCCGTGTGCGCCTTACCTCCGGCTACGAAGTCACGGCCTACATTCCCGGTGAAGGCCACAACCTCCAGGAACACTCCGTCGTTCTCGTGCGCGGCGGCCGTGTGAAGGACCTTCCTGGCGTGCGTTACCATATCGTGCGCGGCAAGCTTGACTCGCTCGGCGTCGCCGGCCGCAACCGCAGCCGCTCCAAGTACGGCATGAAGCGTCAGAAGAAGGAAGGGAAGTAAGCCATGTCAAGAAGAGCAAAGAAGATCGAGAAGCGCGTCAGCGTCGACCCCAAGTACAATTCTGAACTCGTCGCCCACATGATACGCGTGATCATGAAGGACGGCAAGAAGACCGCGGCCGAGAAGATTGTCTACGGCGCGATCGAGAAGATCAGAGAGGCCGTCGCCAAGGACGCCGCCAAGTTCACCAAAGAAGACAAGGCTTTCACCGATCCGCTGGAGATACTTTCGGCTTCGATCGACAACATGAAGCCCCAGGTCGAGGTCAAGACCCGCCGCGTTGGCGGCACGACCTACCCGGTGCCCGTGCCGATCGCCCCCAACCGCCAGCTTTCGCTCGCTCTCAGGTGGACGACCCAGTACGCTTCGGCCCGCCACGGCATGGGCATGCCCGCCGCCGTGGCCGCCGAGGTCATCGACGCCTTCCAGGGCCAGGGCAACGTCATCAAGAAGCGTGACGACGTCCACAAGATGGCCCAGGCCAACAAGGCGTTCGCCCACTACGCCTGGGGCAATAACGCCGGCTGAGAGAGAAACCTCTTTTCCAGACCAGAGAAGGGAGCCGCCCCGCGGGCGGCTCTCTTTCTTTATGCATTTTTTCTCCGGACCCGCTTGACAAGCGCAGGGGAAATATGATAAAGTAATCGCGTGATTACCATAAAAGGAGGTTTCGCGATGGAGAGAAAAGAGAGATCGGACGGCGCCGAGACGCGCGAGGCGCTCGTCAGGGCCGCGGCGGACGAGTTCGCCGCGAAAGGGTTCGCGCTAGCGTCGGCGCGCGAGATATCGCGGCGAGCCGGGGTGAACGCGGCTCTGCTCAGCCGCTACTTCGGCTCGAAGGAGGGGCTCTACCGGGTCGTCGCGAAGCGGCTTTTCGGCGACTTGGGCGCGCCGCTCGCGAAGCTTTACGAGAAGGCGCCGGACGAGGCGGGCTGGCGCGCGGCGGTTCGCGAGTGGGTGGACGACATGCTGTTCATGACACTCCCTTCGGAGCCTGAGCAGAAGCTCTGCGCGGCGCTCTTTCGCCACGAGGTGACGAGCCCTACGAAGTTTCACGACGAGTTCAAAGAGGCATTCGGGCGTCCGGTATACGAAGGGCTGAGAAAGCTTCTGGCGTTGAAGTTCAAGGACGAAACAGGTCTCGACCTTTGGACGTCGTCCATCTGGGCCCAGGTCTCGGTGTACGCGCTCGCCGACCGCAAGTGGCACGAATCGTTCAGGCCGCGGGGCGCCGGCGCGCGCGAATGGGCGGCGAAGGTCGGCGACCACATCTGCGAGCAGCTCTTTTCAGCCGTAAAGGCGGGGCTTTGACCAGGCACAAAGGAGGAACAATGAAAAACAGCAATTCGTTTCTGCCGCTCTACGCCACCAACTTCTTCGGGACGCTGAACGACAACTTTCTGAAGACGCTGGCGAGTTTCACGGTAATCGGCTGGCTACCGGACGAGCGGGCGAAGTCGCTCGCGATGGGCATTACCGCCGGGGCGCTTGTAATGCCCTACATACTCTTCTCTCCGCTCGCCGACCGCCTGACGGCAGTGTGGCCGAAGCGCCGCATCGTTCGCGCGGCGAAGTGGGCGGAGCTGCCGATCATGGCCGTCGCGATTGCGGGCTTCGCGCTCCACTCGCCGTGGCTCGTAATCGGCGCGGTGCTGCTGATGGGGCTCCAGAGTTCGCTCTACTCGCCCGCGAAATACGCGCTTGTCAGGGATGTCGGGGGCGAAGAGAGAATTTCGACCGGCATGGGCGGTATGGAAGGCGTCTCGTTTCTCGGTGTTCTGACAGGCACTGTCGCCGGGGCGGTTGCGGCCGACATGGCGGGCGCGGCGATTCGCTACTCTCTGCTCGCGCTCTTTGCCGCTCTCGGTCTCGCGGCGAGCTACACCGTTCGCGCGAAGGAAGAGCTCAGCCGCGCGCTTCACGCGGTGAACCCGGTTCGCTACATGCGGCGCGCCTACCGCATCGCCGGTCGCTATGACGGACTGAACGCCGTCATATTCACACTCTCCGTCTTCTGGTGGGGCGCGGCGACGCTGCAGATGGGCCTTCTCGTCTACGGCAAGTCGGAGCTCGGGCTCGGCCTCAGCGCGAAGGGGACTGGCTCGCTTCTCTGCGCGGCGGCGGTCGGTATAGTCGCCGGTCAGGTCATCGCAGGGTTTGTCGACAGGCGGCGCTTTCTCCTCGGCGCGACGCTCCTCACCGGCTGGATTGCGTCCGGCCTTTTGGCGGTTCTCTATTTCGCGCCGCTGTCGCCGGCAGCTTTCGGTGCGGTGCTTGCGCTTCTCGCGTTCGACCTCGGCTTTTTCAAGCTGCCGTTCGACGCCGAGATTCAGAAGGTCGTCAAGGGCCCGAAACTCAACACGATGCTCGCCTATTTCAACCAGGTGTCGTTTCTCTTCATGCTGGCGGCGAGCGGATTTTACGCGCTCGCGAGCTGGGCGTTCGGGCCGAAAGCGTTTCTGCTCCTTCTATCCGTCGCGTTTTTTGTCGCGCCGCTGGTTTTCGTTTTCTGCTACAGGCCGGTTCTGCTCTGTGCGGGCCGCTGGGTCTTCGCGCGGCGGTACCGGGTAGACGTCGACGGGCTCGACCGCGCCGTACATGACAAACCGCTTCTGGTCCTGCCGAATCATCCGGCGATGGTCGACCCGATGCTCGTTGGCGTCACGTTCTGGCAGACGCCTTTGAAGCCGCTCTCGGACGAACTCTTCTTTCACACCGGCGTCGTCGCGCCGCGCGTTTTGAAGACGCTTGGCGCTGTCGCCGTACCCGATCTGCGCAAGCACCGCACTGCGAAAGGCGCGACGATAGCGCGAGGCTTGGGCGATATCGTCAAAAAAACGCTCGCGGACGGCGCGAACGTCATCTTCTATCCCTCCGGGCACATCCAGACGGAGAGCGAGCGCGAAGACATCGGCACGCGCCAGCTCGCGTACAACATCTGCGGCGATTTGCCCGAGAACGTCCGTGTAATCGGCGTCAGGACGCGCGGGCTCTGGGGGTCGATCTGGTCGCACGCGGGGCGCAAGGCGTCGCCGTCGTTCGTACCGACTTTCGCTAAGAGCGTCTTTCTCTGGCTCTTCTGGTCGCCGTTCGTCCCGCGCCGCCGCGTGACGATGCACATCGAGGACCTGACCGACCGTGTGAAGGAGTGGTCGAAGCTCATGCGACTCGAGTTCAACCGAAAACTTGAGGAGTGGTACAACGATGAACCACA
>JAZQBR010000134.1:0-4762 GCA_045545855.1 Kiritimatiellia bacterium | reverse complement strand
CCCCTGGGCCCACAGAACGTCGTGGCGACGCCCCGACCTCCCGCGGCGCCGCGCGGAGGAGTTCGGGGCTGTCGCGGACGCGGCGGCTTTGCAGACCGGGGCGCTGCAGGGCGCGATCGACGCTATAGCGGCGGCCGGCGGGGGCGTGCTCGTGCTGGGGCCGGGCGTATGGAACTCGTCTTCGCTTTTCTTCAAGCCCGGCGTGCACCTGAAGATCGAAAAGGGCGGTGTCCTGCGCGGACCGGCCAATGGCGCTCAGACGCCACGGCTCATGACGCGCATGGAGGGCCAGAGCGTTGTCTACAATGCCGCCCTTGTCAATGCGGACCGCTGCGACGGGTTCACGCTCTACGGCGAAGGCGCGATAGACGGCAACGGCCGCGCAACCTGGGCCGCGTTCTGGGAGGGCCGCGCGAAGGAGAAGGGCTTCGCCAATATGGCGCTCCCGCGGCCCAGAAATGTCTACATCTCGAATTCTAAGGACGTGAGAGTGTCAGGCCTTTCTATCAAGAACTCCCACTACTGGACCACCCACTTCTACAAGTGCGAGCGCGTGAAGATTGACGGCGTCCGCATCACCGCGCCGGGGCCGGAGAATCCGCCCAAGGCGCCGAGTTCCGATGCGGTCGACCTCGATGTCGTCAAGGATGTCGTCGTATGGAACTCCTGGTTCGACGTGAATGACGACGGGTTCGCCCTGAAGGGCGGCAAGTACTACCAGTGCGAGAAGCTGCCTGAAAACGGCGCCAACGAGAACATACTCGTCGAGCGCTGCGCCTTCGGGCCGGTGACCCACTCTGCGATGACCTGCGGGTCGGAGGCTGTCCATTGCCGCAATATCATGCTCGTCGACTGCGACATGCAAGGGTGCGGCAATCTGCTGAATCTCAAGTCGCGTCCCGACACGGTGCAGCTTTACGAACACATACTGGTAGAGCGAGCGACCGGCCACTGCCGCAATATCGTACAGATGAAACCCTGGACCCAGTACTTCTCGCTCCCGGAAGGTGTCGGCAAGCAGCCTACAATCGCGCGCGACATCGTCTTTCGCGACTGCAGTGTCAAGGGCGAGAAGAACATCCGCCTAGACGACAGCTTCATGAAGCTTGAAGGCCTCAAAATATCTGGTCAAGAGCGCTAGTCCGCCTGGTTTCGCACGCCGTGGGTGCGGGCCGTTGCCGCCCCATCCCCTCGGTAGGGGCCGACCAGCGGTATCCCCCGGCCGACAGGCCGTCCGCGACGCGGATGCCCTAGCAGGGGTGCGGCCCGCCCCTCCCCCGCCGGTAGGGGCCGACCACCGGGCGGCCCGAACCTTTCGGTTTTTTAACGCAAGAGCCTGCGAGACGCAGAGGTTTTTTTGAGGTGGTGTTGTGTGTGGTGCTGCCTTGTCAGCGTGCGGCTTGATTCGGCGCAACCTCACTTGCCCGCCGCGTGTCGGGCGATTTCGGCGTCCTTTCGACCGCTCGACATACACTAGTATGTCTTCGGGTCGAAGTCCTGCCGAACTCGCCTCGATGCGCGGTGGCCGTTCGGCTTGAGGCGCCGAATCAAGCCGCGCATGGCACTTTCGAGCGCGCTCGGCCTTGGCGGCGGGGTCCGCGCCGCGCGCTGCCGCGACTTTTAGCGTCAGCTCCCGCGCCATTCTTGGCGATACGCTTCGCCTGGCGTTGTCGCGTCGCGGCGTGGCGTTCGCCCCGCCCGGCGACGCTCCTAGCCATGCTGGCGTCTCGTCTGCGACTGGCGCGAACCGCAGCCGCGTAAAAGTCTCTCCGCTTGCGTCGTCGTGCCCCGCCGCCAAGGCCTCTCTCGACAAACCAGAGCAAACGCGCGCTATGTCCTCCCCGGCCCAGAACGGGCTTCTCGCCAGAGAGTGCCGCACATTTTGGTCTAGCAACGAATCGTTGGGGTCTCTCCCCATGGATTCGGCACCCCACCCCGCCCAACTAAGGCGGCGCGGAGCGGCGCCGCAAAGGGAGCGAAGAAAACGCTCCGCTAATCTGGTGAGGCGCGGGAGTGACGGCGAAGCGGAGCGGAGTAAGGCGGAGGGCCGCGGTTCGCGGATTGCGCCGCCAGACGCGAGCGAGGCCAGGAAGGCGGCGTAGCCGCCGACGCCGCATCGCGACGCGTATGGCGAGCGAAAGCCGCGGGAGCGACCCGACGCCGCACGGTAGCGACGCTGAGCCGGAACGGTCCGCGCGGTATCCCGCGCGCCGCGCCGAATTCCCACAGGGTGACAAACGCGGCTTGATTCGATGCCGCCAGCCGGGCGGAGGCTTCGAGGCTTAGGCGATTTCGGGAGGACTGCGACCCGAAGACATACTCGTGTATGTCGAGCGGTCGCATGGACCCCGAAAGCGCCAAGCCTTAAAGGTGAGCACGGTTGCGTCGAATCAAGCCGCACGTTGACAGGCACCACCCCCATCCCCTCTGCGTTCTCTGCGCCTCGCAGGCTCTTGCGACCGCTTCGCGGCTCGGCCTTCGGCCTCGGCCAACCTGACGACTTCGTCGCAGGTGCATCTCGTCTCTGCGTTAAATATTTCATATTCGCCCTTCATCGAAGGGGGAGTGGATGAGCGGCGAACCACTCACCCACTCCCCCACTCACCCACTTACAGGTCGTACACTATCTCGCCATTCGGGAGACCAAATTTCTGGTTGGCCCTGTAGCAAGCAGTGTCCTGCACGTCCTCGCGCTTCGCCGCCGCAAAGTGAACCGCCGCGAGCGCCGCGCAGTCCGCGAACGGCTGAAGCGTGCCGTCGCCCTCGACATCATCGACGTTCGGGAAGCCGCTAAGCGTCGCGAGCTTCGCGCACCCGACGAGCGGACCCTCCTTGATCGTGACAATCGAGGCCGGCAGCGCCAGGCTCTCAAGCTTCGCGCAGCCCATGTAGGCACCCGAAGAGAGGTTCTGGAAGTCGCCACCGCTCACGTCCACGCTCTTGAGGTTCTTGGCGCCGCGCGCAAAGAAGTCCCCGAGAATCGCGCCCGAAGACGCCGCGACGTACTGGACCTTCGCCACCATCGACGGATACTTGACGCCCCAAAGCGGGTCGGGCGTAATCTCCTGGTCGCCGATCATGACGCTTTGGGCCGCGCCGCTTATCGTGACGCGATAGACGCCAGGAGCGGCGTAGGTGTGGCTGAGGTTCGACTGCGTCGCGGTGTAGTCCGCAGGCGTCGTGCCGTCACCCCAATCGACCGTGAACGACGCGCCAGCCTCGCTCTTCGCGATCTGCTTGATGCCGTAGACGGACTCACCCCTCGCGTCGACGAGAAGGTTGACGCCGGTCGTCGGCTCGCTCGGCCAGTCGACAGGTTCCGCCGCCTTGACCTCGACCGCCTTGGAGATGCGCCAGAGCTTGTCGGTGCCGCCAGTCGTGTTGATGACGAGCGTGTACATGCCCGGGTCCAGCTCTTCGGGAAGGTGCGCTTCCCAACGGCCAGCGTCAAGCGCTTCATCGAGGGTAACGTCGCAGACCTTCGCCGAAACGTCCGCGTTCCACAGTTCTGCGTTCTCGGCAGCGCCACGCTTGACGAGGCCGCGACCGAAAATCCAGAACGGCATCCTGCCGACTATGAAGCCGTCGCCGTCGCCGGAAGCGTCGCGCTCGTCGTAGGCGATCGTCTTGTCGCGCACGCGCTTGATGTAACTCGGTATCTCGCCGGAGCCGACCGTGACTTCAAGCTTCGCGAACTCCTTGACCTGGGCCGGCTCGAACGAGAAGCCGAGATATACGCTCTCGGGTTCCGGGTTGGCGTGCGGGTCCTGCGTCGAGCCGGCGCAGTACGTCTGCATTGTGCCCCAATTGGTGCAGCTGATCGTAACGCCGCCGTTCTCGGTCAGGAGCTTGGCGATCACATTGCCTATGGCGGTTATCGCCATCTCGGCTTCGGTGAGCGTCCCGCGCCCGGTCTCCTCAATCATCTTGGCCGCGATGTCGGTAGCGTCGAGACTACCCTCGCTGCGGATGGTATAGAGGACCGGGGCCTGGTCGGAGGTTGCGCCGGTGTTCTCGTGGGCGGCACCTGATATCAGGTGGCCGTTGGCCGCACTCACAGCGCCGGTTTCAACATCAACTATGATTTTATCCATTTTTTTGACCTTTCTTTTTTGTGGATGAGCCAGTTGCAAAACCTACTTACTTGTTTCACGCAAAGTACGCTAAGTTCGCAAAGCAACCCTAAAAACGAAACTTCGCGTACATTGCGAACTTGGCGTGAGATGTATTCGGGGTTTTTGCAATTGCCTCGGATGTCAGCTGGTGTCTTACTCGCCCACAACCGTAACCTTGCGCTTGAGCACCTTGGTCGCATACTCGTCGGCCGACTCGCCATTGCGCGTCGATACGACGAGGTCGTACGTGCCGCCGGCCGGCAGAGTCGCGAAGCGGCATGTGATGGTCGACGCGTCGCTGTAGACGATTTCGGCCGTCTTGATGAGCGTGTTGTCCTTGTATAGGGCGACATACTCGTCGGGGTTGTTGACGTCCAGGAAGAGTCCGCGACCGTTGATGGCCACAATCGCGCCGGCTGCGGTGAGCTGGTTCGGATTGAGGTTCCCGCGCTCGTAGACCTCCTGCAAGCTCGCCTCGACGGTGAGCGTTTCGTTAATGGCCTCCAGGTCTTTGGCCGCTGCCGCAATCGGGCCCGTGAAGGCGAGACGCGCGACCACAGGCGTAACCTTGCGGTCGAGCTTGCCCGTCACAGCCGTGGGCGTCGAGCCCGTGACATGTAGCTGACCAATGCACCAACCGGGGTTGA
>JAZQBR010000133.1:0-25847 GCA_045545855.1 Kiritimatiellia bacterium | reverse complement strand
ATGGGGTATACTGTCTTCGTTGCTTCTGGTGGTGTTTGTTTTTGCATAACCCTGTAGGTTACAGGATTACGCCGCCAGTTGCAACGCTAAACATTCATCCCCTTGCGAATGCGAATGCAGTGAGCGAATGGGATGCTAATGACATAAATCAAGTTGGCGTGGCATGTTCGCTTCATGGGAATCGTGTCCCGCTTGAGGCAATCTGCTTTTACGTAGTCGAGAAGTACTTGAATGGACTTTCTGACAAGCAACTTGAAGATGATTTGCGAAATAAAAAGATTTCTGCGGCATCATTGCCTCAGTACGCTAACTGTTACGAACTTCCTGCAGAAGTTGCCGCAATTCTATATGGTGTTGAAGAGGACAAGGCGATGCAGATCCTGCTCGAACCAATAATTACTGATGGTTTGCGTAATTCTAAGAGTGATGAGCTAGATGCAATAGAAGAAATGCACAATGATGTTTTTTATGATGTGCTTGATTACATATTAAAGTGTTCGGAGAGTAACTTGATTCCTAAGTTTGTTGGGTCAATTCAAAAGGCCTTCCCAGAGTCGAATATGAAGGCCTATAACAGCGCATTAAATGCGCTACGTTTGCATGAAAATGTTGCGCTGGAGCAAATGCAAGGTGCGGTTCATGAAGATGCTATTGCGATTATTGAGCTTGCAAGTGTCGATATCAATAAGGATCTTGTGAGGAGGCTCGCAAAAGCATATGCCTTAGATTTGCCTAAACGTTTTAGGAGAGATGGCGGAACAACACCTCCGCTGAATCAAAAGGTTGAATACTTTGATGCGCCCTCAGAACTGGTCCAGCGCTTTGGTGAGGTGGCATCTGCTGCAAAAGAAACAATACAAATTCCTTACAAATGTTTCAAGGATGAAGGAGTGGATTTCTCGAAGTTCACAGCAGAGGAATTGAACGAGTTGGCTCGGTACATGAGCGATAAGGATGTAGCAGATGCAGATGTAGCCGGGCAAATTCAAGAAGGGAAAGCAATACCGGAGTGGGTTAGCGCGCTATTTCTTTCGTTCACGTCAACAGGCATGACGACAACGCAAAAAACTATTGAATCTATAAGTCGGGCTTTTGCTTGGAACAATGGGCAAAGAGGCAATGGAGTGTACGGGCCGCCACATTGGGATGTTTTAATAGCCACAGAGTGCATTGATAAAAAGTTTAGACCGATAGATGAGGTAAAGTCTTTGCTTCTTTCTAAGGGATATTGGCATTTCACGGGCTTCCCTAATAATCAGACGGCATTCCTGTTAGCCAAATATCACGGCGAACTTTCCGACCAAGAGTTAACTCCAAGGGGCTTTCAATCAAATAGGGTTAACCAGTATAGGGCATTCTGGAATACAAAGAATTATGATGTTGGGGTGTCTATATATAAATACATAATCTATTCTCATGAATTCGATTGGCTAGTCACTGAGGCTTCAAAGCCGAACCGTGCGCTTGTTGGAAGTATTGCGGAAGCGGCACTTGATGCAAACGATCAATATTTATTTGATGTAGATAAGCCGCTGGGTTTCTTGGCAAACTTGTACAGATTGGTTGACGAGGATCACAAGAAGGTACTTGTCGAAAGTTTCATTTCAAGTGATGAGCGACTGAAGCGATTGACAAGAGTGGATAGAGAGAAGTTTGTTAATGCCCCATTGGTGTGCCGGAAGTTGCTGATGGCAACCAAGGATCGAGATGTTCATAATGTTCTCGTCCAGAGAGTCAAGGCTGAAATGGGTGGCATGACACAAGATGAATGGAGCAAAGCCCTCAAAGCATCAGATAATATGGCCGGACTTGTCGCAGAGCTTGAACAGGAGGGTGCGCAACTGAACTTGGCGAACCCATTTGCCAATGCTTTTAAGGATTTTGTCGTTGAAATGATAAAGAACAATGTTGAGGGGGCGTTATCATCAGAAATACTGACGGCGCTGCATAAGGCGATGAAGGATGTGTTCCTTAATGTTTTTGCCTCGGGCATCGGCGATGTTCTCAGGGAAACAAAGTTTGACATTGCTACAGGGGGCATAAAAGAATTTGTCCTCAATGTGCCAGAATACAGAGAATGGATTGTTGATTCGGATTCACAAATCAAGAACTTAGCTGCGGAACTTGCCAAGGTTGAGAGCATAGGTAAGTTTGAGAATCTCATTACTATTATCCAGCGGTGCGGCGATGGCCTGGCAAATAATGCAGCGCTCATGGAAATCATTGAACAACCTGTTCAGACAATGTTAAAGCATGAGGATTCAAAGGTAAAAGAAGTTGCAGGGAAAGCAGCTGCATATTTCGGGCTTGAAGTCGCTGTTGTGAGCAATGCTGGAGATGAAGTTAAAAACGATGAAAGTAAGAAATGACATCGGAACGGGAAGCCATTGGGTCGCTAACGAAAATCCGAGGCAACGCATGACCGATGAGAAGAAGGGCTCTGTGAGGCAGGAGGTGAAGCGCCACATGGGGCGGCGGTGCTTCAACTGGGATTATTCCTCACGCTGCATCTACATGATCACGATCACGCTGGCGGATCGGTCGCGGCCTGTTTTGGGGCAGCTTGTGGGCGAGGGCGAGGAATGGCGGGTCGAGCCGGGCGAGATCGGGCTGATTGTCGAGCAATGCTGGCGCGAGATTCCGCGGCAGTGGCCGGGGGTTGAGCTAATCGAGAGCCAGCTGATGCCCGATCACTTTCATGGCATAATCTTCGTAAAAGAGCAGCAGAAGAAAAAGCTTGGCAATATCATCGGGAGCTTCAAGTCGAAAAGCACGAGCCGCGCAGGGGTGGGACTTGGGCGCACGCGCCCAAGCGCAGAACCGTGCACGCGCCCAAGCGCAGAACCCGCGCGCGCCCAAGCGGGAAATGGGCAAGCAGTGGGTGGCAAGGCGCCAAGGTTATGGGCGCCTGGGTATGTTGACTTGATTCTCTTTCGCGCCGGGCAGCTTGAGAAGATGATTGCATATATTCGCGACAACCCGCGGCGGTTGGGCGTAAAGCGGGCTCACCCAGAGCTTTTTAAGGTCGCGCGAGATATTGAGGTGGACTTCGCCGCCCGCGCCCAAGCGCAGAACCACGCCCGCGGCGAAGCGCAGAACCACGCGCGCGGCGAGGAACTTGGGCGCACGCGCCCAAGCGCAGAACCTAGCGGTGGGGTTGTTCCTATCTGGCGCGGCCCGTCTAAGGGCCATTTTATGGCGATTGGCAACCATTTCCTTTTGGCGCGGCCGATTATTTGCCAGATTCAATGCTCGCGCTCTTTTTTCGCCTACAAGCGCCGCCGGTTGCCGGGCGGTTGGCAAATCTGCCGCGATTCCGCCGGCAAGCCGATGGTGGAAAAATCAACATCTGAATTTGAGGAAAAGGCGGCTGCCGCCATGCGCGCGGCGGCGAAAGGCGCGGTATTGCTGAGCCCATGCATAAGCCATGGCGAGCGCGAGATCGCCCGCCGCGCTTTTGAGGCGGGGTATCGAGTGATAACGCTCCAGAACAAGGGCTTCTCGCCGCTCTATAAGCCGGGCGGCAAGCTCTTCGAGACGTGCGCGGCGGGCAACTTGCTAATGCTCGCGCCGATTGGCTGGCCGTATGTGCCGGGCGAGAAAGCAATGACGCGTCATGAGGCGCAGGTCTTAAACCGCATTGCCCAGCTGATTGCCGATGATGGCGCGGTTGAAATCGATTACAAAGGAGCAGTGCTGAGCGGCATCGACGAAGCGGTGGCGCAAGCGGTTAGTGAAGGGAGTGTAACCAATGAAAAACGATAAGGTTGAAGGCGAGGTTGTGAGCCCTGGCGCGTGCGCTGGGGTTGCCCCCGAGCGAGCGGTTCAAGATCGCATCATTGAGCTTCTGAGAATAAAGCTCGGCTATGAGTATCTTGGCAATTTGTCGGAGCGTGAAAACTCGTGCCTCGACAGGCAGGCGCTGAAGGAATTTCTGGTCGGCAGGCAAAAGCTCGAGCCCGCATACGCCGACCGTGCGATCGCCGAGCTGGCGAAGCGCATGGCATGTCCGAGCCAGGCCGACCTGTATAGCGTAAACAAAGAAGTGTATCTGACGCTCAGATACCCGATGCCGGTCGCCACCGAGCCGGGCAAGCCGATGAAACAGGTTTATTTCATCGACTGGCAGCATCCGCTCGAAAACAACTTCTCCATAGCCGAGGAGGTGACGGTAAGGCGGCAGGTCGCGGCAAACGGACATCGCCGGCCAGATGTCGTAATCTGGGTTAATGGCATCGCCCTTTGCGTAATCGAGCTCAAGAAGGCGAGCGTGAGTGTGGCAGAGGGGATTCGCCAGAACTACCGCAACCAGCAGGCGGGGGAGATTCCGGCGTTTTTTGCCGCGGCGCAGCTCTTGATGGCGGGCAATGAATCGGAAGGGCTCAAGTATGCGACTACGCTTACGCCCGAGAAATACTGGCTGAAGTGGAAAGAGCCGTGTGGCAATCCGTGCGCAGCGCCGAGGTGGGGAAAGTCGGAGATAAAGCCACTTGTCGATCGTCTGTTTGCGCAGATGCTCGACAAGGAGCGGTTGCTTGCCTTTATCCACGACGGCGTTGTGTTTGACGGTGGCGTTAAGAAGGTGATGCGGCCCGCGCAGTTTTTTGCGCTGGAGGCGGCGAAGCCGCGTATCATGCGCAAGGAGTCGGGCATCATCTGGCATTCGCAGGGCTCCGGCAAATCGCTTACGATGGTTTGGCTTGCGCAGTGGATCAAGGAGCATCGGCCTGATGCGAGAGTGGTGATAATCACCGACCGCGACGAGCTCGACAAGCAGATTACAAACGGCTTCAAGGAGGCCGGCGAGAAGCCATATCGCGCGACAAGCGGCGCCGATTTGATAGCAACATTGAATGGGTCTCGCGAGCGGCTGGTCACAACTTTGATTCACAAATTTGGCGCGAACGGGCCAAAGGAGAAGCTTGATGCCCGAGAGCGCAGACTGCGGGGCGAAAGGTCGGTTGCAGTTTACATGAAGGAGCTTGCCGACAAGTTGCCGCCTGGTTTCAAGGCGAAGGGCGATATCTTTGTTTTTGTCGACGAGTGCCACCGTACGCAAGGCGGCGTGATGAATCTTGCCATGAAGAAGATCATGGGCCCGGACGTGATGCTGATCGGCTTTACGGGGACGCCGCTTCTCAAGAGCGAGAAAGGCGCGCTTACAAGCTATGCCAATTTTGGGCCGTTCATCCATACCTACAAATTCGACGAGGCGGTAGAAGATGGCGTCGTGCTTGATCTGCGCTACGAGGCGCGCGACATCGAACAGAACCTTGCCGAGGACGTGACATTTGACTCAATTTTCGAGCGCAAAACCAAGAACCTTCTTCCCGCCAAGAAGGAAGAATTGAAGAAGCGCTGGGCGCGGATGCAGAATCTCTTTTCGGCGAAAGAGCGCGTACAGCGCATCGTCACCGACATCTGCATGGACATGGGGATCAAGCCCGCGCTGCGCGAAGGGTGGGGCAATGCAATGCTGGTTTGCGAGTCGGTTTACCAGGCCTATCGTTTCTGGGCGATGTTCAGCGACGTGCTCTCGCCGCTCAAGGACAAATGCGCCGTTGTCACAAGCTACGGCGGCGACGAGCCCGGTCTTTCCGAGGCGTTCACCGGCGAGCAGCTTACGGAAGCCGAGTACAAGCACAGGATGAACCTTGCCATGCGCGGCGACAAGACACCAGAGGATTTCGAGGAGTGGGCGAAGAAGGAGTTTGTCGAACATCCGGCGAAGATGAAGCTGCTGATCGTGGTTGACAAGCTGCTGACTGGCTTTGACGCGCCGCCCGCAACCTATCTCTACATCGACAAGAAGATGGAAGACCACAATCTCTTCCAGGCGATTTGCCGCGTCAACAGGCTCAACGGCGAGAAAAAACGCTATGGCTACATAATCGACTACAAGCATCTGTTCGAAAGCATAAGGGGCGCGGTCGAAGACTATACCAATGGCGCGTTCAAGAACTTTGAGAAAGAAGACGTAGAGGGGCTCCTCAAGGGACGGCTTGAAGAAGGTCGCAAGGCGCTTGAAGCGGCTCTTGAACGGTGCGATATTCTTTCGGAACCGGTGCTGCCGCCGAAGGGGCTCGACGAGTATTGCGATTACTTCGTCGCACGCACCGGGGATTCGCAACTTCGGGAAGATTTCTACCAGGCTTGCATCGCCGCGGTAAGGGCTTGGGGCGACATAGCCCAGGAAACAGACGAGGCCGGCTACACCGCCGCAGAAGCGGCTGCACTAAAAGAGAAGGTGCGAAACTACGATATGCTACGCGAGGCGATCATGAAGCGAGCTGGCGATTTCGCGGACCTCAAGCTCTATGATGCCGAGATGCGCGCGCTCCTCGACAATTTCGTCACGGCCAAGCACGCTTTGAAGATCGCCGACCTCGAGGATCTTTCGTTCCTCGACTTGATAAAAATCGACAAAGACGATGGAGGGTCAGTCGATCCCGACGTGGAGTCCGAGGTCGGGGGCGAACGCGGCGTCGCGGAAACGCTTGTGGCAAACGTCAGGCGCTACATCTTCAGAAAGAAAGAGACCAATCCCGCCGAGTACCGCAAGTTCTCGGAACGCATCAACAGGCTTCTCGAAGACTATCGCAAGGAGAAAATCGAATACAGAAAACTGCTCGCGGAAATCGCCAAGATGGGCAAGGAACTGAAAGGCGATTCGGCCGTTGCTGATCCGCGGCTGGACACCGAGGCCAAGCGAAGCCTCTGCGACAACCTGGGCGGCGATGCAGACCTCGCGCTTAAGGTGTTCGAGGCTGTCGGAGCAAGCGCCAAGCCCGGCTTTAGGAGAAACGCTATACGCCGCAGGAAAGTCGAAATGGCCATTGAGGACGCCTTGCAGGGAACTGATTTCAACCCGCTTGCCGTCTACCAGATAGTGGAACACCAAAGTGAGTTCGACGCAGACTCCTACATGAGCGATGAACCTTGGATGTAGTGTCATGACTATTGCCGGAATACAGATTGAAGTCGAGCGAAAGAAGATCAAGCACACGCATCTTGCCGTCTATCCGCCTGATGCCAGGGTGCATGTATCTGCGCCGGAAGATCTTTCCGACCGCGATTTGCGGAGCTTCCTCGCTTCCAAGATCGGCTGGATACGCGACCAGAGGAAGGCTGTCCTTGCCCAGCCCCGTCAAACGCGCCGGGAGTATGTGAGCGGAGAGAGCATTTATTGCCTTGGTCGCAGGTATAAACTATTGGTTGTCGTGGAAGATCGTTATGCGACGGAAAAGGTGACGTGGGGCGGCAACAAGCTGTCGTTGTACGTGCGGGAGGGCGCTTCACGAGGGTATAAGGAGAGGATCGTCGAATCATGGCAGAAGGCGATGTTGGGTGAGTCTCTTGCGGACAAGATGAAAACATGGTGCAGAAAGTTGAAGCTTGATCTTCCCGAAACCGAAATCAGGAAGATGAAGACTCGGTGGGCGAGTTATCTTAAGAAACGCGGCAAGATCGTTTTCAACGCCGCGCTTGGAAGAGTGCCCGCAAGATGCATTGAGTATGTGGTCGTACATGAGCTGACGCATTTTGAGGTGGCGAACCATTCCAGAGCGTTTGTAGAGCTTATGGACAGGCGATTGCCGCGCTGGAGGATATTGCGGAAAGAACTTAATGATTTTATCGCCATGCCAATGGAGGTGTGATATGGCTAATAAACGCGAAAGCAATTTCAAGAAGAACGGAGTTTCAAGCGAACTCCTGCCGCGCGAGCAGATGGAGCGTGCGGCGAGTCCGCACGACCTAAAGGACGAAGCCGTTCTTGCGATACTGCTCAAGACCGGTGCGCCTGGCTGTGATGTCCTGGAACTCGCAAGGCGGCTCATCCGGGCGTTTGGGTGCATTCAAGACCTTGTAACCGCCGATTGGCGCACGCTGGTCGCAAAGATATCTGACTACAACAAAAAGAACCCAGAAGCGCCTATCAAGGGCATTGGGAATGTCAAGGCACTTGAGCTGGCCGCGGCATTTGAACTCGGGTATCGTCGTTTGCGCGTGAAACCGGACGATTTGAAGAAGATGCGTGTTGCAACTGCTGAAGATGCATACGAAGTGTTCAAGTTCATCGCGCAAGAAGGAGATGTGCTTGAGAATTTCTGGGTATTGCCTTTGACGGCGAAGCGGATTCCGATCTGTGAGCCGATCAGAATTGCACGAGGGCAAGCCAACACGTCATACGTGATGCCGCGAGATGTCTTCCGAGAGGCCATCAAATGGGATGCCCACTGCATAATGGTGGCGCACAATCATCCAAGCGGAGACCATGTTCCGTCAGAATGCGACATCGAAACCACGCGGCAGCTGATGGCGATGTCCAAAGACCTCGGCATGCCGCTTCTTGATCACTTGGTCGTCTCGTCCTTAGGCTATTCCTCGATACGAGATTACATAAAGCGAGGCACGGCTCAGTCTTGTATCAACAGTGCTTTGTGATTCGGATACGCCAAGCAAAGCTTGGCTCCCGCGCGTATGGGGCCATGAATCATAATAGCCGTGTCCTGTGCTTTTCTTGTCCTGTCCGGGATTATGTGGCTTCCACCCGCGCGACAATGGTGACCGTGGGAGAATCGCTCGAACAAAGTGGGTGCTTGAATGATTGGCAGAGTCGGCGAAGGAGGGCGATGCGGTTGTCGCGCCGAAGCAGATAGGCGAGTAAAGCCATGAATTCAAGCGGAGCGTGTGAGGCGGGGGACCGCCAATTGACGGTTCTGGCGCTGCCCCGACGAGCGCGCGGGGCGCACAGGGGCTGGGTGGGTGACGCGATGGAAGGTTGTGCGTTCTTGTGGTGGCTCCCCCCATGGGGGGATTTGTGAGGCCGGATTTCAGTGATATACTTTAGGCATGAAGTTTGTCACCGCTATGTTCGCCTGCGTGGCGATTTGGGGCGCGTTCGCAGAAAGTCGCCATCCGTGCGTATACTTTCGCGCAGAGGAGCTTCCATCGCTGCGCGAGAAGGCGAAGAACGTGGCCTGGGCCCGCGACATCGTCGCAAGGTGGCATGGCGAGGTCGATTCCGCAGTAATGCGTCATGCGGACGACCCGAGCTTTGCGCCAAGCCGTCTCCAGATGAACTGGACGGAAGGCAAGCGCTACACAAAGGCATGGACCGAGGGGAACTTCATCCCCAGACGCGAAGGGAACGCGAAGTATCCGACGATCCGCGTCGCATACGCGCGCACCTGGGGGGACTGCCCCTACCGCAGCGTCCCGTGGGAGGAGAATCCCCCGTATGCGACGGACAATGGCGTTTTTTTAAGCGACAAGCCGACGGACTTCCCCGGCGATCTTGTGCCAGTCAACCATTCCGGAATGGTCGCCGAGTTGATAAACGAGAAGTTGCTCGACCTTGCCTACAAGTCGGCGATACTTTATTCGCTCGAAGGGGACATGCGCTATGCGAAGTTCGCGGCGGACATCGTATGGACGCTTGTGCGCGGCGGTGCGCAGCAGGAAGAAATCAACCCGGGCGCGACGGACAACTGCGGATTCCTTTCTTGGGAGACGCTGGGCGACACGCGCCGCTACT
This sequence comes from Kiritimatiellia bacterium, assembly GCA_045545855.1. Taxonomy (GTDB): domain Bacteria; phylum Verrucomicrobiota; class Kiritimatiellia; order RFP12; family UBA1067; genus UBA1067. Next base: position 16,309 of record JAZQBR010000133.1, on the reverse strand, counting down.
GGGCGATTCCGCTAGTCTGGGATATGCTCTACGACTATTTCCACAAGACGTATTTCGCCGGCAAGGAGTTCAAGAAGGGCATCAAAGGCGAGATGTGGTGCCCGGGACACCCCGAAGGCGCGAAGTGGGCGGCGCGCCAGTTCGAGATTTTCTTCAAGAAATTCATCGACAACAAGCTAAATCGCGGCGGCGGGCTTGTTGGCAACTGGAACCTGAACGAGCAGCAAAGCGCCATGCTCTATGCGCTCGCACTGGACGATGACAAGGCGTATGCGGACGGCAAGGGGCGAAAATACTATGTCCGCAAACTTGTAAAAGGTCCGACGACTGAACGCCACGGCGCGTATCTCGACGTCCTTCGCGCGAACATAGAGGAGTCGACCGGGATGTGGCCCGAGGCGCCTGGGGGATACGGACAAGGCTCGATCGCCCAGCTCGTAAAGTTCGGCTTTCTTTATTGGAAGAACGGGCTCGACGTTCTCTCGCGCGATCCGCTTCTCTTCAGGGCATCTCGCGCAATGCCGCAGATGATATTCCCGAACGGATACGTCACGAACATCGGCGACTCGTCGTATCACCGCATTTTCACCGACCAGCTCGAGCTGATGGCGGCATACGCTAATGCGAAAGGCGACCGCGAGCTGCTCGAACGCTGCGCTGGGCTCGTCAAGCTCGCCGGGGGGCGCTGCGCAAAGGACGACATCGCATTTTTCTTCTATCTCCCTGAACTTCCGCCGGTTGATGCGCCGAAGCTCTCGCGTGTTTCATACGCGCCATGCTATCCGGTGATCATGGAACGCAATCCGTCCAAGAGCGGCGACGCAGCGGACGCGTTGGCTTTTTCTTTTGCTGGGTTTTCGGACAAGATGGGCCACAGGCATCCTAACGGACTTACGATCGAACTTTACGGGCGCGGCGAGATACTCGCGCCCGACACTGGCGCAGGTGCGAACTACTGGTCCGCTGACACGCACGAGTACTACCGTCAGGCCGCTGCGCACAACACAGTTGCCGTCAACGGGCTTGGGCTCGACGACCGCCGCGAGATGGTCTTCGACATAAAGGCCGCCGAGCCGTCCGCAAAGGCGGGCGAAGACGTGTTCGCCTCGCTCTCGCCGCATCGCCAGTTTGTCGATGTCGAAAGTCTTTATGACACAGGGAACGTGAAGGCTCGCCAGCGCCGCACGGTCGCGATCGTGCGCAGCGGATCGAAGACGGGCTACTATGTCGACATCTTCCGCTCGAAGGTGATCGATGGAGACGAGAAGTATCACGACTATATATTTCATTGTCTGGGAGAATGGGGAACGGGGAACGTGGAATGGGGAACGGGCAGCCTGGATCCGCAGAGCGGGAAGGGGTACGGGTATTTCAAAACGATTGGAACGGTGCATGGCGATTTTGCGGCGGACTTCGACTATGGCGGCGGCATCACGATGCGCGCCTTCGTCGCCAACGGCGGCGAGGGGCGCGAGGCGTATGCGCTGGAAGGCCCGAAAGTATTCCGCCATTACAACCGGAATGTCTCGGCGAAGCCCTGCCCGGCGTTTCTCGTGCGTCAAAAAGGCGAGGCGTGGAGGCGCCCGTTCGCGGTCGTGTACGAACCATTCGGGAAGGGCGCTGAAGCGATGATAGAAAGCGTCGAATGCGAGCCGCTTGAAGGAGACTGCGATGGCGTCAAGATAACGGTGGTGTACAAAAACGCCTCGCGGCGGGATGTGATCGCCCATTCTACGAGGACCGGTTTCTCTGCTGTTGCATATCATAACGGAAAGGCCATTGATAAATACCGTCCGAAATGATATAATAGCATCAGTGAAAATGATGGTGTCCATACTGATAGCGGTGATTGCCTTTGCGGCGTCAGCCGGCGGACTGGCGGGGTACAGGCAGAACTCGGCGCATGAATTGCCGCTCGACGGTGTCGTCACTTTTTCGCGTCCGGGCGACAGGTATTTCTTCATGTCCGCGACTGACGGCTCCGGTTCGTGGCGAATAGAGCGGGAGAAAGACACTGCCGCATACAAGGTGGGCACAATCGTTTCGGTGACAAATGGGGAGACGCGCGCGACATATACGACGCGGCGCATCAATCATGCCTGGGTAGCGGAGCTTAAGGATGCCTCGGCAGTCTTGCCGCGCCCGAAAGACGTCACGATAGACGACATATATTCCCACCCGCTAACTGTTCCCGGCGCCGAAGACCTGTGGGGGCGCATGGTGCGCTGCGCCGGAACGGTGCGCGACATAAACCGGCGTCAGACGTTCACGCAGATTCAGCTCGGCGAAGGGAACAGGAGCTTTCAGGCCGCAGTGCGGATCAACATCGACACTCCGCTCCCAGACGACCTCAAGCTCGGCGCGAAGGTTCTGGTCGGCGGCGTCATGCTCTATTCGCCGGTGGACGATCCTGTGCGGCACGTGATGATCGACTTCACGGATGTCAGCGTGATGCCCATGGACATAAACGGTGTAGAGGTGCTTTCAAGGGCCCCTTTCTGGACGGCTGGCCGCGTCTGGCTGCTTCTCGCGGGAATCGCCGTCGCGCTAGCGCTTGTCTGCATGAAGCTCAAGCTCACACAGCGCGAAAAGCAGTTTGAGAAGCTTGCGTTCGAGGCTATCCGCCGCGAGCGGCTGAAGCTGAGCTACGAGCTTCACGACGACTTCCAGCAGCTTCTCGGCAGCTGCGAGTTCCAGCTTGATGCCGCGGCTGAATGGCTGGGGCGCGATAGCGAGAAGGCGAAGGAAGGCATCGGTAAAGTTCAGCACTGGCTCGTGTACACACAGGACCTCCTTCGCAAGAGGCTATGGGGCATGAACGAAAAACTGGCGGAGATGGAAGGCCCGTCGGAGGAGGAGAAATGAACAAGGTAATGGTGGTGGACGACCATCCAATGGTCAGGGAAGGTCTCGAGGCAATGCTCGAGGCCGCCGGGTTCGAGGTTTGCGCGCTGGCTGCGGACGGCACGGAGGCAATCGCATTTTTCAAGGCGAAGGTGCATCCCGACATCGTCTTGATGGACATCCGGATGCCAGGCGGCGGCGGCTTTGACCTGTTTAAAGAGATGAAGGTGTGGTACCCCGACATCAAGGTTCTTTTCCTTGCGGGCATGCCGCTTCGCAGTGAACTTGAACGGGCGAAGAAGGAAGGGGCGTGTGGATACATTTCCAAGTCCACTAAGCGGCAGGGGCTTGCCACGGCGATAAGGCGCGTTTTGCAGGAGCGGAATGTGTTCATAGAGGATGAGGCTCCTGCGCAAGCGCCGGACTCGCTTCTGACGCAACGCGAGATGGATGTCCTCGAGTGGCTTGCACAGGGCAAGAGCCGCGAAGAGGCATCCATCATACTTGGAATCGGCCTCGAGACCGTAAAGACCCATGCGAAGTCGATTCTGCAAAAGCTCGCAGTGCAGAATACCGCAGGCGCCATCACCAGGGCATTTGAACTTGGCCTCTTGAGAGCTTGATTGTATCATGAAAACAATAGCATCTGCAGTATGTGCCGGCGCTGTCGCGTTTACCGCGGCATACGGCGCAGAGTGGGTCGAGAACGCTCCTGCCGCCAACTGGCAGGAGTCGTCTCTCACCGGCAACGGAACGATCGGGGCGATGGTAGAGGGCCGCGTCGAAGATGACGCGATACATCTAAGCCACTGCAAGCTGTATCTGCCCGAGCCGGGCGGCACACCGCCGCCGTTGGTGGGGTTCCCGCGCCGCAACCCGCACGATTACAACAACCGCGATGGTTTCATCGCCGCATGCGACTTGAAGATTTCGATGCGCTTCGGGGAACCGTCCGGGTATTCCCGCCGCACCGATTTTGACACGGGGGAGTGCATCGTCTGCGCGAAGGACGCCAAGGGACGCAGCTTCGAGCGTCGCGTGGCCGCGCTGCGCGGGGCGAACGTTATAGCGGTCAAAGTCAGCGACGAGTCGAAAAGCGATGTCGTGTTCGCGCTTGCGGGAATCGCGCCGTCAGGACGCGCCGGCATCACCGCGTTCTCAAGAGGAATCCGCCGTATCGTCTCCGAACCGGACTACTACCGCTGCGAGTTCAGAAACGGGAATCCGTGGAACAGGCTGGCGGGGTACGAAGTTGTGCTGCTCGCCGCCAAGAGCGCAAAGGGTGCAGATTCGGCAGAGGCTTTTGTCGCGATAGAGCCGCTTTTGAAGGATCAGGATTCCAATCGCGCGGCGATGGAGGCGCGGCTGGCGGCGGCGGCGGAGAAGGGATATGACGCACTCCTCGCCGAAAGTGCTGCAAAACAGAAGGAACTGATGGGCCGCGTGTCGTTCGAGCTGGAGGGGCCGGCAAACGCCGCCGAAATCGTGCGCAAATTCAATTCCGGGCGGTACAACATCATTTCATCGGTTGGAGTCGACCATGTGCCGAATCTTCAGGGCCTTTGGGCGGGAACGTGGAGCGCGCCATGGTTCGCGAGCTTCACGGTGAACGGCAATATGCCCTGTGCGATTTCGTTCTTCTGCCGCGGCAACACGCCCGAGTTCAACGAAAGCCTTCTGAAGTGGATCGAGGCGCGGCTCCCCGAAATGCGCGACGCGGCGAAGCGCCACTTCGGCGCGCGCGGCTTCCGCGCCGCCGCGCAGACTACTGTGGCGGGAGTCGAGACTGACTCAAACGCGAACTATCCGCACATATACTGGCACGGCGGCGCGGCGTGGCTTCTCTCTCGCCTCTACGACGGATATCGCCACACGCTCGACGAAAAGTGGCTGAAGCGCATATATCCGCTCATGAAGGAAATCGCGCAGTATTATGAGGATGTCCTGGTTGAAATGCCGGACGGAACGCTTGGCTTCAATCCGTCGTATTCCCCCGAGAACTGGCCGACGGGGAAGCGCCCGGCAGCTGTCAACGCAACGATGGACAATGCCATAGCCAAGCAGTTCCTTGGCGAGGCCGTACATGCGGCGGAGACGCTTGGCGTCGACGCGCAGGATCGCGTCAAATGGTCCGCGATGCGCACGCGTCTCACGCCGTACCAGGTGAGCGGGAACGGATTCTTCGCCGAGTGGCTTGCTCCCGGCCAGCCGGACAACAACGAGCACCGCCACGCCTCTCATCTCTACGCGCTCTACGACGACGCGCCGGCGGAGATCCTCACGAACGCCGCGCTCGTCGCGGCCGTCGGAAAGACCATCGACGCGCGCATGGACTTCAACGAGAACCGTTCGCGCACGATGGCTTTCGGGTACGTGCAGAACGCACTCGCCGCGTGCAAGATCGGCGATGCCGCGCGCGCCGCCCGGTGTCTCAAGCTTCTCACCGAAAAGAGCTGGCTGAATGGCGGCGGCTCGTGCCACGATTGGAATAACTGCTTCAATACTGACATTTCCGGCGGGTACCCGTACCTTATCTCAGAAATGCTCGTGCATGCCGAGGATTCTTGCATTCGTTTTCTTCCTGCGAAGCCGGGCGATTGGAAGTCGGGCTGTATCAAGGGTTTGCTGCTGCGCGGCGGAATTCTCCTTGAATGTCTTGAGTGGCGCGGCGAGGTCTTCTCTGCGTCGCTTAAGCTCCCGGATGGAACGATGAAGCGCGTAGACGGCAAAGCAGGTTGCTCTTTTTGGATTGAGCCTCGGCGGTGACGCCTTGCAAATCTATGGGGAGAGCCCCCGCCGGTAGTGGCCGTAGCCCTTGCATTTCGCGGGGGGAAATGGTACAATACTCGGCGTTTGTTCACGGAAGGTTGGCGGAGTGGTTGAACGCGGCGGTCTTGAAAACCGTTTAGGGTGCAAGCCTTACGGGGGTTCGAATCCCTCACCTTCCGCCAAAGCGCAATGAACCATCGGGCGTTTCACGGCGTTATACATGGCATGAAACACGTGAAATCCATATCGATTATTGCCGCGTGCACGGTCGCTCTGGCGGCCCTCCGGCGTGCCGCGGCAGAGACGAACGAGACTCAAATCGCCGACCTGGGCGTTGTGACGGTGGAGGGCGGTGCGCTCTCGAGGTACCGCCCCGAGACGGTCTCGGGCGCCACGTTTACAGACGCGCCGCCCGAGAGCCTGCCTGTGGTCGTCGACACATTGACCGAAGATTTCATCCAAGAACACAATCCGACGGATCTCCACGACCTTCTTCGCTTCGTGCCCGGTATAGAGACCGGCGGCAAGTCGCTGCTTGTCCGTCAGCCGGGTGCGTTCACCATACGCGGCATGGGGGGCACAGAGCCGGCGTTTGACGGGGTCGTGCCTATAGGCAGCGGCGCGGGCCTTTTCATGGATCCGTTTCTCATGGAGCGCGTCGAGATCGTGAAAGGCCCGATCGGGTCGCTCGCCGGCGGCGCAGGCGCGCAGCAGAACAATTCCGGCGCGGGCGGGGCGATCAACATCTACATGAAAAGCGCGAAGCTTGACGGCGACGAGACGCGGCTTCAGTCCAATACGTCCCTTGGCCGGCGCACCTGGCGCCAGCGCGCCATGGTCGATGTAAACGAGGTTGTGGCGGACGATACATTTGCGTTCAGGGCGGTCGGCGCGTTCGACTTCTATTCGCCGGCATACTGCAACACAGGCTCGCAGAAGGGGGCGGATCCGCGCGAGTCGTACACTGTTGCGCCTTCGTTCGTCTGGAAGCCCGCCGATGAAGTGGAAATCGGTCTCAAGACGATGTTCCAGAAGACCGACCAGCCCAGCTACATAGGCGTACCGGTCTGGCGCGGGCGGCCGGGCGGCGGCTATGGCTGGTACGAGTCGTCGTGCCGCGAGGGCGACCGTTCGAAGTACGAGTCGATCATGGTCAACCCTTACGTCAAATGGCAGGCGACCGACGACTGGCAGCTCAGATTCGGCGGCGCGTTCATGTTCTCGGACTGGCGGCAGACGACGCGCGAGCCGTACAGCGTGTACTCCGTCTCGCGCTCGGGCGAGCCCGCGGGCGACTTCGCCCACTACTGCGCGACAGGCGAGTGGCCGACCGGCACCAAGTATATGACCTCGGGCTTCTCGTCTTCAGAACGCATCAACCGCAGCTACAATCTCTACGCGCGCTCGGTCTATACCAAGGACGATCTGCCGCTTGGCTTTCGCAACAGCTTTGTCGTGCAGCCTGATTTCTACTACCGCGAGTCCACATCGGGCTTCGGCGCGCCGGTGAGCCGCTACGGCGCGACGCTGCAGGACTCCATAGGCTGGGGCTGGGTAACCGTGCTCGGGGGCGTCAGGTGCGACTATTTCAGGGAGAATCAGCAGACCGCCGCGTCGACGGACCGCAGCGGCAACGTCTCGTACACGCACTACAGGCACGCCGACGAAACGGCCTTGTCGCCGCGCGGCGGCATAACGGTGCAGCCGCTGGACTGGCTCGTTTTCTTCGCCAACCTCTCCCAAACGCGCACGCCGACGCTCGGGTATCGCGACGCGGACGGCACCCGCCCCACGGACCCGTGGACGGCGACCCAGCGGGAGGGGGGCTTCAGGATAAGGCCTGCCGAGAAGCTGTGGTTTTCGGCTTCCTGCTACCATATCGAGCAGAAAAACACCCCGGTCGCGGCCACGGTGAACAACGACACCTACTATTATTTCGAGGGTAAAAACAAGTCACAGGGCGTAGAGCTCTCGCTGGCGGGAGACTTGACCGAGAACTGGACTGTCATGGCGATGTACTCGTTCAACCGCTACCGCAACTGCACGGCCGGAGCGAGAGAAGTCTTTCGCCGCACGCCCAGCCACACGTTCTCGCTGTCGACCTCGTACCGCTTCGACTGCTGCGACATTCTGCGCGACATAGTGATCGGCGGGGGGTACAGGTTCCGCTCGAAGAGCTACGCCACCATGCGCGGCGCGTTCGTCGACGACAACCTCTACTTCGACCACAGCCACGTCTTCGACGTGAGCGTCGCCGTGCCGCTGTCGAAGTTCGGCGCGGGCGAGAGCTGGACGCTCACTCTTGGCGTCAGGAATCTTTTCGGAGAGAAGTATTTCGAGTCGTCGCGACACTACTACGAGTGTCTCGTGAGCGAGCCGCGCACTTTCGAAATCGGTTTAAGCGCCAGGTTCTGATTTTGGCTGAGACACTTCCAACGCATTAAAAACGATTCAGGGGCCCCAAAGGGGAAGAATCGGCTTTTAACCTAATATCCTCGGTTGAAGGTCTCACGCGTGAGATATAACCATTTGTCGGGAAATTGAACGGAGGAATTTAGGTTTAATGCGTTGGCCGTAAAAAACATATATTCGCGCTTGACATACATACCCAAAGGTATGTATACTATGCGGCATGTTTGACTGGAAAAGGACACTTCTGACCGGCGTGGCCGCTGCTGCGGCGGCGGGTTGCGCCGTTGTGCGCGAGGCGCGTCAGGCCCAGGCCGAAGCGGCGCCGCGCGGCGAGGGGCGCGTCGGCGAGGCTTCGCCCGTCGATCTGCGCGGCAGCTCCCTTGAGGAGCTGGTCGAGTTCGCGTGCACGAACAGGCCTTCGATGGTGTCGGCGGCTCTGGCGGTGGAGGACGCGCGTCTCGCGCTGCGCGAGATCGCGGCGGACGCGCCCATAGCGTCGTCGACGCCGTGGAACGCGGCGCACGCCAGCCTCTCGACCGGGTACGCCGAGTCGTCGACGCCGGCGCATTTCAGCGATATGAAAGCCAAGATGCGGCGCGGCGACGCGACCGCGGGTCTTTCGCTTGACCTTCTTTTGTGGGATTTCGGGCGCAACGACGCGCGCGCCCGCGCCGGGGTCGAGAATGTAATCGCCGCCGAATCGTCCCTTGTCCAGCACGGCTACACCGTTTTTGGCGAGGTGTCGTCGGCCTACTTCGCGCTGATGCAGAACGAGGCTCTGCACGAGGTCGCCGTCTCGAACGTGCAGCAGTACGCGGAGCATCTCGCCCAGGCCGAGGACCGCTACCGCGAGGGCGAGGCGCAGAGTCTGGACGTGCTCAAGGCGCGGCTCGATCTCGCGCGCGCCGGCGAATCGATGGTCGCGGCGTCGAACGATGTAGCGGTCGCCGGCGCGCGCCTCATGGCGGCGCTTGGCGTCGACGCCTCGCGCGGCGACTATCGCGCCGTTCTCGGGCCGCGCGCGTCGGGGCTCGACACGATGCGCCGCGCGTTTGCCGGTTCGGTCGAGACGCCGGGCGAGGTGTTCGACTTCGCGCGCACGAACGCGCCGGCGATGAAGGTAGCCCGCGCGCGCCTGCGCGCCGCGTCCGCACAGGTAGACTACGCCATCGCCGACTTGAAGCCCACGGTCTCGGCCAGCCTCTCGCTCAATTGGACCGATCCGCTCTGGTACTGGCGCTGGGGGCTGAACGCCGCCGAATCGCTCTTCACCGGCTGGCGCAAGACGACTGCGGTCGAACGCGCGGTGGTGGCGTTGAGGTCCGCCGAGAGCAATGTCGACAACGAGGAGCAGGAGCTGTCGCGCAGCATCGAGATAGCCGTCGCCGAGCGTGACAACGCCCGCGAGGCGTGGTCGACCGCGACAGAGAGCGTGCGGCAGGCGTCGGAAAATCTGGCGACGGTCAAGTCGCAGTATGAAGTCGGCGATGTGTCGCGCGTCGAGTTCACCGACGCGGTGTCGGCCTACGCCGAAGCTCTGGGCAACAGGGTGAAAGCGTTTTGCAGGGGGCAGGCGGCCGAGGCCGCGCTGTTCAGTCTTACAGGCAGCGAGCCCGCGTACGAAGAAGAGGCGGGTGTTGAAGAGGAGAATGCGGAATGACAAGATTGTGCATGAGGGCCGCTCTGGCGGCCGCTCTCGCCGCGGCGGCGGCAGGGTGCGAAAAAGTGGGCATAGGGGCCAAGAAGGGCGAGGTCGCCTACAGAACGGTGGAGATCGAGCGCATGGATATCGTGCGCACCGTCGAGGCGACGGGCACGGTGACGCCGCGCAACAGCGCGAGCGGCATACCGGTGGGCGCCCAGGTCAACGGCAAGCTCATAAAGCTCTTCGTCGACTACAACTCGACCGTCACGAACGGCCAGGTCGTCGCGCTCATCGACCCGCTCGTCTACGAGGCGAACTACAAGAGCGCCCTGGCGCAGCTGCATGTCAACGAGGCGAATGTGAACGTCAGGCTCGCCGCGCTAAGGTCGGCGCAGGCCGAGCTCGAGCTGGCAGAGAAGACGTTCGCCCGCAAGAGCGCGCTGGTCGAGCGCAAGACGGCGCCCGTCGCCGATCTCGACAGCGCGACGGAGGCTCTGGAGCGCGCGAGGGCGAACCTCGAGAGCGCCAAGGCCTCGGTCGCGAGCGCCCGGGCTTCGGTCGAGCAGTCGAAGGCTTCGGCCGACAAGGCGAAGACCGACCTCGGCTACTGCACGATCGTCTCGCCCGTCGACGGTATAGTTATCGACCGCAAGGTCGAGGAAGGCGAGACCGTCGTTTCGTCGATGAACGCCGTACCCGTTCTCACGATCGCCGAAGACTTGAAGGTCGTGTGGGTCGAGGCGACGATACCCGAGGCCGATATAGGCAATGTAAAGGTTGGCCAGAGCGTGACGTTCACGGCCGACGCCTACCGCCGCAAGTTTACAGGGCGGGTCATCCAGGTCAGGCGCGCGGCGACAACCACGAACAATGTTGTGACGTTCCCCGTTATAATTGAGGCCGAAAACCCGGACGAAATGCTCTTCCCGGGGATGACGGCGACGCTCTCGATCGAGACGGCGCGCGCCGAGAACGTTGTCGCGGCGGCCGCCGCCGCTTTCAGGTTCCGCCCCAAACCGGAGGAGCTTGAGGCGCTCGGCGAAGTGCCGCGCGGCCGCAAGCTCTGGCTGAAGCCCGCGACGGAGGGCGCCCCGCTTGAATACGTGCTTGTCGAAGAAGGCGTGACCGACGACTCGTTCATCGAGGTTGTCTGCGAAGATGCGGCGTCTCTCGCGGGCCGCGAGGCCATTGTCGGCTACGAGACGAAGACCACGGCTGCCGCCGGCAAGGACGTCACCAACCCGTTCACGCCGAAGTTCCCCGCCCGGAACAAGAACAAGGGTACCGCGCCCGAGCCAAAGAAGAAGTGACAGCGATGGCCCATCTTATAGAAATCAGAGATCTTCACAAGACGTATGTGATAGGCGAGGAGCCGGTGCACGCGCTCGACGGCGTGTCGCTCGCCGTCGACGAAGGGGAGTTTCTGGCGATAATGGGCTCGTCGGGCTCCGGCAAGTCGACGATGCTGAACATACTGGGCTGCCTCGATACTCCGACGACGGGCTCGTATCTGCTTGACGGCACCGAGGTCGCCGCCAGAACCCCCTCGGAACTCGCGCGAATCCGCAACCGTAAGCTCGGCTTCGTGTTCCAGAGCTTCAACCTGCTGCCGAGAACGACCGCGCTTGAGAATGTCGAACTGCCCGACCTGTACATGGGCAGGCTCGGCCACCGCGAAAGGCGCGCGCGCGCGATGTCCCTGCTGGCGCGCGTCGGCCTCAAGGGCCGCGAGATGCATACGCCCGCGCAGCTCTCCGGCGGGCAGCAGCAGCGCGTCGCGATAGCGCGCGCTCTCATGAACAACCCGCCTGTCGTATTCGCCGACGAGCCGACCGGCAACCTCGACACCAAGAGCTCGGTCGAGATAATGAACCTTTTTACGGAACTCTCCAACGAGGGCATAACGATAGTGATGGTGACGCACGAGGACGACATCGCCGCCTACGCGAAGCGCCATGTCGTCATGCGGGACGGCAAGATCATGCGCGACGACGGGGCCGACGGGGGCGTGCGCAAAAGCCAGGCCGAGGTCGCGCGGCTGGTCAAGGAGGCTCTCTCGTGAACTTCGCGATGATATTCAAAGTGGCCGTGCGCGCAATCGCGCGCAACAAGACGCGCTCGGTGCTGACATGCATCGGCATAATCGTGGGCATCGCCGCCGTAATATGCGTCATGGCCATCGGCCAGGGCGCCCAGACGATGATGGTGAGAGAAATCTCGTCCATGGGCAACAACCTCATGATGGTCTTCCCGGAGCGCCGCAACCATGGGCCCGTGTCGGGCGGGATAGGCCAGGGTCAGACCATGACCGCCGAAGACGCCGAGGCTGTCAAGCGCGAGCTCGGCCATCTCGTCCAGGGCGTGAGCCCGCAAGTCAGGACGACCGTCCAGATGATGTACGCCGCCAAAAACTGGGCCGGCAATGTGCAGGGCGTCTCGCCCGACATACTGCTCATCAGCAACTGGACCGTCACCGAAGGGCGCTTCTTCACCGAAGAGGAGACCGCGCTCGCCTCGCGCGTCTGCGTGATCGGCACCACCGTCAAATCGAACCTTTTCGGCGAAGACGGCGACCCTATCGGCAAAACGCTGCGTCTGAAGAACATGACCTTCAAGATTGTGGGCGTGCTGGGCTCGAAGGGCGCCAACAACTGGGGCCAGGATCAGGACGATGTCGTGATGGCCCCGTATTCGAGCGTCCAGCGCTATCTGCAGCGCTCGAAGTTCCGCAACATCAACATGATGAACGTCTCGCTCATAACGATGGACGATCTCGAGGAGGCCAAGCGCGAGATAGCCTCGCTCCTGCGCCAGCGCCACCATCTCGCCGACTGGCAGGACGACGACTTCGAGACTCGCGACACGACGGAACTCATGAATACGATAGGGTCCGTCACAGGGCTCATGACAGTGCTGCTCACCGCGGTTGCGGCGATATCGCTGCTCGTAGGCGGTATCGGGATAATGAACATCATGCTTGTATCGGTCACCGAGCGCATAAAGGAAATCGGGCTTAGAATGTCGATCGGCGCGACGCCTTTCAACATACTGATGCAGTTTCTCCTGGAGGCCGTCGTGCTCTCGACGGTGGGCGGGGCGTTCGGTGTCGCGCTCGGGATAGGCGGCGCGGAATTGATCGGCGCGTGGAAGGGCTGGCCGATTCTCATACAGGTGCCCTCGACCGTCGCGTCGTTTTTCTTCTCTTCGATTGTAGGCATGTTCTTCGGGTTCTATCCGGCGTACAGGGCTTCGAAGCTCAACCCGATAGACTGCCTGAGGTATGAATGACGGCCGCCGGAGGCCGGGGAGGTAGATAAGAATGAAACAGGCTGAAACACTGGTGGAGCTTTTGAAGGCGCGCGGCCTTTGCTGCGCCACGGCGGAGAGCTGCACGGGCGGCGGAGTGGGCAGCGCCATAACCTCAATCGCCGGTTCGAGCGAGGTGTATCTAGGCGGGGTGGTTAGCTACAGCAACTCGGTGAAGAGCGGCGTACTGGGCGTGTCGCAGGCGACGCTCGCGGCCCATGGCGCTGTTTCGGCCGAGTGCGCGGCCGAGATGGCCGAAGGCGCGCGGCGGCTTACAGGCGCCGATCTCGCCGTGAGCGTCACCGGCATAGCCGGCCCCGGCGGCGGCAGCGCCGAAAAGCCGGTGGGCCTCGTGTGGTTCGGCGTTTCGTCGCCGGCCGGCGTGCGCGCCGAGAAGGCGATTTTCCCGGGCGGACGCGAGGATGTCAGGCGCGCGGCCGTCGTCCACGCGCTAGGCATGCTGACTGTGGAGGCGTGCAAATGAAGATTTCCGGCTGTGTTTTCGATTTCGGCGGCGTTATGACAACAACCACGATGCCTGAGAGAGTGCGCGCGCTTGTCGCGCGCCTGGGCATTGACTGGAGCATTTTAGAGGAGGGCTTCGGGCGCTACCGCCGGCTGATGGACGGCGACTTTATCTCGATAGACGAGATGTACGACCGGATATGGCGCGAGGCCGGCGTAGACATCGCCCCCGAGACAAGGGCGAAGATTGTCGCCGAGGACCAGGCGAGCTATCTCTACCGCAACGAGCGTACGCTCGAATTCATGCGCGAACTGAAATCGCGCGGTTTCAAGATAGGCATACTCACAAACATGCCCAGCAGCTTCGCGCCGCTCTTTCGCCGCCATTTCGCCGATTTCATCGAGACCGCCGACGCGATGGTGATATCGGGCGAGTCGAAGATGTACAAGCCGCAGCGCGAGATATACGATCTGCTGAGGGAGCGCATCGCGCTGCCGGCGGGCGAGCTCTGCTTCTTCGACGACGTCGAGGCCAACTGCCGCGGCGCGCGCGAAGCCGGCTGGCAGGCGGTGAGATTTGTAGACAACGCTGATGCCGCGCGCGAGTTCGAGGAGGTTCTCGCCAGATGAAGACCGTTCTCGTCACCGGCGGTACGACGCGCCTGGGCCTTGCCATCGCGCATGGCCTCGCGGCGGCCGGCTGGCGCGTGGTCGTCTCTTCGCACAGGCCTGACGCAGGCGCCGATATCGTGGCCGACCTCTCGGCGCCGGGCGGGGCGGAATCTCTCTTCGCTTCGGCCGTCGCCCTCTGCGGCGGCGTGCCGCCCGACGCGCTTGTGAACAACGCTGCGCTTTTTTTTGGCGATGACGCGATGGTGGAGCGCGTCAACTACGCCGCGCCGGTGCGCTTGATCGAGCTGATGGCCGGCGGGGGGCGCGGCGGCTCGGCGGTCAATATACTCGACAGCCGGGTGCTGAGAGAAGGCTTCAAGCCGGCGTGCCGCTATGACGAGACGAAGGCGCGGCTCTTGGCGGCCACGCTCGCGCTCGCGCGCAACTTCGCCGGACGTCTTCGCGTGAACGCCGTCGCGCCCGGCCCCGTGCTGGCGCCGGTCGGCGTGAGCGAAAAGGCCGCGCGCTGTCCCTTCGGACGTCCCGCGCCGGCCGATGTGGCGGCGGCTGTTGCATACCTCGCTTCGGCAGGCGCGACTACAGGCTGCATAATACCCGTCGACGGCGGCGAAAGCGCTGTCGCGAGGGGGTAGACAAGAAAGGAGCATATATGAACGACTTCAATTTTTGGTCCCCTACATACTTTGCGTTCGGCCGAGGCGCCGAGGCGCGCACGGGCGAACTCGTCCGCAGGTTCGGCGGTGGAAAAGCCCTCCTCCACTATGGCGGCGGCAGCGCCGTAAAGAGCGGGCTCGTCGACCGCGTCAAGGCGTCGCTCGCGGCGGCGGGCGTGGATTTCGTGGAACTGGGCGGAGTTAAACCAAACCCCCGCAGTTCGCTGGTCGACGAGGGTGTGAGCCTGGCGCTTTCGGCGGGTGTCGACTTTCTGCTGGCTGTGGGCGGTGGCAGCGTGATAGATTCGGCCAAGGCGATCGCGATAGGCGCCGCCAACGAGGGCGTCTGGCGCAGGTTTTATGTAGGGCGCGAGGTGAAGGTGCGCCCGGCGATACCGGCCGCGCTGCCCGTAGGGGTCGTGCTGACGATCGCGGCCGCCGGCAGCGAGGCTTCGACAAACAGCGTCGTCAACCTCGAGCCGGAGAACCTGAAGCGGGCGGCGGGCGGCGACATCCTGCGCCCTAAGTTCGCGGTGATGAATCCGGAACTGACGATGACATTGCCGCCGTTCCAGACGGCCTGCGGTCTGGCGGATATGTTCGCCCACCTCTGCGAGCGCTATTTCTCGCCGACAAAGGATGTCGAGCTTACGGACAATCTCTGCGAGGCCGTCATGAAGACGGTGATTGTCGAAGGGGCCAAAGCAATGGCCAACCCGCGCGACTATCAGGCGCGGGCGAACATCATGTGGGCCGGGATGCTCGCTCACAACGACGTCTGCGGCGCCGGGCGCGTCCAGGACTGGTCCAGCCACGGCATCGAGCATGAGCTTTCTGCGTTGTACGATTGCGCCCACGGGGCGGGGCTGGCCGTGGTCATGCCGGCCTGGATGACGTATGTGCACGCGGCGGACGACGCGCGCTTCGCCCGTTTCGCGCGCAATGTATTCGGCGTTGGCGCCGGCGAGAGCGACAGCGTCGCGGCGATTGCCGGCATTGACGCTTTCCGCCGCTGGCTCAAGTCGCTCGGCCTGCCGCTTACGTTCGCGGAGCTCGGCGCGAGAGAAGAGGATATTCCGCTTCTTGTCAAGACGCTGAATTTAAGCGGCAACACGCTCGGCGGTTTCAAGCCGCTTGATGAAGAGGATGTCGCCGCAATCTACCGCCTCTGCGTCGGCCCTGCGGTTTGAAGACGGCGTTTGCTCAACAGTTCCTCGCTCTGGCTTGCCGCGTTGAGTAGGGGTGGCTACGCGGCTGGAAGCCGCGTCTCCAGTGGGTAGGGGCCGACCACCAGGCGGCCCGTGTATTAGAGAATGGCAACGGCAAAATGGAGACGCGGCATCTTGCCGCGTTACCAAATGGTGAAGTAATGGAGACGCGGCATCTTGCCGCGTTACAAAGGGGGTGGTTAACGCGGCTGGAAGCCGCGTCTCCAGTGGGGGTGGTTAACGCGTCTCCCACCGCGTTATCAGAAATAAACAGCAAAGAGGCTGGGTGCCACACCCCGCGCTATTTTGGAATAAATTCGACCTAACCGCCGGGGCGGCAAATATGGTATAATATGCGAGCAACTTGGCAAAGT
>JAZQBR010000132.1:0-16820 GCA_045545855.1 Kiritimatiellia bacterium | reverse complement strand
TGTCCACCATCTTGCCGAGACCGTCCTTCACGACGTCCGCGATCTGCTGCGCGCACGCCAGGTCGATTAGGCCGGGATTCTTGATGATCTCGGCGAAAGCGACGATGTTCTTCTTGTCCGAAAGCATGCGGCGCATCGCTTCGCCGGCCTTGTTGACCATTGCGTCGCCGACCATCGTGCTGTCGGAGAAAACGAGGTTCGCGACGAAGTCCTTGACGGCTGCAAGCCCGCCGATGTCGTTCAGCGACTTGGGCGGCTCAGCCTGGACGGGCTTGGGCATGGCGTTGACGACCTTGTTGATGTCGCCCGCGATCGAAGACTTGACGATGAACTCGCCTTCCGGGTCGCTGCCCTTCGCGAGCGGAATGTTCGCCACCTTCCCGAGCATCTCTTTCATCTCGGGAGGCAGGTCCGCGTTGTCGCTCACGAGCTTCGCGTGGAAAGCGTCGAGCTTCGCCTTCGTATTGCCGACGTCCTTGCCGTCGAGCGCGCGCTCGGCGAGCTCCACGAGTATGCCGGTATTGTAGTCCTCGCGCACGAGGTTTGCGGCGTCTTCGATGTTCTGCTCGAGTATGAGGCAGGCGAACTGGCGCGTGAGGCTCTTTTTCTCGGTCGCCATGAGGCCGACTTCGAGATCGCGGTCGTATACCATCCCGAGGATGTCCTTCGAGGCCGAGGAGCCCAGCGTCTTCGCATCGGTCACTACGCGACCCAGAAGTCGCTTGGCGAACGTGTCCGCATCCATGTTGATGGCGACTTTCGTCGCGAGGGCGCCCTTGCCGACCATGGCCGAAATATTGCCGTTATCGTCCTTGACGAGCTTCACCGTCTCGCCAGCGAGCTTGAATTCGGGCGTTTCGCGGACGCTCGCGGGCAGAAGCTTGAGCGCCTGCGCCACGAGGCCCTGGAACGAGTTGACCATGGCCGTGTGGAGTTTCATCCGCTCGTTCACGGCGTTGCCGGACTTGCAGCGCGCGTTGCGGCTCGCTTCGAAATCGGCCAGCGAGCGCGTCGTCGAAAGAAGGCTTATCGCGTCCGTCATCGTGAATTTCGCGGCGGCAGTCCCCAGCTTGTCGTAAGTGTTCAGCGATTCGCCGTTCACAAGGTCGCGGGTCCTGGAGCGCCAGGCGCTCATGTTCGCCGTTTTCTGCCCGTCTCTCCAGTCGGCATTGGAGAGTTCTGCCTGCGACGCGGCAGTGAAGCCCCTTCCCTGGTTGGCGTATTCGTCGAGAATCGACCGTACCTGCGCGCGCGTCAGCGGGGAGAACCGGGCCTTTATTATCCCGAGACGCTGATTGCCGTCTTCCGGGATTTCCAACTCCGACGAAAGACCGAGCCTGTCGCGTATCTCGTTCATCGCCTCGGCGCTGACGCCCCCCTTCTGGAGCGCATTCAGAAACGCCTCCTTGACCTCGAGAATGCGCTCGGGCGAAAGCTCGACGTTGTTCTTGCTCGTCTTCCAGACGTGGTTGTTTATCTTGACGAGCTCGGCCGTGCCGTCGTCTTTCGTCTTGAAGTCAATCTGGCCGGCGTTGTAGTCGCCGGTTGCTATTCTGTTGAACTGCGCGAGGCTTATGTCTGGCAAAGGCATGGTTTTGTCTCCTTATTGATGTTTCTCTTTGGGCCTTGGAATGATTCCGCCGCCATCCTGTATACACATTGGGCACGAAAAGGTTACACCTGCATGAACGATTCTGAAGAAAAAACCGCGGACAGGACGTCTTGGCGGGGGGCGGCCGCCTCTTGGCCGAGCTTTTTCCACGCGGTGACGGAATCTGCAAAGCGCAAAAGCATGTCGAACGCCTTGTCCGCGTCAAGCCGGCCCAGCCAATTGTATTTCTGCATGTGCAGGTGCATGTCCGCAGGATTGATCGCGAGCGTAGCGCCCCCCGTCCCCCTGTAGAGGTAATTCCCTTCAAGCGCGGCGACAGCGAGCGCATCGCGCCGGTCAGGGGGGATTTCGCCCAAATCGGTGCGCAAAAGGACAAGGTCGTCGTCCGCCTGCTGCACTACGACAATCTCGCCGTCGACTTGAAAAGCGGCGGCGCCGCCGGCATTCTCAATCTCGACGCCGAGCTTGTCGCCTAGTTTGTCGATAAGTTCTCCAAATGTCATTTCATTGTCCTATGTACTTTCGGCTGGCGTCAGGGCTGCCCGCCTCTCAGCCCGCCTTTGATTTCTGTCGTTGAAATATCGGGTGTGCGGGGCAGGTAGACGACCCGGCAGATATCAGAAAGGTCGTCGAACCTGCCCTTCCAGTCGTCGCCCATGACAAAAATGTCGATATTGTTCTCGATTATGTCACGCCGCTTCTGCTCCCACGACTCCTCGAAGAGAACTTTGTCTACGTAGCGTATCGCCGCGACAATCTCGGCGCGGTGCTTGTCGGGTATCGTGCAGCGCTTGTGCTTCTCGACCCAGTTGAACCTGTCTGAAGAAACCACGACAGTGAGAGTGCCGCCTTCGCCTGCAAGTGCCTTCGCGCGCTGGAGTATGCGCAGGTGGCCTATATGGAACAAATCGAACGTGCCGTATGTAATGACATTGGCCATATATTACCTTCCCTCTACACATTCAACCATCATATCCACGACACGGGCGGCGGCCCGGCCGTCTTCGCAACACCCCTTGCCCTTGAGAAACGCGTCTATCGCCGAATCGTACCCGGTCTCGGGGAAAGACGCAATCGAATCGGCCAAACCGTCAAGCGTCTTCGAAACCGGGAACGGCGTTTCGGTTATCGGGTAGACAAGGCCTTGCTCTTTTTCGTAAGGCTCGAGATCCGGCACGAAGGCGAAGCACGGGCGCTTCAAAAGCATGTAATCGAACATGCAGCTGGAGTAGTCCGAAATCATAGCGTCTGCCGCAGCAAGAAGCTCTTGGATATCCGCATAGGTCGATGCGTCGACGGCTCCCGTGCCGCCGTCGAGCTTCTTGCCCTTGTGCAGCAGCACGGGGTGCATTCTCGCGACCGCCTTCCAGCGTCCGCCGAACCTGGCCTCGAACGCCTTTTCAATGGCCGTGAAATCGCGGATGTAGCCGTTCCAGTTCTTGTTCAGGCGAAGCGTCGGCACATAAAGGACAATCTTCACGTCCGGCTCAAGACCGTACTCGCGCCTCACCTTCAGGGCCATATCGGCAACGAGCCGGGGGTCGAAGAACATGTCGTTGCGCGGGTGGCCGAGCATCTTGACCTCGCCGTGTCCGTAGTAGAAGTCGAGCTGCTGAGCGGCGTCCCATCCGGAATTGGCGATTACATAGTCGATAAAACCCGCTTCGAGGCGCTTGAAAGCATTGCCGGCGGACTGCGGACATTTGAGCTCCCACGACGCGCCGGAGTGGACAACCTTTATGCCCATGGACCCGTGCCATGTCTGGAAGTACGTCTGGCCCTGGCGCTTCTTGAGGCCGCAGTGCTTCACGTGGTGGCGAAAGAACTGGTTCGAGCACCAAATGCGCGCAGTCGTCAACTCCTTCATGGCCGCGAACGAGAAGAACGGGACGACTCTTATTCCATCGGGCATTTCAGCGCGCGCCTTTGCGGGGTCGCGGCAGAGCCACACGAGGTCCCAGTCGAGTTTTCGGCGCAGAATCTCTGCGGCGATATACTTCTGGTTGCAGCCGTAACCGTTGCCGTCCGTCTGGTTGAAAACGACCTTCTTCGGGTCTATGCGCCCGCCTGTCGCGAGCCGGCACACGGCGCTGTAGACAAGGCCCCTCAATTTTCTTACAAGAGAATGCATCTTAAACCTCCCTCTTGACAATGGCGAGAACGACGCGCCCGAACCGGAGATCGAACTTGAGCCGCTCGCAGGGCAGCAGATTCAAGGCGTCGCCCTTCTTGGCGATCTTGCGACGTTTCATGCGCACCAGCCTGAAACCAAACGGCAGATTGACTACACTCTTTCGCTTGTACGGCTCGAGCCAGTAACCTGCGGCGTGGTGGGTCGCGACGTTCGGCTTGTCGCCATCGGGCCTGCATAAGAGCGACGACGGGTAGAACCTGACACGCGGCATGACCTCGGTGTCGCTTTCCTGGCCAAGCGAGAAAAGATCGACGCCATGGCGGGCGAAGAGCCGCGAGAAGACAGTATTGTTGGCCGTTTCGTCGTAGACACCGTCGTCAAGAATGAACCGGCGCGCAGAGCATTCTTCAAGAAGCTCCTCAATGAGCGGCTGACGGGCGACAGCGCCTATAAGCGCCGTCTGCGGATAGCCCGACTTGTTCAAGCCCATGCAGAGGTCGTTGTCGCGAAACGGCTCCAGCGACGAACGCAGCTCGACGTCTGTATCCATGTAGAACCCGCCAACCTGCGAAAGCGCGTAGAGACGCAACCAGTCGCAGGCGAAGACCCACTTCTTGGCCGAGAGCGTCTCTCTGAGAAAGCAGCAATGCTCGCCCTTTACATCGTCCGGACTCCACCGTCGAATCTCCCAGCCGGGGCACGCCTTGGCCCAGCCGGCCACAAAACTGCGGTCGGGTTCCGGAATGTCGCGGTCGCCTATCCAAACATAGTTTATTATGCGCGGTATCATTTGAACCTCCCAAAGAATCCAGGGGCCAGCAGTCCCGCCCTGCGCAGGCGTTTTTCGAGCATGCGCTGGGCGATGCGCACGCGCTTCATCGCCCACTTTTTCATCGGGTGGCCGCTGAAATAACCGGTGACGTGGGCGATGCCGGTCATGTAGCTCGCGGCCTTTTTCACATTGAACGGCGAGCGGACGATTGACGTGTCGCCGCCATTGAGGCAGTAGACGTAGAGGGGCGCGCGCACGAGCGCGAAGAAGTCAATGTCGCCGAAAAGCTCGGTCACGAACGGCCAGTCTTCGAAATAGATGCCCTCGATGAAGCGGCGCGATTTCACGACGTCCGCGCGATAGAATTTGTTCCAGGCCGAGGACTGCATCTTGCGGCGGCCGACGAGACGCTTCAAGGCCGGGCGCTCGGCGGTCCAGCGGCAGTCTGGCGCGGCGGCGCCCGGGAGCGTGTCGACAGCGTACGCCCGGGAGACTACAACGCTCGCGCCCGACTCCCGGGCCGCTTTCAAAAACACCTCCGCCGCGTACGGCGGCACCCAGTCGTCGGAATCGACAAACATGACATAGTCGCCTGTGAAAACTTCAAGACCCGAGTTGCGCGCGCCGGAGAGCCCCTTGTTCGCCTGGGTGATGACGCGAACGCGAGAGTCCTTCGCCGCATACTCCGCGAGAATGGCCGGCGAACCGTCCGTCGAGCCGTCATCCACGCAGATCGCCTCTATGTCGCGCTCGGTCTGCGCGAGAACCGAGTCGAGACATCTTGAGAGATAACGCTCGACATTGTATACCGGCACTATTACCGACACCTTCGCCATCAGGGGACCTCCAGAGAATCGTAGCTGCCGCCGAAGAGCAGATTCACGCCCACGCCGGCGCGCTCGCCGGCCTCGACATCGCGAGGCTTGTCACCCAGCGAGACCGAAGACGCCATATCTATCGCGTACTTGTCGCGCGCCTTGAGAAACATGCCGGGCGCGGGCTTTCTATCGGGACCTGAAAGCTCCGGACAGTGAAAAACGTCCGTTATCGTCACACCGTGCCTGGCGAATTCGGCGATCATCCATCCGGTAAGCGCCTGATAATCGTCCTCTGTGTAGTAGCCGCGCGCTATGCCGGACTGGTTGGTTACGACAATGATGAGATAGCCCTTCTGCTGGGCGCGGCGGCAGAAATCGAAGACGCCGTCGATGAAATCGAAAGCCTCTTTGGTGTGGACGTACGCGTGGTCCACATTTATCGTGCCGTCCCTGTCCAGAAAAAGCGCCTTAGCCATTAAGCTCCCTTTCGACGATGCCGCAGAGCATGTGGCCCACGGCGATATGGAGTTCCTGTATATGGTTCGCCCTTTTTGCGGGGACGGCGATCAAGACGTCGCTCAAGGGCGCGAGCGCGCCGCCGCCCTCGCCGGTTACGCCGATGACGGCGACACCCATCGCTTTGGCGGTCTCGGCGGCCCTGAGGACGTTCGGGGAGTTGCCGCTTGTCGAGATCGCGTACAAGACGTCGCCAGGGCGGCCCAGGGCTTCGACCTGGCGCGCGAAGACGCTCTCGTAGCCCATGTCGTTGGCGATTGCGGTAATGGCCGAAGTGTCGGTCGTGAGAGCGAGGCCTGCCATGCCGCGCCTGTTCATCTCGTAACGCCCCGTGAGCTCGGCCGCAAGATGCTGGGCGTCTGCGGCGCTGCCGCCGTTGCCGCAAAACATCACCTTGCCGCCGGCGCCGAGCGCCGCGGCCCAAAGCCGGGCGGCCGCCTCTATCGACGGCGCGAGCGCCTTCAACGCCTCGAAACCGGCCGCTATCTCGTCACACTGCGCCTTGATGAAATTCTGCATCATCGCCCTCCTTTCGCGTTGAGCCTGTCGACCATCGAAGATGTCGAGTATCCGTCCACCCGCCTCAGAGTCACGGCCTCGCCGCCATAGGCGACGACAAACCGGGCCTCGGGCCAATTCTCTATCGTGTACCCCTCCTTGGCGACAACGTCGGGGCGGATCGCCTCCACGACAGGCAGAGCCGTCGCCTCGCCGAAGACCGTCACGGCGTCGACCAGCTCCAGCCCCGCCAGCACGAGGGTGCGGGTGCGCTCGTCCTGTATCGGCCGCGACGGACCCTTCAACCGGCGTACCGACTCGTCCGAATTCACCGCGACCACGAGCCTGTCGCAGTGCTCCTTCGCCTGGTAGAGCGAAGAGAGGTGGCCGCAGTGCAGGCAGTCGAAGCAGCCGTTCGTGAAGCCGACCTTGAGGCCCCCGGCCTGCCAGGCGCGGACGCGCGAAGCGAGGACGGCGCGGTCCATGATCTTCTCCTCGAAAGGCATGGCCCCGGCGCTGCGGCGCGAAAGCGCGGCTCTCAGTTCGGCGGGCGTCACGGTCGCCGTGCCGACCTTGCCCACGACCACGCCTGCGGCGGCGTTGGCGACAGCCATCGCCTCGCGAAACGACGCGCCGGCGGCGCGCGCGGCGGCGAGAACCGACATCGTGGTGTCGCCCGCCCCGGAGACGTCGCACACCTCGCGGCACTCCGTAGGCAGATAGACCGTTTCGCCGCCGTCGCCGGGCACATAGATCATGCCGCGCTCCGAGAGCGTCACGACGGCGTGTTCGATGGACACGGCCGAAAGGAGCTTTCGGGCGGATGACACGACCTTTTCCATGAAATCCGGGGCGGCCGGGTCGAGCGGCACGCCGCTCACGGCCTCCAGCTCGGCGCGGTTGGGCTTCACGAGAGTCGCGCCGGAGTATTTTCTGTAGTCGCGCCCTTTGGGGTCGACGTAGACGCGCCGCCCGGCGGCGCGGCAGGCGGCGATCGTCCGCTCGCAGAACGAACGCGACAAAAGCCCCTTCGCGTAATCGGAGACGACAACAACATCCACTTCAGGCAGCTTCGCCTCTATCTTCGCGACGAGCTCGTCTTCTTCCTCGCGCGCGAGGGGGACGACAACCTCGCGGTCCATTCTCAGAACGTGATGGCCCCTGGCGACAAACCGCGTCTTCTGTATCGTCGGCACGTCCGCCGACCTTGCGGCGAGAAGCTCCGCGCCCGCGGCGGCGACAAGGCGCGCGGCCTCGTCGCCGTCGGGGTCGCGCCCGACACGGCAGGCGAGCGACGCGGCGGCGCCCAGCGCCCTGAGGTTCGCTATTACATTGCCGGCGCCGCCGAGCATGCGGCGCTCAGAGGACCAGCGGAAGACCGGCACGGGCGCCTCGGGCGATATGCGCCCCACGTCCCCTTGCACGAAGCGGTCGAGCATCAGGTCGCCGACGCAGAGTATGCGGGCCTTCGAAAGCATGTCGACATTCATTTCGCCAACCTCCTTGCCGCTGCCGCGACATCGTCGAACGCTATACCGTCGATGGCCGGGGCATGAAGACTCGCGACATTCGGGCTGTTCTTCGGCGCGGCTCTGGCATAGTCGCGGTCTGTGAAAACGATAACCGTCCTGGCGCCGGCGATGTGCGCCATGTGGGCGGGGCCAGTGTCGTTGCCGATGACAATCGACGCCCCCTTGGCAAGGTCGGGTATGTCGGCTATGGAACTCTTGCCGAGAAAATCGACTGCGTCGGCGTTACCGTTGCAGATCGCGGCGATTTCGGCGGCCTCGGCCTTCGTGCCGAGAACCACGCTCTTCAGGCCGCGCTGCGCCAGGACGTGCGTCAGCTCCCTGAAGCGCGCCGAGGGCCAGCGCTTGCGCTCGTTGCCGGCGGAGCAGCCCGGTATCAACAGCGCGTAGCGCGCGGGCAGAAGGCCGAAGTTCTCGCGGGCGCCGCGGCACATCGAAAGGTCCGGCGGCAGCCAGTCGACTTCTTCACGCCTGTTGCGCCAGAACCACGGCAGATACTTGACCTTGCGCGAACTCGTGCGGAACATCAGCCCGCCTTTGACGAGCCTGCCCCAGACGAGCGCGTTCGCCGTCGCCAGGAGCGCCAGCGGATAGTACCGGCACAGCGTGCGGTTGCTCGACTGCAGATCGTAGATGACGCTCCACTTTCTGTCGGCGATTGTTTTCTTTATGACACGCCACCATGTCGCGAAGTTGTAGCCTCGCGAATCAACGACAATCTCGTCGAAAAAGCCCATGCTCCTCGCGAGATCGACTAGAAAGCCTTCGGTCACAAGCGCTATGTGCGCGTTCGGGTGGCGCCGGCGGACGGTACGCATCCGCCCCGAGGCCATCACGAAGTCGCCGAGAGCGCCGTGCTTTATCACTAGGACATTTTCTTCCATAAACCCACTCCTGAAAGATATTGCTTTGCATGAAACCACCCGTCCTCGAGCTTGGCCGAAAGACAGTGCCGCCGTATGAACTTGCGCGGATGTATCACGTTTCCGGCATCGGCCGCCGGCAGGGCCGGGCCGTCCGCGGCCTCGACGACCTTGATGACCTGGGCCCAGAAATTGAACTCTTCGAGAAGACGCCTTTTCGCCTCGCGTATCGCGCCGATGCGCTTCGACCATTCGTCGGCTGCGATCGCCGCCTTTATTATGCGCACAGCCTCGTCCGGGTCGTCGATCGGTATCGGTACGATCGCTTCGGCGGGAAAATCCTCGGCAATATCCGGCGCGCCGCAGTAGAACGGCAGGCACTCGCAGAGAAGCGCGTCGGCGAGTTTCTCCGTCCAGTAGCGCGGGCCGATCTGATTCTCGATGGCCACGTGGTAGCGGTATTCGTCCATCACCTCGCACTTGCGCTTGAACTCGTGCACGCCGTGCCCGTACCACTCGGCGCCTGGCACTTCGGCGACGATCTTCTTCAGCAGAGCTATGCGCTCGGCGTGGCGCGTCCATTTCATCGCCTTTGAAGAACAGACCGCGGCGACGACCTTGGTCTTCGGCGGTATGACGAAGTTTTTGTTCTCCTCGTACGAACGGCTGTTGTACCAGGGAAAGTACCCCCTGCCCAGATGGTAGCTGGGGTGGCGCTCGGCAGACTCGGGCCTGTTCGTCAGCAGGTGGCCGAACTGGCGCGTGAAGGCGCGCGCGTAGTTCTTTATGCAGACGGGCTCCCATGTCGCAAGGATGGTGCGCTCCCTCGGACAGGCGAGAGGCTCGTCCGCCGCGAGATCGTCGAAAACGACAAGCCAGTCGTATTCGCGGCAGTTTCGGTCGGCGGTGAACACATATCCCGGCGCGTATTCGAACTGCCTTTCGGGGAACAGCGGATTTTTCGACGCGACTTTGATTGTCATGTCACCCCTCCCCACACGCTCTTCGCGACATCGAAGTCGGCGTTCGAAAGTCCCGACATGTCGATTATGGTGTGAATCATCTCCTCCAAACGGTATTGCGGCCTGGGGCGCGCGGTCCTGGCGACGAGGTCCGGCCTCAGCGCCTTCAGTTTCGGCGAGAGCCACACCTGCATCGGGACGGACGTCATAGGTTCGTTCGCGAGCTGCGAATGGCCGAGCATCTTGTCGGTCGTGGTGTCGTAGCAGTCTTCGCCGTGGTCCGAAAAGTACAAAAGCCCCTCGACCGCCTCGCCGCCGTGTTCTTTCAGAGCCTTTATGAACCCGGCTATCACCCAGTCGGTGTAGCGTATCGAGTCGTCGTACGAGTTCACCAGCTCCTTCGCGGACGCCGAAAGCCCCTCCTTGCCCGGGGGCGTGTCTTTGAAGCGCGAGAATTCGGCCGGGAACCTGTTGACGTACGCCGAGTGGGAGCCTATCATGTGCAGGAACACGACCTTCTTTGGGGCCGGGTCGTCAAGAGTCTTCGCGAACTCCGGCAGCAGCGTACCGTCGTAGCCTGCGGTTTCGAAGCCCTTCATGGAACTGAAATTGAAGCACTTTCGCACGTCCGCGTGGCCGGCCATGGCGGTTATCGCGGTGTCTTCAAGCGCATATTGGTTGGAGAGCCAGAACACCTTGAAGCCGGCGTCCTTGAAATAGTCGATGATCGAGCCTTTCTTGTAGAGCAGGTCCGGCTCGGTGTCGGTAGCGAAAGTGATTGTCTTTTCGAGGCTGGGGAGCGTCTGCGCGTACTGCGACCTGACGCCGCGTATGCAGATGACGTCGCCAAGCGCGCCGGTGAACTCGTTCGTGCAGCGCGGGTAGCCCGTATACGAGTGGTGCATGGCGTTGGCGCTCTCGCCTATGCAGACAACGTATGTTTCGGGAACTCCCGCCGGCACGGCCGAAGCGAAGCCTGTGAACTTAGGCGCGGCGTGCCCGGCTATCTGGCGTTTGAGCGCGCCGTACTGCCGCCTGTAGAGAAAGTAATGGTAAAACACGCTGACGAAGGGGTTGAGTACATAGCCCGGCTTGTGCTTGGCGCCCTTCTTGAAAAAGTTTCGCACGAGCGGCACGGCGAGAGCGACGAGGGCGGCGGCCCATGCGGCGCGGGTCCAGCGGGGGTGGAACGATACGCGGCCGAGCCTGGCGAGGATGAAGAGAGGCAGCACGTAGAACGCAATCATCGCCGCCCACTGGGCCTTGGTCTGGTTGTTTCTGATGTACTCGACCGTCTCGCGCATGTTCGTGACGAAAAGCGAGTAAAATGTGTTAAGGCCCATGCGCGCGCCGAAGAGATAGACATGGCCGAGTTCCAGAACGACCATGGGCATGAACACGAGGTGCATCGCGACAACATACGGACGCGTAAACTTCGGGAACAGCACGATTGGCAGCGTCACAAGGGCGAGCGTGGGCAGGGTGCGCAAATAGTCCTTGGCCACACGCTTCATGAAAACGCGGTCCGCCAGCTTCTCGCGGCTCATGGAACGCGACGTTGAATAGACGAGCGGCAGAAAAGCCATCGCGGCCAGATACAGAACGGCGAATGTCATCATTTTGCGTACTCCTTGCCGAAAGCGCGGCAGAGCCTGCCGGTCACGCCGTACTTGTCGCGAATGTGCTGAAGGTAGCGGTCGGCCTTTCTCGCGAGCTTGCGCCGGCGATACCAGGGCCACACCGCCTCGATCGGGAGAAAAGTCTTGGACGAAGGCTCGAAGTCGACAATCTTCAAGTCAATCGAGCCGTCCGCGCCAAGGAGGACGTGAAGATTGCCCGGCTCGTAGAATAGCGCCGACGAAGCGATGAGTTCGTCGAGAAGCTCCCGCGCCTTCGCGTAGATAACCTCCCTAGTTCCGGGCGGCTGGCGCTTGATCTCGAACTCGTAGGGCAGTATGGCCGTACCGTCGGGGTTGGTGTAGTAGGTCTCGATTATCCCCCAGCCCCATACCGGATGGAATACGCGTTCGCAGACCTCGGGCATGCGCGCGCGTATGCCTGGCGGCATAGAGTGGCGGAACGTATTGTAGACGTATACTTCTTCGCAGGAGGCGTTGCGGCGCTTGTTGAACCGCCGCCACTTGACATCGCGCTGTATCGACTTCTGCATCTTCAGCTCTTCGATGCACTGTTCTTCAGGGTAGTAGAACTTGGCGCAAAAGCCCGTGTCGCCGACGCGATACGCGACGCGCCTGGTACCGCGGCCGATCTCCACGAGCTCGTTCTCGAATACAAGGTGGTTGAGGCGCCCGGTGCGGCGCATGAAGACCCTCCACTTGTCTTTGAGAAAGAGGATGGCCCAATTGAGCAGCAGTATGCAGCCGAACGTCTCCGCGGCCGCCTCGGCCGTCTCGCGCACGTCGTGGGTGCCGATCTCGAGGGTGGAGAACGCCTGCCAGACGAACTTCGCCTTGGCGATATTGGGGATGACCGATATGAAAAGTATGCCCCAGACGAGAATCGGGAAACGGCGGTTCTTCCATATCGCGGCGACGGCGGCCAGGGTGGAGCCGCGATACCACCAGGCAAGGAACAGGCCGAGCGACACGAAAGCCAGTGAAAGCGGGAGCTCCGGTTCGCGCAGGCCGGGGAACAGGAGGCGCATCGGCCTTTCGCAGTCTTGGGCCGCGCCCGAGAGGAAAATGCAGACGAGAAGCAGAAGGCCGCCGCGCCATTCGCGGTGGCGCAGCGCGGCGGCAAGCATGAGAGCCGCCGCCGCAAGCACCATGACCAGCTTCAGATACATCATGCGCCGGCGCGCCTCCCCCGCGTCTCGCGCCAGCCGAGCCATATCGTCAGCAGCGCAAAAAGAGCTATCATCATTTCGCCGCCCTCTTCCAGGCAGGTGCAGAGCGACGCGGCGGCCGTTGCGCCGCCCTCCGCGTGCTTGTCGAGACCGTAAGCGTGGTCGAGCCACGAAGGCAGACGGTCCGCTATCTGCACCAGCACCCCGCTGCCGCCAAGACACCCCCACGACCAGGCCGCAGGCGAAAGCGCGAAAACCCCCTTGATCCAGACCGGCAGCAGATAAGCGAAGCCGGCCGCGAACACGCCGAAGAACGACGCGAAGTACGCGACAATAAAGGCCTTCATCCCAAGCGGAACCGCCCCGTTGGTGATGACGCGCATCTTGAAAGGCGTGCCTGTAAGCGGGCTGCCGTCAGGTTTGAAGAGGCCGGGCAGAAGGCTGCCGTCCTCGCCTACGAACGTTGGATAGAGGCTTCTCAGGGCCGCGTTGTGCAAATCTGTCTCTTTGACAATCGCCATAATCGCGACAATGCTGGCCATAAGACAAAGAAGCCTGCGACGCCGCGCCGGACCCTCGAATGGACACTTCCACCACACGAGCGGCACGACGGCGGCGAACACCGGGAGCGTCGCGAGCTCGAACGGCGAGTAGCCGCCCTGGTCGAAGTTGCGTATGAGCGTATCGGGCGCCATCGAGGCCCAGACGGCTAAAAGCGCCGCCGTGAACACCGCGAAGAGAACCGGCCCTGCGAGCCAGATTTTGCCGCGCGGGCATGTCTTTTCAACACCAGTCGTCATCATAGAAACACGCCTCCTTTCGCCTTCGCTTTCTCGACAGTCTCGCGGTAGACGTCGAGCGACGCAGCGGCCATCTTGTCGAACGAAAACCTCTCCAGTGCGCCTGCCCTCAGATCGCCGAACTTCATGCTGCCGACGCGCTCTATCGCCTCCGCGAAAAGCGCCGGCCAGTCTGCGGCGTCGCCACCCTTGACCAGCACGCCGTCCACGCCGTCACGGACGACATCGAGCGCGCCGCCAAAAGCGCGCGCGACAACCGGGCGGCCCATCGCCAGAGCCTCCGCCATCGACCGCCCGAACGCCTCGGGCTTGCGCACGTTGGACGAAACAACGACATCTGCTATCGACAGGCATTCGGCGACCTTGCTCTGATTGCCGGCGAAAACCACCTTCCCGTCGAGGCCGAGGTCTGCGACCAGAGCCTTGAGCGACGTTTCGACATCGCGTCTCAGCTCTTCGGCCTCGCCGACGATAACGAGCTTCGCGTCGCGGCCCGCCACCTTGCCGAGACGGGAGACGGCTCTGACGAGAATGTCGAAACCCTTGAGCTGGGTTATGCGCCCCACCGCCATCACGACAAAACGTCCCTCGACGCCCCACTCGGACCGCTTCGCGGCGACAAACGCCCCGTCAAGGCGGTCTGGGTCGAATCTTTCGCGGTCGATGGCGCGCGGTATCACGCGTATCAGCGATCTGTCGGTGCCGTAAGCGTCAACGAGATAGTCGGCTATATACTTCGACGGTGCGACTGTGATGTCGCCGGCGGTCATGATGCGAGAATACGCCGAAATCGAATTGGCGCCGTGGGCGAACGTTATCCACGGTATGCCGAGATTGCGCGCAGCCCGGCGGTAAAGCCACGCCGGTACACGCGAATGGACGCATACGACATCGGGGCGCTCCGCCATGAGAAGTCGCCTCAACCTGCGCGCGCGGATGAAATAGGTAAAGGGATTTTTGGATTTCACATCAAGCGCGACATGGCGCGCGCCATCCTTCTCGATCTGCGCGGCGAGACGTCCGCCAGCCGAAACAACGACATTCTCCCAGCCGGCGCCAGTGATAACGCGGTTTATCTCGACAACGCCCCGTTCGACGCCGCCTTGTTCCATCGCCGGCACAAGCTGCATTGTCTTCATTTGAATTTCGCCTCCCTCTCCTCAAGCTGGCGGAGTTCTTTCTCTGTCGGCGTTTTTCTGAAGGTGTTGTAGTTCAAGACCCAGCATGACGGATGGCGCCGTATGACGCCTTCAAGCTCGGTCATGCACTTCTGCGTAAAGGCCCAGATGTCTCGCGCCTCATCGGCGGCGTGAGCCGCGACAACTTCGCAGCGCCAGCGGCCGTCCTTCAGCGGACGCGACCATGCGACCACGACGGGCGCTTTGCCCTTGGCCGCGAAAAACGCCGGAGCCGCCGATACGGGCATCGGCCGCCCGAAAAATCGCACCCATATTCCGCCGTCCGAAGGGCGGACAGGCTGGTCCACCAGAAGCCCGAGCGACTTGCCGTTCTTCAGCCCCTGCATGAGCGGACGAAACGCACCGTCGGCCCGGACGATCTCCTGGCCGATCGAGCGCCGCGCCTTCATGAGAAGACGGGTCATGCCTTTCGAGCCGATGTCCTTCGCGACGGACATCATGGAGTGGCCTTCGAGATAAGCAAGCTGAGAGAGAATCTCCCAGCAGCCGATATGCCCTGAGACGGTGACGGCAGGCTTGTTGGCGGCGAGAAAGATCTTGCCCGGGCCGGACATCTCGCCCGCGGTGCGCGCTCTTTTTTCGGCGTTGCGGCACGTCCAGAACGCGTGCCCGACAGACCTCGCCATATTCCGGTAGCTGCGGCGCACGATCTTCTCGCGCCGGGCCGCGTCCAGAGACGGGCCGAAAATCGCCTCGAGGTTTTCAGCCGCATGCTTGCGGCCTTTCCTGTCGAAGACGTACATGACCGCCGCGACCATATCGCAGACCGCGAGGAGCCACCGCCGCGGCAGATTCACTAGCACCGCGTAGCCAAGGCCTATGCCTAGCCATTCAAAAGGCCTGCGCAGGGCGTGCTTGACTTGTTTGCGGTCCCAACTCATCCCAGTTTTATCTTTCCCGACGCAGTTCGCGGGAACGGTTCCGAGCGAATTACCGTCGTTTTGATTCTCTGATAGACTGGCAGCGTGGCGTTGAGCGACGCAACAGCGCGCCTGGCCGACTCTTCGGGAACCGAGGCGTATATCTCGGCCCTGACGTCACGCGTCTCGCCGTCGCCGCTTACAACCGCCTCGACGACGCCGGGCAGCTGAAGAAGCTTCTCTTCAAGCTCCTCCGGCGCGATCTTCTTGCCCGAAGAAAGCACGATGGTGCGCGAAAGCCTTCCCTTTATCCACACATACCCGTCCTCGTCGATACTCCCGACATCGCCGGTATGAAACCACCCGTCGGCGTCGATGGCCTTTGCCGTCATTTCAGGCATCTTGTAGTAGCCCTTCATGACGTTCGGCCCGCGGACGAGGAGCTCGCCTTCGGGGGAAACCTTCGTCTCGACCTCGGGCAGCTGCGAGACCTTGCCGGCGCTGCAGGCGCGAGGCGCTTCAGCCGTCCATGACATGGAATAGCACGCCGCCGTTTCTGTAAGGCCGTAGCCCGAAACCGTCTTTATGCCAAGAGCGGTAAGGCGCTCGTAGGTGCGGCGCGAGAGGCCCGCCCCGCCCGTGAGGAGCCAGTCTATCGGCTGGCCGAGCGCCTCCTCTGCGCTTCGGCCGTGGGTTTCGATCTTCGAGGCGAGTATGTCGGCCAAAGCCGGCACGAGAAAGACGAAATTGGCGCGAAACCTCTCCACCGCGTCGTAGATGCGGCGAAAGTCGGGGCAGACCCCGAGCGCGACGCCGCCGGCAAGCATCGTGTAAGTGGCCGCTATCCCGAAGATGTGGTGCAGCGGCAGCAGCATGAGCGACCTGTCGCCGGGCTTCATCGGCAGAGCCATCGACGTAGACTTGACAAAAGTCTCTATCGACGCGAGCGACAATTCCACGGCGCGAGGCTGCGAAGTCGTGCCGCTCGTGAAAACCATGGTGGCCGTGCGGCTGGTGTCTGCGGGGGGCTTCTGCCAGATTGTCTTTACAAGGTGCGAAAGGCTCTTTACCGCGGCGCTGATGAAAAAGTCCGTCTTTCTCGAACCGAAACTGCCGGTCGACAGGCCCGGGAGTCTCTCCGCGACATCGTGTGCCTTGTCTGCGTAGAGCGCCGAATGTAGAAGTATCGCCGCGCCTATGAATCTCAGGCGCTTGGCGATGTCGTCGGGCGAGAGCGCCGGCTCGACCGGCACCGCGACAGCGCCGCTGAAGAGGCACGCCGCATGCACGACCATCCATTCGTAGGAGTTCTCGCCCAGAATCGCGATCTTGCCGCCCGGAGCGTGCTTCTCGATCACCCACGAAATGGTCGCTATGTCGTCGGTAAAACTGCGCCAGCTTACCGGCAGCGGCCTGTCAAGTCGGGGGCCAAGCGGTCTTAGGAAGACAAA
>JAZQBR010000131.1:0-7445 GCA_045545855.1 Kiritimatiellia bacterium | reverse complement strand
GGAGGCGACCGACATGATGTCCGACGCCTTTGACTGCGCCTTCGAGGTGGAGTAAGCCGGCTTTGGCCAGCCTCGCGAGGTGCTGTCTGGCGGCGGTCGCGCTTGCAGCAGCGGCCGCGCCCGCCGCGTTGCCTGGCGAGGAGGCTCCCCCGGGGCCGTGGAACGTTGAAGCGCCGCAGTTCGAGACCGCCACCGTGCGAGGGGTCGTCACCTTCGCGCGCGGCGGCGACCGCTTCGCTTTCATAAAGACGGACGAAGGCCGCGGCGTCAGGCTCTGGCTCGTGCCCGGCTGCCGCATTCGCCTGGGCTCCTATGTCGAGGCGACCGGCCTCGTCACCCAGCACAAACCGACGTTCAGAATGGAGAACGTCGTCGCGCACAAGCTGCGCGACGCGCCGGAGGTGCAGCATATCCCCACCACCCTTACGGCGCTGAACCGTCCCCCGGTAAAAGGCGACAAGAGCCGGCCGGATTTCTTCGGCATGCCGGTCGACGTCGTGGCGCGAGTCCAGGATGTGAACCGCCGCCGCACCCAGGTGCAGCTTTTTCTGCGAGAGCCCGACGACAGCGGCCCTGGAGTCACGGCGAGCTTTCCCCTGGACGAGGACAGGCCGCTCGACCCCGACCTGAGGCGCGGCGCGATAGTGCGCATAAGAGGCGTGCCGTCGATGGACTACTCGGAGTCGCCAGACGGAACTTATGCCGGCGTGACGGTGCTTACGCTCAATATCGTCGGTTTTTGGGAGGTAATGGTATTGAACCGCCCTTCGTGGTGGACGACGGGGCGGATATGGGCGGCCGCCGGGATGGCGCTTTTCGTGCTGGTCGTGCTTGTAGCGAGCGTGGTAGTGCTAGGGTGGGCCGTCCGCCGCCAGACGGCGCGTCTCGAACGCACGATACAGGCGAAGCACCAGGACAGAATCGCGGCGGAGGCCGCGCGCCGCGAGAGGCTGAGGCTCTCGCACGATCTGCACGACGAGTTTCAGCAGCTTCTGACGGGCACAATGTTCCAGCTGAACGCAGGCATGAATATTCTTGAACATCCGGCGCTGCCGGAGGACGGGGGCGAGGAGGAGTCTGTCGCGGCGGCGCTGAAGCACCTCGAGTCGGCGCGCGTCGCGCTTCAGCACACCCAGCTGGGGCTGAGAAACGTGCTTTGGACAATGCGCGAGGAGAGCGAGGGGCCGGCGTCGCTGGTGGAACTCTTCCGCTACGCGGCGGGGCGCATGCCCCACTGGAAAGACCGCGTGAGTTTCATCCAGACCGGGCGCGAGCACTTTCTCGCGAGAAAGGTTTCGGGGTCGCTGCTCATGCTGCTCCAGGAGGCCGTGGCGAACGCGCTCAAGCACGCGCGCGCCGGGCGTGTCGACGTGACTCTGGCGTATGGCGACGACGGGCTCGAGATGAGAATCGTGAACGACGGCCTGCCGTTCAGCGAAGGCCAGGCGGAGGAGGTGCCGGGCCACTTCGGTCTCGCGGGCATGCGCATGAGAACGGCCGACCTTGGCGGGCGCTTCGACATACGCTGCGGCGACGGCGGCACAGGCGCCGTCATCAAGGTCTGGATACCATATACGCAGAAGGAAGGCTGACATGGACAAGATCACAGTGACGATCGTCGACGACCATCCTGTCGTGAGGGACGGGCTCGCGGCGATGCTGTCGACGAGGCGGCTCTTCTCGATCGACGGCAAGTTCGCGAGCGGCGAAGAACTGCTCAAGGACGCGCACGCGCGCGGGAAGACCGCCGATGTGGTGGTGATGGACGTGAGAATGCCGGGCATAGACGGGCTCGAGACGCTTGAGCGGCTGAAAAAAGAGTTCCCCGGGGTCAGGTGCATACTGCTTACGGGGCTGCCGCTGAAGATGGAGGAAGAGTCGGCCCGGCGCGTCGGCGCGTCGGCGTATCTGCCGAAGACGACCGATCAGGACCGTCTGGCCGCGCTCATAAGCGAGATTGCCGCCGGCGGGGCCCCGTTCGCCACCGAGGACGGCCCGGGCGGTGACGCGCTCCCGAGTCTGACGCGCCGCGAGATGCAGGTTCTGGACGCGCTGAGGCGGGGGTACACGCGCGAGGAGATCGCCGGGCTGCTCGCCATATCGGGCGAGACGGTGAAAAGCTATATGAAGTCGCTGATGTCGAAGCTGGACGCGACAAACGCCGTCAGCGCTGTCGCGCGGGCTTTCGAGCTCGGCGTTCTCAGGTGATGCGCCACGCCCATATCTTTTCAACTAACCATTGCAGAGCGCGCACAATTTTTGATACAATATGTCGACTTTCATTTTCAAGGAGATAAAGATGGCTGTAACAGAAGCGGTTGCGAACAAACTCAACCAACTGAAAGAATGCGCAGAGAGGCAGGACTTCGAGGCGGTCTTCAGGCTCGTGCGTGAAAACAGGGACGAGCTTGAAAAGAGTCTCGCGCCGAAGGGGGTGCGCGATTTGCTGAAGAGTGCGACAAGAGACCGTATTCTTCTTTCGTTTGTCGACGGTGCCGGTTTCGGCGAGATAGACCTCGCCAGGAGCCTCGTCGCGCTTGAGAAGCTGGTGAGCTTTCAGATAGGGGCGCGCGTCCTGAACGACACGTGGGGCCTGGGGGTGGTCAAGCGCGTCGACGACTTCTACCGCCGCATAACGGTCGACTTCCCGACGAAGCGCGGCCACCAGTTCACCTATGCAGCCGCCTGCGACATGCTCACCGTCGCGCCCGAGAACCATATTCTCGTCAAACGCGTCGCCGACCCCGCGGCCTTCGAGAAGCTCGTCAAGGAGCATCACGGCGATTTTATAAAAGAGGTCCTTAAAAGCTATGGCGACATGCCTGTCGTCAAACTCGAGGATGTATGCGTCAGAAACGGCTTCGTCAAGGCTGTCAACTGGAAGAAGTTCTGGGAGAGCGCGCGCGCGTCGCTCAGAGCCGACAAGACGGTCGAGATACCGGCCAAGCGCGCCGATCCGATAAGGCTCAAGGCGGCGGCCGAGGACTACGGCGACGGCTGGCTCACGGCGTTCTCGCACGAGACCGACCCGAAGCTCATTCTCGCCGCCGTCAGAGAGTTCGTCGCCCAGGGCAAGTTCAAGGAGGCCGCCGACGATGTCAAAGCCAAGATAGGCGAGAGGCTCGAGTTCGCCGTGGTCGCGGCGCGCAAGGTCGACGACGCGCTCTACGCCCGCCTCGCGGCGGAGGTCGTAGGCCTCGGTTTCGCCAAGCCGCCGGTCGCGGCCATGCGCGAGTATCTCTGGGAGCGCAAGCGCTTCATCAAGGCCGCCGCCGCCCTGCCGGCGCGCGAAATCGGGCTGATGGTCGAATTTCTCGCGTCTGACGACGAGGCCAAGGCCAAGCTCTACGCCGCCATCCCCGATCTCTGCTTCGCGGCCGTTTGCGAGATTGTCGCGCGCTTCGGCGCCGAGCCTGCCTGCCGCGAGGCCGTCGGCGCTCTGATGAAGCAGCCCAAGGCCCCGGCGACGCTCACGACGCTCGTCGTAGGCAAGTACGAGCAGTTCAAGGACTGGGCCGAGCTGCCGCCCCTTATCACGCTTCTCACCCACGCCATCGCTCTCGGCGAAGGCCGCCAGGGCGGCGAAACGCTCAAGATGCAGAATATGGTCCGCCGGCTCTTCGGTGATGTCAAGTGGCTCGAGAAGGTGTTCTCCTGGCTCGACGACGGCGACAAGGCGCTTCTCTTCGAGCGCTTCCAGGCGTCTATCGCGTGGGATCCTTCAACCCACCACACGATCGTCGTCAGGATGACCCACATCGTCCCGGCGCTCGAGGCTCATGTCGTGAAGGCCGAGAAGAAGAAAGAGTACGCCCGTCTGACGAGCTACCGCAGCTTCGCCATGAAGAAGGCCGACTATCTCAAGCTCATCAACGAGGACATGCCGGCGAACGTCAAGCGCATTGAATTCGCCAAGAGCTACGGCGACCTCTCCGAGAACGCCGAGTACCAGTACGCGAAGGACGAGCAGCGCGCTCTCATGCAGAAGCAGTCGCTTATGCAGGCCGATCTCGAAGCCGTCAAGCCCGGCGACTTCGCCGACGCCACGACCGACGAAGTGATGCCCGGCGTTACGGTTGTCATAACGGCGCCAGACGGCGAGCGCACTTACCACATTCTCGGCGAGTGGGATAACGACACCGAGCTCGGCGTGCTGTCTTCAAAGGCGCGTCTCGCGGTGAACATGCTCGGCAAAAAGGTCGGCGACGAGTTCGAGCTGCCCGGCTCGGAGGGCGCGGCCCAGTTCGCCAAGATCTCGAAAATAGAGCCGCTGCCGCCTGAAATTCGCGAGTGGATGAAGCTTCCCGCCGGCATGCAAATATGATATAATGTGCGGTGCAAGAAAAGCACAAGCATGAAAGGAGGCCTGACATGGGGTTTAAAATAGAGGGTGAAAAGCCCAAGAAATCTTCGGCGAAGAAGCCTGTCGCGAAGAAGCCCGCCGCCAAGCCGGCGGCGAAGAAGCCTGTCGCGAAGCCCGCTCCCGCTCCCGCGCCCGCTCCCGCGCCTGCGCCGGAGCCCGCCGTCAAGAAGGAGATCAAGCGCGTGCCGCCGCGCATCATCCGCAAGCCGCCAATCATTTCCAAGCCGCCGCCGAAGCCGGTCCCGCAGATCGATACCGCCGCCGCAGTCGCTTTCGCGATGTCGATCGCCCAGGAGATGAAGCGTTCGGCCAAGACCGAGGACGTCAAGCGCAGCGAGAACGAGATTCACCTCTCGCGCCGGCCGACGACCCGCATGCAGGGCCAGACCACCATCAAGTTCCCGGAGGCAGATCTTAAAGAATTCCGCAAACGTCTTCTCGATGCGCGCGAAAAGGCCGCCAAGGGCGTCGACGCCATGAAAGCAACGGGCTTCAACGAGGCCGAGGATCACGAGGCAGACGGCGGCGACGGCACGAATCAGACCCTTCGTCTGCAGGCTCTGGGCCAGATGGGCGCTATCAAGCGCACCATGCAGCAGATCGAGGAGGCGCTCCACCGTATCGACGACGGCACTTACGGCGTCTGCACGGTGTGCGGCCAGCTCATCCGCAAGCCGCGCCTCTTGAACCAGCCGTTCGTTCTTACCTGCATGGAGTGCCAGAGCGAGATGGAGCGCCGCCGCAGTTGATGAGGACGTTTGTCTGGATATTCGCGGCCGTGGCGCATCTGCTGCTCCTGGACGCCGCGACAAAGGAGTTCGCCGTGCGCTGCCTGCGAGGCGCGCCGGCGATTTCAGTCATTCCGGGCTTCTTCAATCTGGCGTATGTGGAGAACCGCGGGTGTGCGTGGGGGCTTTTGCAGGGCCATGTGTGGCCGCTGGCGGTTTTCGGTCTCGCAGTGACGGCCGTTCTCGTCTGGCGCCGCCGCGAGGTGTTCTCGCTTGACGCACGGGGCTGGCGCCGCCGCGCCGGCGCGGTCGCGGAGTGTCTGCTCTACGCCGGCATAGCCGGCAATCTCGTCGATCGCGTCGCGCGCGGGCATGTCGTGGACTTCTTCGATTTTCACTGGGGCGAGGTGTGGCACTTTCCCTGTTTCAATGTGGCCGACGTCTGCATAACCGCCGCCGCAGGGCTTTTGATTCTCGTTTCGGCGGCGGGCGACGGCGGGCCGCGCGCCGCTTCGGGTGCGTCCGCCAAGCGGGCCGCGCCATGATCGAGCGCGCCGCCTATCTGCTCGCAGGGCCGACGGCCAGCGGCAAGAGCGCCATCGCCGCCATCCTCGCGAGGCGCATGGGCGCGCGGATACTCAGCGCGGACTCCATGCTCGTCTATCGCGGTATGGATGTAGGTACCGCCAAGCCGCCGCGAAGCGAAATAGAGGAGTTTGGCATGGGCGGTGTGGACATCGTGACCCCGGCGGAGGAGTTCTCGTCCGGCGCGTGGCTGCGCGCCGCCGCAGAGTGGGTCGAGACCGTCCCGCCCGAAACGCCGCTGATCGTAACCGGCGGCACCGGGCTCTATTTCTCGGCTCTTCTGAGGGGATTGGACCGCAAGTGGGTCAAGCCGCCGCCCGAGTACCCCGTCCTCAGAGTCGAGCGCGCGGTTCTTCGCGAACGCATACGCGCGCGTCTGGACGACATGTTCATGTCGGGGCTGGAGGAGGAGAAGCGCCGCCTGCACGAGCAGTATCCGGTCTGGTCGCGCACCGCCTCGCTCGCGATAGGCTACCGCGAGGGCGACGGACGCGAGAAGATTTTCACCCGCACCTGCCAGCTCGCCAAGCGCCAGGACACCTGGTTCAGACACCAGGCGACGCCTCTCTACGTCGAGCCGAGCGCCGACGCTGTCATGGCGTGCTGGCGCGAGAAGGGCCCGTGGACCGTCCGGTTCGAGGGGGCTGCCGCGAGATGAGCAAAAAGAAGAGCTATCCGGTTCGAATACCGCGCTTTGCCGCAGGCATCAGGGCGCAGGAACTGCGAACCGGCGCCGGACGCAGCTGGTGGTCGAAGCGCTGGCTCGCGGCGCTGGAGCCAATGAGCGTCGGCGGACGCCTCGCGCGAGGCCGCAGCTACGCGATTTCGGGGCAGATTACGTCGATGCGGCTGAAGGGTCCGCATGTCGAGGCGGATGTCGTAGGCACGCGTCCCGAGCCGTATCGCGTCACGATTGACTTTCGCACGCCCGGCGACGCGGCACGCTCGCGTATCGTCTCGTCTCTCAGGGCCGAGCCTATGCTCGTCGCGCGGCTTCTCGCGGACGATTTGCCGACCGAGGTGGAAGAGATCTTCAGAGGCGAGGGGATGACGCTCTTCCCGGGAGGCAGGCTCGGGCCCGGCCGCTACGATGCAACGACGGGGTGTTCGTGCCCCGACTGGGCGAACCCCTGCAAGCATTCGTGCGCCGTGATGATGATACTGGGCGAGGAGGTGTCGCGGCGGCCTCTGACGCTTCTGGAACTGCGCGGCATCTGTGCGGAGGATCTCTGCGATGAAGATTGAGACGCCCATACTGAAGCGTCTCGGGCCCGTGCCGTTCTGGCGCGGGCGCGACAGGTGTCTTGATACGCTGGAGACCGTCTACCGCCGGGCGGCCGAAAAAGCGCGCCGCGTCCTCGCCGGGGCCGAACCCGGGCAGGAGACCGGCGCCGCCTCCAAAACCGCAGGGGAGTTGCGCGCGAGGGGCAAAATATGGTAAAATATACGGCCATGAAAGACCTAAAAGAAGCTTACAGGACAATCGAGGCCGATCACTTCGCGCCGCAAATGGAGATTTCTTTCATCGACGGCGACAGCCGCCAGACGTTCCGCTACGAGAAGGTGACGTGGAACATCGCCGGCGAAGAGAAGGGGCTCAGGTACGGCGAGAATCCCGGCCAGGAGGCGGCGCTGTACCGCCTCGTAAACGGCAATCTCGTGCTGGGCGACGTCGAGATGCTCCAGGCCGGCCGCTACCTCGCGTCAGTGCCAGAGCTTCTGCAGTCGGGCAAGCACCCCGGCAAGACGAATGTGACCGACACCGACAA
>JAZQBR010000130.1:0-14553 GCA_045545855.1 Kiritimatiellia bacterium | reverse complement strand
TAACGAGCTAACCGCCGCAGCCCAGGGACGATGGCCATCGCCGCCTGGGCATTCTTTTCGCCGTAGCCGGAGGCCTTGGCTATCTCGACACCTGTCGAGCAGGAACAGGGAAAGTATAGCAAAACTCGGTTAGACAGGGGGAATCGTGAAAATTCCTTCGGATGACACTCAGAAACGCTCGACATAGCTGCCCGGCCCCATCGTCCGGGGCGCTCTTCCCGGCACCGTGACCTCGGCCTGCGTCCCCTTGGGGATCGTGAAGCGCCATACGCACCTGCCGCCGTCGTAGCGCCAGTCCGAGACTATTTCGCCCTTGTCGGTGCGGTAGGTCGCCTTGAGCGACTTTGCGCGCCTGTCAGGATTCGGAGCGAGCTTGAACTTCTCGTATCCCGGCTCGTCGCCGGGGGAGATTCCGGCAGCGTGCTCGAAGATCCATCCGACGACGCATCCGTAGGCGTAGTGGTTGAAGCTGTTCATGCCGACGTCTCCGAAA
Source organism: Kiritimatiellia bacterium (assembly GCA_045545855.1). Lineage (GTDB taxonomy): Bacteria > Verrucomicrobiota > Kiritimatiellia > RFP12 > UBA1067 > UBA1067. The sequence goes on along the minus strand of JAZQBR010000130.1, from coordinate 14,060 downwards.
CCGTCCGCCTTAGTGTAGCCGTTCCAGCGCTCCCACACCGTCGTCGCGCCCTGGTCGACGGAATAGAGCCAGCTCGGGAATTCATGCTGGAGAAGAAGCGTCCAGGCGAGCCTGCCCTCGCCGATCTCGGAGAGGACGTCGCACAGCTCGGCCGTTCCGACGAATCCGGTCGAGAGGCGGTCGCCGTTGGCGTGTATGATCTCGACGAGTTCCTTCGCGTGGCGCTTCACGTCGCCGATGCCGATCTTGAGCGCCATGAGGCGCGGCGTCTGCATGCCGTCGAACATGGCGGAGAGCGAGCCGTCCTCCTTGAGCCACCGCTTCCCGATTCGCTCGCGCGTGCGGCGCTCGAGAGCGCCGAAATACGAGACGAGCTCCTTCTCGTCCGCCTTGTCCTTCGCCGCGACGGCCGACATTTCGGACATCATGCGGCAGTCCCAGACCATGTAGCAGGCGTTCAGGAAGTTCTGGTAGTCGAGGTGCTCCATCGTGCACGTGCCGTTGCGCCAGTTCGTGTTCTGGTTCGCCGAGAGCCTTTCGAAGCTGAGCCAGTCCGCGAGCACCCAGCCGCCGCGGCTCATCGTGTAGTCCGCCGCGTCGATCGTCTTCATGTAGCGCATCATGGCGTCCCAGTTCTCGCGGACGATCTCCTCGTCGGCGTACTGTCTCCAGACGCGGTACGGAACCACGACTCCCGCGTCGCTCCACGCCGCCTGCCCGTAGCCCCAGAACGCGCCCCTCGGCGCGACGTCCGGGAAGTAGCCGTTGGGCTCCTGCGCGTCGCGCACGTCGCGCATCCATTTGCGGAAGAACGACCGCGTGTCGGCGAAGTAGCCCGCCGTCTTCGCGAACACCTGCGTGTCGGCCGTCCAGCCGAGCCGCTCGGTGCGCTGCGGACAGTCCGTCGGCACGCTGAGGTAGTTCGAGAGCATTCCCCAGTACGCATTCTTCGCAAGCCGGTCCACGCTCCTGTCGCCGACGGATAGGCTGCCGCGCTCGAAGTCCTCCCCTACCGACGTGATGGGGACGGACTGGACCCGCAGCACTTTCACCGGCGCTTCGGCCTTTACGCTGAAGTAGCGGAATCCGAAGAAGGTGTGGCGCGGCATGTACGTCTCGCGCCCGCCCTTGAGGACATACCCCTGTGCGATCGCGGCGCCGCGCAGGTTCGCAAGGTACACGCTTCCCTCGGGCCCGTCGCATCCGCGCGAGAGAGCGCCGTTTCCGTCGTTGAGCATTTCGGCCATGCGGTACCTGAACACCGTCCCGCGTTCGCCTTCCACCGAGAAGCGCGGCACGGCCGCGGCGTTCTGTCCGAAGTCGACGACGAGCGTCTCCCCCTTTTCGAGGCGGACGGGGAAACGGCACTTGCGCGCGACGACGCGTCCGTGCCTGCGCTGCTTCGCGTCCGCGGCCGACATGTCCGCGCCCTCGACGACGTTCCAGACGTATGCGGCGACCGGCTTGAGCGGAGCGCGCCTGTAGACCCTCGCGCCTTCGGGTGCCGGTTCGAGGATGCCCTTGAACTCGGTGTTCACGGCGACGTTCGGCCAGCCGGCGAACGTGGACGCCTTTGACATGTCGATCTCGTCTCTCGCGTCGTACCACTCGCCTTCCCATATCCCGGCCCAGTGGACAGCGCCGAGGCGCTGTCCGAGCCACGAAGCGTCCGTCTCGACCGTTTCGGAGGTTCCGTCGGCGTAAGTGATCCTGAGCGAGCCCCAGAAGGCGTTCTCCCTGCCGCGGACGCGGCCGATTATGTTGTCGCTCCACCATCCGCTCGCCACCACGGCGGAGAGGACGTTCTCTTCGCCCGCGCGGCGGCGAAGAGACGGGAGCGCGTCGTAGGAGAACGAGTTGCGGCGCTTCTCCCTGTCGGTGAAGCCTGGCTTGAGGGCGTTGTCGGCTCCGATCTCGCGTCCGTTGACGTATGCGGTGAACACGCCGAGACCGCTGACGGTCCATTCGGCGGACGCGATGTCCGCCCTGTTCCTGAACGTCCTTGCGAACGTCGCACCGGAGCGCACGCCGTTGCGCGGCGCGGCGACGGATATCCAGTCAGCGGCGCCCGCCCGGAAGAGCGCGACGGCGGATGCCGCGAAAAGCAACAGTGATCTATTCATGGTCACGGTTTCCCCTGCAACGACAAAGGCGCATGCCACAGTACGACGGTGTTGAACGAATGGGGTCTGAGAGCCGCGACGTACATCTTTCCGGCTATGCGGAAGCTTACGCGCCTCTCCTCGTTCGCCCAGTTCGTCGCTACGACGACGATTTCTCCGTCCGGGTTGCGGTAGCAGAGCGCCTCGGTGCTATCGCGCCACGGCGAATACGCGAGCTGCACCGCGCCGGGCTTTATGAACTGCGCGAAGTGGCGGACCGCGTAGTACTCGGGGCGGTACGAGAACTCCTTCGTCTTCGAGTCGACGCGGATGAGCGCGTTCTGGCACCAGCCCCAGCGCGAGCGGCCCATGTCGCAGAGGATGAAGTTCCAGTTGTACCATTCGTCCGCTCCGTTGCCGAGGTTCTGGAAGATGAGCCAGCTCGTGTGCTCGCCGGCCTTCCAGTCCATGCGTCCGTTCCCGCACTCCGACTCGGAGCAGATGCGGTGCTTGCCCGGATACTTGTCCGCTATCGCCTCCATCACGTCGCGGCCTTCCCACTGGAAGCCGAATCCGTCGACCACGTCGAGCATTCCTGGCGCGTCGAATATCTGCTCGATGTAGCTCCTGCGGTTCGTGTTGAACGTGCCGAGATACAGCTTCACGCCAGGCACCTTCGCCTTCAGCGCAGGCGCGAGGTAGTCGCGGTTGAAGCGGACAGTCCCTTCGGCGGTCCACGGACATCCCGGATACGGCGTGTAGGAATACGCCTCGTTCTGGTACATCACCATGTCAATCGGGACGCCCTCTTTTCTGTACAGCTCGACGAACCTGACGAACATGTCGGCGTACGCCTTGAGATACTCCGGCTCCTGGATGAAGTAGTTCTGCGTGGCAAGGCGGCGGGGGAAAGGCTTGCGCCTGTCGCCCTGAAGCCACATCTCGTTCGGGTCGACAGCGTCGGACGCCCCGCCGCCGTAGAGAAGCGCGTCCTTCTCCTTGGGCTGGTTGTTGAACCTGCTCGAAAGGACGCAGTAGTCCTTGTTGATCTTCATCCACGCGGGCGGCGACCACGGGCTCACCCAAAACTTGAGCTTCGGCTGGTACTTCTGCGCCATCTTGACGAGCGCGATCTGGTTCTTCTTGTCGTGATCGATGTTGAAATGCTTCAACTCGAAGTCGCCTTCTTTTTCGCTGCACGAATACCACTCGCGCGAGTAGTCGTTCGCATTCATCGTGAGACGCCCGCGAGTAAAACGCAATTCACCGTCCGGAGCAAAGAGCTTTCGCAAAATCTCCTTCTGCTCGGCGGGTTTCAGCATCCGCAGAGCGTCGAGATCGAGCTCGTTGAACGTCGTGCCCCACGCGCGCCACGGCACCGATCCCGCGCGCGGCGTCGCGCCGTCCGTGACAAAAAGCTCCAGCGCGCCTTCCGCCGGCGTGTTTGCCTCAAGCGGCGATGAAGACCATTCACCGCCCTCGACGCTTGCAAAGTGTGTGGCGGCGACAGCCGCCAGTATGATACCTGCTGTCATGGCTCTTCTCCTTTGTCCAGCACCTCTCGGTTCAGCACCATAGAACCTGTTGGATGCACTGGCGACATTCTATCATATCTGCCGCAAACAGGACAATAACCCATTTGGGGGTATGGAACTTGAAGGGCCGTCGGGGGGCGCTCACCATCTGACGGCTTTGGCGAGGGTGGCACACCAGACCCGCCATGCACCGCTCGCCTTGAGGACGCGGGCGCACTCCGAAAGCGTCGCGCCGGTCGTCAATATGTCGTCGACAACAAGAACCGTCCGTCCGCGCACCATCTCAGGGCGCGCGACTTGCAGAGTGCCGGCGACATTCTCGCGGCGCGAGAACTCATCCAGGCCGGACTGTCTCGCCGGCGAGCCGCAGCGCCTGAGAATGTCGCTTCGGCAGGCGCGGGAAAGCCTTCGGGCGAGGTCGTCTGCCAGCGGCTTGCACTGATTGTAGCCGCGCTCTAACCGTCGCGCTGCGGTTATGGGCATAGGCACAACGACATCCACCGCCGAAACGTCGAATCGCGCCCGCGCGGCGGCCTCGAGCCAATCGCAGAAATCGCCGCGCAGCCAGAGCCGCCGCCTGAACTTGAAACCGAGTATCATCTCGCGCGCCGAGCCTTCGAATCTCAACGCACTCGCGGCGCGGTCGAAAAAGGGAGCGTCGCGGCCGGAGCACTCTTCGCAGAGATACTCGTCTCTCAAGCCTTCCACCACCCTGCCGCACACGCGGCAAGCGCCCTTGACCGGCACAAACGGCAAGCGCATCAAACACTCGCCGCAGACATACCGTCCTGGCCTGTCGGCCGCGCCGCCGCAAACCTCGCAGCTTCGCGGCCAAACGGCGTCAAGTACGGCGCGAGCCGCCCCCGCCGCAACGCGCCTCAGGCTTCCACCTTCTTGATCACCGTCGTGCACGCCTTGAGAACACCCGCGACATCCGCGAGGTTTGAAGGTATGATCATCGTGTTGTTTGTCTTCGCGAGATTGCCGAACTGCTGCAGATACTGCTGGGCGAGCTGCATATTGACCGACTCCATGCCGCCCTTGCCAGATATTGCCTCGGCGACCTTCTGGATGCCCGTTGCCTGGGCTTCGGCGACAAGGAGTATCTCCTTCGCCTTGCCTTCGGCTTCGTTGATCTTGCGCATTCTCTCGCCCTCCGAAAGCGCAATCGCCTCCTGGCGCTCGCCCTCGGCGCGGTTGATCTTGGCCTGGCGCTCGCCCTCCGACTCGGCAATCATCGCGCGCTTCTCGCGCTCGGCCCTCATCTGTTTTTCCATCGCGTCGCGTATCGTCCTCGGGGGGGTGATGTTCTTTATCTCGTAGCGCGTCACCTTGATTCCCCACGGGTCGCTCGCCTTGTCGACGGCCGCGACAATCGCCTGGTTGATCGACGTGCGCTCTTCGAAGGAGCGGTCGAGGTCGAGCTTGCCCATCTCGGAACGCATCGTAGTCTGGGCGAGCTGGGTCGTAGCGAACAGATAGTTGCCGATGCCGTACGACGCCTTTGCGGGGTCCATCACCTGCATGTAGAGTATGCCGTCGACCGAAACGGCGATGTTGTCCTTGGTAATGCACTCCTGCGGCGGCACGTCGATCGCCTGCTCCTTCAAGGTGTGGCGGTAGGCGATGCGGTCGAAGAACGGCACGAGAATGTGAAAGCCCGCGTCAAGCGTGCAGCGGTACCTGCCGAGACGTTCGACTATATAGGCCGTCTTTTGCGGCACAATCACCGCCGTCTTCAGTATCGCGACAAGCACTATGAACGCGACTATGCCGAAGAATACCAGGGCTCCAGAGTTGGCTAGCATTTTATTCCTCCTTTAATTATTGTATTGTAGTTGTGTATCGACTTCTGAAGGGACGGCTCAAATGGCCTCGACCTTCATTGTGAGATTGTTCTGGGCTGTTACGCGCACATCGGCCCCGGCGGCCACCGGAGCGTCGGCGATAGCGGTCCACTCGGCGTCGCCCAGCATCACGCGCCCTGTCTTCGGCGGCTCGATGGCGGCTGTAACGCGCCCGATGCGGCCGACGGACTCGCCGCCGGGAGCGGTATCGGCCGTCTCGACATCGCCCGAGAAGACAGCTCTGAGCCAGCGCCTCAGAAAGACAAGGTACAATATCGACAGTACCGAGAACGCGATAAGCTGCCATGTCGGCGTCAGCGCCTCGCCGAGCGCAAAGCGCATGAGCCCCACGGTCGAAGCCGAAAGGCCGAAAAAGAACACCACGAACCCCGGCGAGAGAAGCTCCAGAAACATCAGTGCCGCTCCCGCGTACATCCAAAGCCATCCACAGCTGAACATTATCTGGCCTCCTTTATGTCGCTGACCCTCGCGCCCGGTATGGTAGCGAGAATCGAGTTTAACTTGTCGTCGTTGAGAATTCGATCGCGCTGCGCCTGCGGCTCTTCGGGCGCTGCGGTAGCGGCCGGCGCTGCGGGTGCTGCGGGAGCCATGGGCGCTGCGGGTACTGCGGGCGCCATGGGCGCTGCGGGCGCTGCGGGCGCCATGGGCGCTGCGGACGCGACCGGCGCGCTGGCCGCGCCGCCGCCGCCGCTCTTGAGCGCACGCACCGCCTTCATAAGCTCCTCGATAGTGGCGGTGGAGGCTATGCGGCTCGCGCGTATGAGCGTCATCTCGATAAGCGTGCGCACGCTGAGCGCGTAGCGGAGCTTGTCCTCCATCTCGGCAAGCTGGTCGCATATTCTGAATATCCTGCCCGGGTCGACGAGCTTGGCCTGCTCGACGAGCACCTTCACCTGCTCGGGGGTGGCCTCGACGCACGAAGAGCCCGGCCCCAGCGCCTGCACGACAACGAGATTGCGAAAATGTTTCAGGAGCTCGGCCGACAACCGGCGCATATTCTTGCCGGCGGAGTCGAACGTCTCGATGTAAGAGAGAAGCGCGGCGACATCGCCGCGCAGAATCGCGCCGGCCAGCCCTTCAAGGGCGCTGCGCGAGACGAGACCGAAGACGCCGAGGGCGTCCTCTTCAGTAACCTTGTCGCCGGTAAACGAAATGAGCTGATCCAGGGAAGAAAGCGCGTCGCGCATGCCGCCTTCGGCGCCGCGCGCGATGGCGAGAAGCGCATCCTCGTCAGCGGCGACGCCCTCGCGCGAGCAGATGTACTTCAGGCGCGAGACGATGTCGTTCGTCTGTATGCGCCTGAGGTCGAAGCGCTGGCAGCGCGAGACGATTGTCGCGAGAACCTTGTCGCCCTCTGTCGTGGCGAAAACAAAACGCACATGCGGCGGCGGCTCCTCAAGCGTCTTCAGAAGCGCGTTCCACGCCGCATTCGTGAGCATGTGGCACTCGTCGACGATGAATATGCGGTAGCGCGACGAGGCAGGCTTGAACTGCACGGCGTCGATGATGGTCTTTACGTCCTCGACCTTGTTGTGCGAAGCGGCGTCAAGCTCGGTCACGTCAAGGGAACGGCCGGCGGCTATCTCCAGGCAGTTCGTGCACTTGCCGCAGGGCTCGACCCCGTTCGGCGAAGTGCAGTTGAGAGCCTTTGCGAAGATGCGAGAAAGCGTCGTCTTGCCAATACCGCGCGGCCCGACAAAGAGATACGCGTTGGCGACCCTGCCGGACTCTATCGCATGGCGAAGGGTGCGCACGACGTGGCTTTGACCTACGACATCCTCGAAGGTCATCGGCCTATACTTCAGCGGCAGGGCTATGTGTTCATTCTCTGACATCGCCGTTATTATACCAAATTTCGCCGCGCCTGTCACTCAGAGCCGTACCGTTACGGCAGAGGCCGAAAGACCCGCGCCGAAACCGGCGAGCAGGTACCGGCCGGGGCGCGCCCGGCGCGCGAGCGTAAGCGGTATAGACGCGGAGCCTGGATTCGCGAACTCCTCGCCGCTCGTCAGAAGTATATCCGAAAGACCAAGCGACCGGGCGAGACGGCGCACCATGTACATATTGGCCTGATGGGGGACGAATCCGTCAAAGGGCGGCTCGGCCGCGTCGCGTATGAAGTCCTTGAGAAAAGAAGCGACCTCGGTCGCGACGAACGAAAAAACACCGAAGCCGTCCATCGAAATCGGTCCGGCGGCAGGGCATGAGAGGTCGGTCGCGTATCTCGAATACGCGGCGAAATGGCTCGTGGCGCCTGAAGAGCCGCAAGCGCGCACAAGCGTCGCGGTGGCGGCGTCGGAGAACAGCGGGGTCGTCTCGGCGTCTGCGGGGTCCGAAAGCGCCGACTGGAGATCGCCGTCGATGACAAGCACGCTTTTGCCTGTATCGACCGAAATGCGAGAGGCGAGGTAGACCGCGTAGGGATAGGCGCTGCACGCCATCTGAAGATCGAAAGCGGGCGCCGAAGGAGAAATGCCGAGCGCCGAAGCGACCCTGACGGCGAGCGAGGGAAAACGCGACTCGCCTGAGAACGTGGCGAAAACGACGCCCCCGGCGTTGCGCAGAGCGTCGCAAGGCAGCTCGCCGGCGGCCCGCACGGCGAGGTCGAAGAGCGAAGTCCCCTTCGCCGCGACATGGCGGCGCGGGAAGCCCGTCGCCTCTATCGTCGCCTCGGGCAGGACCTCGCGGTTGTCGATAGCCACCTCGCCTGTGGCCGAACCGACGGCCTCCAGGACGATTTCGGGGAGAGCCGTCATATTATCAGACTGTCCTTGAGGTGCGGGAGCTTCGCCGCGAGCCAGGCGTGGCAGGCGTCGAAACGCTCCTGCGCCGTGGCTGAAGCGGGCAAGGCGTCAGGGACGCGCGCATACTCGTCGAGGTCGGCCCGGGCGAGCCCCGAAAAGACCTTCGATATCGCCGGTATGTACGTCGCGCTCATCGAAAGCTCCTTGACGCCAAGCGCGGCCCAGTAGGGGCCGAGAACCGGGTCGGCGGCCGATTCGCCGCAGACGCTCACGGGAATGCCGGCGGCGTCCGCCGCGGCGATCGTCATCTTGACAAGCGAGACGACTGCGGGGTTCATCGGCTGGTAGAGGTGGGCGACGGACTCGTTGCCGCGGTCGGCGGCCATCGTGTACTGCACGAGATCGTTCGTGCCGATAGAAAAGAACTGGACGTGCCGCGCAAACTCGGCGGCGTTGAGCGCCGCGCTCGGCACTTCTATCATCACGCCCACAGGCAGCTTCTCGTCGAACGCGACCCCCTCCTCGCGCAGCCCGCGCTTGACCGCCTCGAGCTCCATCGCGCTCTCGCGAATCTCTTCGATGCACGAGACCATGGGGTACATGATGCGCAGCCTGCCGAACGCCGAAGCGCGGAGGATGGCGCGCATCTGCGTGCGCATGACCTGCCTGTGCGACAGAAGATAGCGTATCGAGCGGTTGCCGAGAAACGGATTCGACTCCTTGGCTGAAATGCCTCTTACGAGCTTGTCGCCGCCGATATCCAAAAGGCGTATCGTCGCGAACGAACCGGCCTGAAGCTTCTCGGCGAAGCGCGCGGCGGAGCGGTAGGCGTCGAACTGTTCGTCCTCGGTCGGCTCCTTTTCGCCGTTCAGCCAGAGGTATTCGCTTCGGTAGAGGCCGATGCCGCGCGCGCCGTACTCCTTGGCGCCGGCGACAGGCACGCCAGGGTGGACATTCGCGCAGATGAGAACTTCGCCTCCGCCCAGCAGCGTACCCGCCGGCGCGCCCGAAGCGGCCTCGGCCGCCAGCTCGCGCTGGCGGCGTATCAGCGACTCGAACTGGGCGGCCGTCTCCGCGTCGGGATTTATGGTTACAGCGCCGTTTGTGCCGTCCAGCAAGACCGTCTGGCCCGGCACGACCCGCGACGTTATGTCGCCGAGGCCGCACACCGCCGGCAGCGCCAAGGCGCGCGCCAGAAGGGCGACATGGCTCGTCGGCGAGCCGCCGTTCGTGGCGAAGCCAAGCACGTACTCGCGCGGCAGCTGTACGGTCTCCGACGGCGTCAGATCGTCGGCGACCACAATCGACGGCTTCTTCAGCTCAAGATGCGGATTGTGGTTGTAGCCTGTGAGCGATTTGAGCAACCTGCGCTCGATATCGTCAAGATCCCTCACCCGCTCGCGAAAGTACGGGTCGTTCATGCGCTCGAACTGCGCGCGCGCGCCCTTGGCCGTCTTCTTGACGGCCGCCTCGGCGTTCAGCCTCTCGCGGACGATATGCTTCTCGGTCTCGTCCGTCAGCAGCGCGTCTTCGAGTATCATGAGATGGCACTCGAACACGCGAACGTCGGCGCGCCCCGTGCGCTCGCGCAGGACGGATATGAGCCCTTCAAGGTCGCGCTTCGTCATCTGGACGGCGCGCCTTAAGCGCTGCAGTTCGGCGTCTTCGCGGCCAGGCTCTACGAGATACTCGGGTATCGGTATCTCGTCGTCGCCTCTGTACACGAACACCGGGCCGGCGGCGAAACCCCTCGCCGCCGGCAAGCCGGCCGCTGTTATCGACTGGCGGCTACTGTTCATCCGGAATGTCGAACTTGCGCGCGATGAGCGCTTCAAGCTCGTCCAGGACGTCCTTGGCCTCGGGGCCGGTCGCAGTCACCTTCAGAACCGTGCCGCACGACGCCTCGAGCGTCATCAGCGCCATGATGGACTTGCCAGAGACGACATTGCCGTCTTTCTCGACTTCCACGTCTGCGTCGAAGCGGCTGGCTGTCTTGGCGAACAGCCCTGCCGGGCGGACATGCATACCGTACCTGTTTAGGAGAGTAAACTCCCTGACGATTTTCTCTTCTGCCATTAGCGTCTTCCCTTCCGCTTGTCGTTTTTACCAGGCTCGCCGGCGCGGCTGCGCAGACGGGCCGAAAGCTCCGCCGCCGGGTTGTAGCCGGCGGAAATCAATTTTTGCTGCTGGGCGGCGGTCTCGACCAGATTGACGAGGTCGCGCCCTTCCGAAACGGGGATTATGATATTCGGCACATCCACCCCGAGTATTGTGCGCATTTTGCGCGTCTGCCCGATGCGGTCGACCTCGCTGCGGATCTCCTCCAGGCGTTTGAAGGTGATTACGAGATGCAGGCGCTTTTCGCCGCGAAGCGCGTTCACGCCGAATACGCTCGGCACGTGCATTATGCCGATGCCGCGAATCTCCATGTAGCCGGCGGTCGCCTCGCTGGCGCTGCCGAACAAAATGTTGTTGGCGATATCCTTGCGCACGCAAGTGAGGTCGTCGGCCACGAGGGCCGAGCCGCGCTTTATCAGGCCGAGGGCCGTCTCGCTCTTGCCGAGGCCGGGGTCGCCCTCGAAGAGAACCCCGATGCCGCACACCTCTATCATAGTGCCGTACAGAGTCGTCTGCGGGGCGGCGAGGCGCTCGAGTATGAACATCGCGTGACGCGTAAACTCGCTCGTCTTGAGCGGAGTCTCGAGCAGCACCACCCTGTAGCCGGGCGCGAGACCCAGCCCCTCGGGCGTCACATGGTGGCCGTTCGTGATGATAAACAGCCACCCGCCGTGCTCGTAGACGTCGCGTATGCGCTTGGCCCGCTCTTCGCTGGAGAGCGACATGATGTAGGCGTACTCGGCGTTGCCCACGACCTGCACGCGCCGCCGCTCGAAGCACTTGAAGAACCCTGTCAGCGCCAAACCGAGGCGATTAGTCGTCGTCTCGGCTATGACGCGATCGAGGTTCTTCTCGCCCGCTACGAGCTTCAGGCGAAGGCGCTCGCGCCCGGCTTCATAGAAGTCGTTCGCCGTGACCTTCTGGCCGTTCACTGCTGTTATGGCGGGCAGCTGCTTCATGTCGTGCGTGGCGCGGGCGGCTTTGCCTTGGGCGGCCTTCAGTTCTTCGCAGAGGCGGCGCGCTGCTTGCGGACCGTCCCCTTGCGCGCCTTGACGCGCATCTTCAGGAGCTGGCGCTCGGCCCGGGCCGCCGCGGCGTCGATGACGCTCTTGGCGCTCTCAGAGAACTCCTTCGCCCCCACCGCCGTTTCGCCGAGGCGGTTCGCCACGACTTCGGCCATGTACATGTGCTTCTTGACATCCACGTCGATCACGATGTTGATGGTCGTCACCTTGGGGAACTTGGCCGCCAGCTTCTGCATGCGCAGCTCCGCGTACTCCTTGAGCGACTCGATTCTTACGTCGCTGTGTCTCATCGTAACTTCAATGCTCATGGCATTACTCCTTTCTTTTGTTCTCCGGAAAATCCGTTTACATCCTGAACCCGTCGCCCAGGTAGCGGGCCCGGACGTCTTCGTCCTTCACCAGCTCGGCGGCGGTACCCTCCTTGAGAAGGCGACCGTTGTAGACCATGTAGGCGCGGTCGACGACCGAGAGCGTCTCGCGCACATTGTGGTCGGTTATGATTATCCCCAGGCCGTCCGCGGCGAGCCTGCGGACGATATCCTGTATCTCGCTCACCGAGAGCGGGTCGACGCCCGCGAAAGGTTCGTCGAGCATGAGTATCGCGGGGTTTCTCACGAGCGCGCGGGCGATCTCGAGCTTTCGGCGCTCGCCGCCCGAGAGCGTGTAGGCGCTCTGCTTGGCGACCTTCATAAGGTCGAACGGGGCGAGAAGCTCCTCGGCGCGCCGGCGGCGGCTCTTCCTGTCCATGGGCAGAGTCTCGAGAATAGCCATCACATTGTCCCAGACAGAGAGCTTTCTGAAGACGCTCGCCTCCTGGGCCAGATAGCCGAGACCCTTTCTGGCGCGCATGTAGACCGGCAGGTCCGTCACGTCCTCGCCTCTGAAAACGACACTGCCGCCGTTGGGCTTGACGAGGCCTACGACCATATAGAAGGTAGTGGTCTTGCCGGCGCCGTTCGGCCCCAGCAGCCCGACGATTTCGCCGCACGAGCAGGCGACGTCCATGCCGTTGACAACCGTCCTGTCGCCATACACCTTGACGAGACCCGAGGCCTTCAGGTCGGGGCCTGCGGCGCGAGGCGCGGCCTTGGCCGCCGTTCTTTCGGCGGCCATCGCGCTCATCGCCTTGGCGACTATGTCATCTTTGCGTTCCATCAGACCAGCATGAACCTCATTTGCCGAGAAGAGACTTCGCCCCTTCTTTCATATCCACGCCGCTGGCGTCCACAGTGACCGTGGAGCCCTCGACCTCCACCTGCTCGGTGTCTATCCAGAAAGTGATCTTGCGGCCCTCGACTTCACTGCGGCGCTTGCCGCCGTCCCTCAAAACGGCCATCACCCCGGCCTCGGGGTCGCCGTAGAGCACTACCTTCGAAAGCGCCTTGTTGTAGGTCGCCTTGGCGCACGAGCCCGACCTCAAGCCGTTCGTGACGGCGACATCGCCGATGGCGACTACGCGCTTCAGGGTGTTGGTGCCCTCGAGAAAGAGGCTGACCTCCCTCGCGTGCATCTTGAACTCGACATCCTCGACCGAGACGTTGCCCTCGAACGCGAGGACGCCGTCCTTGCGCAGATACGTCGCGCGGTCGCTCGTCACCTTGACGGTGCGCGGCGAGGCGGCGCGGTCGCCGGCGGCGGCCTCGACGAGAACCTCCGTCGCCCCGGCGGGCGTCTCGGCCGCCCCGGCTTCGGGTTCCGCGCCCGCCGCGGCCAGCGTCTGGGCCAGCAGTATTGTCGCTAATATCGTCACAGCTTCACTCCTTCGAATTTTATGTCGGTGGACGTTATCTCCACATCCGCAAAAATCTTCACATACTCCTCCTCGAACGAGAAGTATACGCCGCGCCCGGCGAGGGTCGTCGCGCCGTAGCTGCCGCTGACGCAGCCCTCCAGCCAGCCGCTTCTGGTGGCGCGGTCGACAACGCCGCTCTTCGCCGAAAGCTCCAGCCTGACCTCGCCCTTGAGGCCGTATTCGCGAACCGTCACGTCGCCACACCAGACGAGACCTTCCTTCTCGAAGAACTGGGCCTCGCCCACGACGGCGTCGACCTTGACCGAGCCGTCGGGATGGCTCTCGACCGGCACCACGACGCCGCGCGCCGGATGGTCGAGCCGCGAGACGCAGTTTGAATACGCTGCAACCAGCCGCGTCTTGTCGCGCTCCATCGCCGCGGCGAGTTCGGCGCCGTGCGAAGCGGCCGAGCCTTCGGCCGCCTCCGCCGGGGCGGGGGCGGCGACCAGCGCTGCAAGCGCGGCGGCTATGGCGCGCATTCTCAAGAACGGATTACCTCGTTTATCTTTATGAGCGTCTTCCAAAGGCGCTCGACCTCCGAAAACCTGATGGCGTTGGCCGCGTCGCTTTTGGCGACCTTCGGGTTGAGATGGGTCTCCATGAACACGCCGTCTACGCCCGTCGCGACCGCCGCCCGCGCCAGCGCCGGGGCGAACCTGCCGTCGCCGCCGGAACCCGTCCCCAGCCCGCCGGGGCGCTGCACCGAGTGGGTCGCGTCCATTACAACCGGGTAGCCGAGCTCGCGCATGATGAGAAGCGAGCGCATGTCAGCGACAAGATTGTGGTAGCCGAACGAGGCGCCCCGCTCGCACAGGACTATGCGCCTGTTGCCGGTCGATTCAATCTTTCGAACGACCTGAGCCATGTCTTCGGGGG
>JAZQBR010000129.1:0-4130 GCA_045545855.1 Kiritimatiellia bacterium | reverse complement strand
GCTGAAGCCGCCCGGCCCGATATCGCGGGCGAGGAGGACGCGATGGAGGAGTGGGGGAGTGAGGGAGTGAGGGAGTGGGGGAGTGTGGGAGTGGAGGAGTTGGAGGGGGTGGCGCGAAGCCCGAGCAGCCAGTCCGCTGAGCACGCATGAACGCGGCAGATGCGCTCGAGGATTTCAACGCTGGGTGCGTTTAGGCCACTCTCATATTTGGCGTATTGAACACGGTTCACGCCAATAGCAGCTGCGAACGCAGACTGGGATTCAGTCGCGCGCAGCTCTTTCAGTCGTGTAGCAAATATGCTCATGATTTCTTGTTGCAAATCTACTTCACCCTATTGACATGCGGTAGCAGATTTGCTACACTACCAACTGTCACACGGTGACAGAGATATTATACCAAAAGAACGTGACGAAAGAAAGGACAGAGATGAGCAAAAACGCAGAAAATACTGGGTTGACGGCGCGTCTGAGCTATGCGGGCGTGGCGGCGACGGCGAGGCGGCTCGGGTGCTCGCGCGAGCACTTGAGCAAGGTGTTGCACGGCAAGCGCCGGGCAAACACAAAGATAGCGCGCGGCCTCAGGCGCATGGGCGTGGAGGTGGCGTGATGGGAAAGCCGCGGGAGATATGCGGGCTGAAGCCCGCCGCTCCGATACGAAAAAGGAACCGAAAATGAAAAGACCTACCTACAAGATGATGAAAATCAAGCTTGCAGACTGCAAGCCGCACGCGGACGCCGAGGCGTACTCTGCCTCGAGCGAGGACAGGACGGCGCTCGCCAACTCGGTGGGCGAAGCGGGAGTGCTCTCGCCTATAGCCGTGATTCCCGACGAGGGGAACGAGGAATGTTGCCAATGTGGAAATGTTGCCAATTCCAAAACCAATGGCCAATTGGAAACTGGCAACACTGGCAACAATCAAAAATGGTTCGTGATCGACGGGATAGGGCGCATGAACGCGCTTATCGCCGCGGGCGAGACGGAGACCGAAGCGCAGGTGTTCGACCTGGGGGACTTGAGCGTCGCCGAGTTTGTCATCTCGAAGAATTCGATGATGCGCAAGGTGACGACCGGCACGCGCGTAATGGCATATCTCAAATGCCACGAGCGCGAGGTGCTTGCGGCGGCAGACCCTGAGAAGTACCAGCGCCGCACGGGGAACGAGGGCAACTTCAAAGGCCGCGACAGAGCGCGGCCCTCCCATGCGGTTTCACATGAAACCGCATTGGAAAAGGGTTGGAGCGCGAAGGAGATTGCCGAGCGTCTGGGCGTGTCGAAAAACGATGTTTTGGCGGGGATTGAGCTGCTGAAGGCGACCGTGGAGGCGGGGGATAGGCCGAACGCAGTTCGGCCATCAAATCTGGAGGTGCAGTACGAGCAGGGGGATCTTTTCGATACGATGGAGGCGATATTGAGGGGCGAGACGCCGATAAGGCGGTGGAAGGCGGCGGCCGGCGGAAAGGTGTCGAAGACCGGCGGCAAGGCGGCGGCAGACTATACCGCGATCGCGATTCGGCTCGTGAAGAGCCTGCCGGGCGTTTGGGCAAACTGGCAGTCGGTACCGATGGAGATTCGCGGGGCGATTCTCGGGGAATTCCGCCGGGCGCTCGAGTACCTGCCGGAGGACTTCCGGGCGGTGATCGAGGAGGAGGTTCAGCCTCGCCCTGCCAAGGGCAAGAGGCGGTGAAATGTGGAAATGTGAAAGTGTTGCCAGCAGCCAATACCAATAACCAATCCTCCTTCGCCAAGGGCTACGGAGGATAAATTGAGAATTGGCAACATTGGAACTGGCAACATTTCCACAATGGCAACATCAGGAGCATAGCGACATGGACAAATCGGCAGAGAGAGCGGCGAAGGTCGGCGAGGTGCGCAGGCGCATGAGCGAAGGCGCGACGATCGAAGTGGCGCTGCTGGCGGCCGGGGTGTCGGCGACGACATACCGGCGCTGGGCGGCGAAGTTCGACGAGGGCGGCGTCGCCGCGCTCGCCGACGCGCCGAAGAGCGGGCGGCCGCCGGTGGTCACGCTCGACGAGGACGAGAAGAAATGCCTGAGAAGCATCTACCTGCAGTCGAACCGCGCGGAGCGGACAGGCTCGATGACGATGGCGGCGCGCATCGCGGCGCACGACCCGGCGACGTGCCTGAAGCCGGAGACGCGCGCGGCGATCCTGGCCGACCGCGCCTCGAAGCACACGCTGCCCGTCGAGGTGAGGCGGGCGATGCGCGAGGTGTCGCCGGTCGTGACGGCGCGGTACCGCGACGGACGCGAGGGGCAGAACAACGGAATATACGTCCCCGGGTGGCTCAGGCGCGACGAGGAGACGGGGCGGCTGCTCCTCCCGGGCGAGCGCCAGGTGTGGGACGACGCGAGCGTAAATGTGGCGGTGGCGGTGCCGTGGGCCGGGCGCGGGGACAAGGCGGGCGACCGCTGGGGATGGCGCGCGGCCAGGTACCAGCTCTTGGCCGGCATCGACTGCGCGACGGACTTCTTCTGCGGCTTCGGCTACGTGATGAGGACTTCGGACGGCTACCGGGCGTGTGACGTCGCGAACGTCATGCACGAGGTATGGCGGCAGCAGGGCTACATGCCGAAGAAGGTCGTTTTGGAGGGCGGCAGCTGGCAGGCCAAGCCGACAATCGACTTTCTAAAGACGGCCGGCGTCGGAATCGTGGACGCCAAGGGCAGGCCGAACCAGAAGCTCGTCGAGAACTACTTCAACCGTCTCTGGACGGCGCTCTCGATCTTCCTGCCGGGCTACGGCCAGATAGGCCGCTACCGCGGCGAGATGAGAAAGGAGAACCTCAACTGGATGAAGGTACTCTCGGGGAGCGCCGACCCGAGGAAGTACTTCCCAACGCTGAAGCAGTTTTTGACGGCGCTCAACAAGGCGGTCGAGTACCTCAGGTGGGAGAAGGTGGAGTCGAAGACCTACGGCACGTGGAGCCCCGAGGAGCTCTACCAGGGCGCGGCGGCGAACGGGCTGCCGGTACCCGAGGGGCTTGAGCGCTACGCGATGCCGGTTGCGGCGCGGCGCCAGCTGCGGCGCGGCGGGATGGTGTTCGTGACCGCCGAGACGCAGATGGAGGGGCTCAAACACGAGTACGCCTTCGCGACCAGGAACGGCTGGCAGTACGACGGCGCGCCGGTCGTGGTGAGGTTCGACCCCGTGACGGCGGCGACGAGGGGCGCGAGCATCGAACTCGCCGAGACGTGGCGCGACTTCAGGGCCGGGACGGTCATAGACGGCGCGGCGCCCTGCGTGAGCGCGCCGCCGGACTTCGTGAACGAGACGGGGATATTCGACCTTCGCGGCGCGGGGCGCCACGAGCAGAGGGCGAATCGCGCGGCGGTCAGGACGGTCGTCACGGCCTACGACACGCGCGGGCCGGTGATGACGCGGATGGAAGACGGCTCGCCGGGGACGGCTCGCCCCACCTGGGGGCTCAGAGGCGGCGTGCCGGCGACGGCGGAGGAAGAGCGGACTGAAGAGCGCCGCCCCGATACGGGCGCGGCGGCGCTCGCCGCGCTGGAGGCAGAAGAGCGGGCGATGGCGTATGCATGAATGTCTTGAACCAAAACAACCAAACAAGGAGGAATACCAATGGCCAAATACAGTGAAATGTGGCAAGAAGCGCTGCTGGAGCGCCAGAGGCGCGAACCGGTCGACCGGCGCGACATGTACGACATACTGGAGCGCACGGTCGAGTGGCTGATGCTCGCCGGCTGGGCGCTCTCGATACTGGGGAGGCTCGCGAAATGAGCGATAGGCAATTAAAAACTACCACGAGAGACTCCGTAAGGAGCGTGTCCGCAAGGCCAAGGAGCGCGACGAGATGCTCTTGCGGCTCGTGAAGCGCGATCTCGAATACGAGAGGCACGGCGGGTGCCGTGTCACAGTTGCCGTCAAGCGCGGCGTGCGCGTCGAAACGCGCGGCCAGCCGTGCTACGGCGGATACATCAACAACAAAGAAGGGAGAATACAAGAATGAAAAACGAACTGGTCGAAACCGCCGCGAAGATCGCGGCATGGGCGGAGACGCACGGCCTGAGCCGCGCGCAATTGGTGAGGAACTTCAGCGATCTCGGCAGCGAGAAGAGCTTTCGGGACATCGCGTCGGGGAACCTAGA
>JAZQBR010000128.1:0-2965 GCA_045545855.1 Kiritimatiellia bacterium | reverse complement strand
GCTTGCGGCTTTCAAGCCGGTGGCCATAGAGAGGCAGTCATACCAGTTCCCATTCCGAACACTGAAGTCAAGCGCCTCATCGCCGAGGGTAGTGCGGGACTCGCCCGTGCGAGAGTAGGACGCCGCCGGCTATTTTTTTTGTTTTAAACTCTTCAGCTCAGGAAACCTTGTTCTCTGAGCGAGTCGATGGCGGCTGAAAGCCGCTCGTGCTTAACCCTCGTCGTGTCGGCGGCTTCGCCGAACAAGTCGAGGGTTTCGCAGTTTTCGGGGTGGTTTTGTATGTTTGTCACGCCGAAGCCGATCAACCTCACGGCACCGCCGTCGCTTTTGCAGGCGATGGATTCGGGCCAGACGGCGTCGAAGAGCGAGAGGGCGGCGGCTCTGAAGGCGAAATCGTCGCGTGACGGCCTGTCGAACGTCGTCTGGCGCGTAATCGTCTTGAAGGCGGCGTCCCGGAGCTTCAGTCTGGCGGTTTTCGCCCATCTCGTTTCGCGGCGAAAGCGCATGCCGACTTCCGCGACCAGCTCCAACAGTTTTGCCCGGGCCGCTTCGCGGGACTTCTCGTCAATCTCGAAGGTGTGTTCGCGCGATACGGATTTTTCGTCGCCCGGCTCCCAGTATACGCGGTCGTCAGACCTGCCAAAGGAGTACTCCTTTAGCGACATGGCGGCTGTCTGCGAACCCATCAGGCGCGCGAGAGCGGCTAAATCCATGCTCTGGATTTGTCCGCAAGTCGTTATGCCGTAAGGTTTGAGCAGCTCTACCGTCTTTTTGCCGACGCCCCATAGAATCGATATCGGCCGCGGGGCGAGAAAACGGGCTATCTCCCGAGGCTCGAATGGCATCATCGTCAAGCCGTCCGGCTTGTTCTCTTCAGACCCGATTTTGGCCAGTATGCGGTTGGGGGCTATGCCCACCGAACAAGTGACGCCGCAGCCGAGCCTGATTTCGTCGCGCAAAGCCTCGGCCAGTTCCCGCGCGCCGCCAAAGAGATGGATTGTGCCGCTAATGTCAAGGAACGCCTCGTCTATTGAAACCCCTTCGACATACGGGGAGTAGTGGCCGAAAATCTCGAAGGCTTTAGTCGAGACTTCTTTGTACAGGGACATGTTTGGTGCAACAAATATCGCATGCGGGCACAGCTGATAGGCTGTGCGGGAAGGCATCGCCGAGCGGACGCCGAACTTGCGCGCTTCGTACGAACAGGTCGACACGACCCCGCGTTCGTGGGGACCAGAGCCGACAATGAGGGGCCTGCCGCGCCATTCCGGGTGGGCGAGAAGCTCGACGGACGCGAAGAACGCATCCATATCTACATGAAGAACCGTGCGCATCGCCCGATATTATATCAAATCACGGACTGGGTGCGCACGGCAAAACCGCGAAAATTTCGCGGGCGAGTCCCGGAACTCAGAAGGAGTATGAGAGCGAGGCCGAGACTAGATGGGAGTACGAGTTGTCGACGGAGAACTTGTGGTATTCGGTCTGGCCGTCCATTCTCGTGAGGCGTATGCGCTTGGAGGAGTCTTGCATCATGACAAGGCTGTAGCCGATATCGAGGCGCAGATTCTCCATGAGCTTGAAGCCGAGGCCAGTGGCGATGATGTGACGGTCGCCGGCAGGCAGCATTGTCGTGCCGTTGTTGCAGGGGTCGCGGTCGTACACATAGCCGCCGCGCACCGTAAGCCAGTCTGTGAGGTCGTACTCGGCGCCTACGCCATAGCGCCAGGCGTTGCGCCAGCTGAGATTTTCGGTGTAGCCGTACTTGGGGATGACGAACTTGATGGCGTGCACGCTCGACCATTCGGTCCAGGTGACCGCCGTACCGACCCTGAAGCGCTCGGTTACGTCGTAATTGGCGCCGAAGGTTATGGACTGCGGGAGCCTAAGTTTCGCGCTCGCCTTGGAGCTCTCGTGCTGGGGGACGCGCCCGTAGGGGCTGTTGACATAGCCGTTAAGACTGAAGTCGCCCTTGATGTTGTGGCGTATGCGCGAGCGGTAGATGACGCCGAGCGTGAGATTTGTAGTGATTTTGAACGATGTCGCGATATTGTAGCCGAAGTCCCAATCGTCACCCTTGAGGTGGCTCTTGAGGCGATAGGCGTTAGGATAGTTCGGTAGCGTCATGTGGAGCTGGTCGACAAAGAGGTTTTCTCCCCAGTGAGGCTCTTTGTAGTTCTCGAACTCGATGTAGCTCATTCTGAAGCCTGCCGCGACACTCCACCAGTCGGTCACTTTGTAGGCGAGGTTGGGGTTGAAGGTATACTGCTTCATCGTCGTCTCGAGCGTGTCGCCGGCGAGATCCCAGTGGCTGCCATATTTCGTGCCGAGGCCGAACTCGGAGTAGTTGCCCCAGCCGAAGGTGAAGTCATACGGGAGCGGGACGGAGAAGTAGAACGTCGGGGCGACGAACCAGCCCGGGTTCATCTTCGTCTGCGACCTGCCGTCGCATTTCGCGTCGCAGAAGGGGTTGATGAATGTGGCGCCTACAACAACGGACACATTAGTTGAATCCGTCAAATTTGCGGAGTTGAAGTAGTTGGCTGTGGCGTCTCCGGTTTTGCCGACGAGAGCGCCACCTAGGGCATTGCCGCGCGAAGAGGCCTCATATAGGCCGAAACCGGCTGATAAAGCTTGGTTGCAGACGATTGTCGCCGAAGCGAGCAGAAGTAGTTTTTTCATGTGACAGTTTTTTTGATTTTGTCAAGGTGGCGGGTAGTTTACCATAAATGCGGTGGACAATGCAAGGGGGTATTTGACATTTTTTCATTTAGCGTCATAATGGGATTGACGGGTGCGGAACGGGTCTCCAGGTATTTTGGTGGTGTCGCGGTGAAAGCAAAAGCGGAATGCTGTAGCGAGCAAAACCGGAATGGAGCGAGAGAGCCTGTTAAGCGGGCTTCAGCGAGGGATTTTGCTTCAAAGATGGCGATTGTTGAAAGTTAAGAAAACCATACGCCCCCCA
>JAZQBR010000127.1:0-2174 GCA_045545855.1 Kiritimatiellia bacterium | reverse complement strand
TATGACTGCTATTCTTCTCATGCTGCTGACATTCTATCATTTAGCCGTCCAGTGCCGCAACGCCCTGCGGCATGCCCCATGCAAAAACCTGCTTTAGCAGATTTTTGTACACTGGTTTGTATGGTATAATTGGGGCATGACCACAACAAACGCAAAATACCTTGCGGTAGCAGATACGCTGAAACGCGAGATCTTGAACGGCAAATACGAATCGAGAGAAAGATTCCCGAGCGAAGAGGCGCTCGTACGCCGGTTCGGTGTAAGCCGCCCCACGATCGAACGCGCGCTTAGGGAACTGAAGCGCGAAGGTCTTCTCGAATCGCGCACGGGATCAGGGTCGTACCTCACCTTCGCCGCCTTGAACGCAACCGGTTCCATCGGCGTAATCGCACCCGACTATCACACGATAGACTTTTTCACCGACCTCTGCGACAATGTCGCTGAAGCCGCCAGAAAGGCAGGATACGATACGCTGCTGGGGGATGTCTCCGTGCCGGATGCCAGCGAACGCGGCAGTTGGGCGCTCGCGCTCGCAGAGGCATACGCGTCGCGGCGTACGGCTGGTGTTCTACTTGAACCGGTAGATCTCATACCAGGTTCCCACGAAGCGACCAGAAAGGTGCTGGACGCCCTGGCAGCCAAGAAAATACCCGTAGTGCTGATAGACCGTGATTACCTGCCGCCGCCCGAAAGGAGCGCATATGACCTGGTTGGCATAGACAACGTGCAGGCAGGCTACAGGCTCGCAAAGCACCTGCTTGACGCCGGAGCGCGAAAAATACGTTTCCTGACGCAACCGAACTACGCAAGCACGATCAGAGGCCGGATACAAGGAGTGGCGCAGGCCGTCATCGACGCCGGACTTGCATGGCGAAACGACTTCATCGTAGAGACCGACCCCGGCGACATTGCCGCATTCAAGCTCCTGATGCGCGGGAAAGATCGCCCCGACGCATTTGTTTGCCGAAACGATCCTCTTGCCGCAAGGCTTCTTCAAACCCTTGCGGCATTGGGGATAACGGTGCCGGCGAAAGTCCGCGTCGCCGGATTCGACGATGCAAAGATGGCCAAGTTCCTCAATCCGCCGCTCACAACCATCCGTCAACCGGTAAAGCGTCTCGCGGAAACAGCCGTCGCTTCGCTCATGCAACGCATACGCAATCCCGGCCTTGCTCCCCGCGCAATCCTCCTAGATGCACAAATGGTCGTTCGCCGTTCTTCACAAGCATTACGGCCCGCCTTCCGCACTTTCTGACTCCTGCCGGACCCCATCCTCCTCCAGCCCCCACCTGGTCTGAGGGCAGATGTACATTCAGATCTGCTATTCCCTCAACTGCTTAAACATATCCTAGAGTTCCGAAAGTATCTCCACCCCGGCCGAGCAGCCGAGGCGATTTGCGCTGGCTTCTATGAGTGCGACGGCATCCGCAAGCGTACGGATGCCGCCCGCCGCCTTGACCCCCATGTCCGGACCGACCGTCCGCCGCACAAGCCCCACATCATGGACGGTCGCGCCGCCTGTGCCGAAACCAGTGGACGTCTTCACGAAATCGAAGCCGGGTCAAAAGGGTCAGCTTATAGGTAAAAAGGGTCTGGTACGCCAAGGCAAGCTTGGCTGAACTATCATGATGAAAGGAACATGAATCACAAACAAGCCGAGATGTGATTAGGACGGCAGGCCGTGAGAGGGGCGACCCGAATGCGGGAGTCCTGCCGGACAAAGAGGTGAGTCGCAATGCAAATGAACCTTCTTCGTAAAGTCTCGTTACTTGAGTTCCGCGCGGCCAGCAGTTCAGACGCTGTGAAGCCGACGCCGTGCGCCCGAATCGGCTTTGGACGCGCGGGCGCGGCGGGGCATAGAAGGACGACGCGCCTTGAAAGTTCAGTCAGGAACTTGGGAGGCCTCGCAGTAGCGAAAGCGAAACGAGGAGTCGGATGAGGCCATAGTAGCAGAGAAGCGGGGTAATGCCTGTGGAGCGAAGGGCCTCTGCGTGTAAAAGGGACGATGCAAATCAAATGGCGAGAACAATAATGTCGAAAGACTGCAATAGGGGACAATCCGCTATGTGGCGGCGCGTCGGAAACCGCTCGTCCATATGGAGGAGCATCCATCGGAATCAATGTGAAACGGAGCCGAGGGGCGAAGGGGAGCGAAACTGATGAAACCAGTCCCA
>JAZQBR010000126.1:0-14152 GCA_045545855.1 Kiritimatiellia bacterium | reverse complement strand
AATCGACGGCTCTGTCCACAGCTGCCGCCGTTAACCTCTGGGTGGGTTTTTCTGCAACCAAGTGATTTCAAAGGGGAGTGGATGCCACAGGAAAAAACACACCAGAAAGTTGAGCACATGCCAGTAGGGGGTTGCGCCATGCAGAGAATATGTGGTATAATATGCCGTCATGAGAATTTTAACAGGCATACAGCCCTCTGGTAAACTCCACTGGGGCAACTATTTCGGTGCTATGAAGTCGATGTTCGACCTTCAGGAGAAGGGCGAAAACTTCATGTTCATAGCGAATTTTCACGCTATGACAACCGTGCGTGACGGCGCGGCCCTGAGGGCGGCGACACGCGATGTGGCGCTTGACTACCTCGCCTGCGGGCTGGACCCGGAGAAGACGGTTATGTACCGGCAGTCAGACGTCCCCGAAGTGCAGGAATTGGCGTGGTACCTGTCGTGTCTCACGCCAATGGGCCTTCTCGAACGCTGCCACAGCTACAAGGACAAGATGGCTCACGGCTTTGACGCGACACACGGCCTTTTCGCCTACCCGGTTTTGATGGCCGCCGACATTCTGATTATGAATTCCGACCTGGTGCCGGTGGGCAAAGACCAGAAGCAGCACCTTGAGGTGACAAGAGATCTCGCGCAGAAGTTCAACAATGCGTATGGCGAGATATTCAAGCTGCCCGACGCATACATCCCCGAGACTGTCGCGACGATACCCGGGACCGACGGGCAGAAGATGTCAAAGAGCTACCACAATACAATCGAGCTCTTTGAAGATGCGAAATCCATCAAGAAGAAGGTAATGGCGATTGTCACCGACTCCAAAACGATGGAGGAGCCGAAGGAACCCGAAGGCAACTCTATCTACGAGCTCTACAAGCTCTTCGCGACGAAGGAAGAGGTCGAGGCGATGGCGGCGAGCTTCCGCGCGGGCGGGTATGGCTACGGCCACGCGAAGAAGGCGCTCTTAGAGGCGTACCACAGGCTGTTCGATCCCTTCAGAGCGAAGCGCGAGGAGTTGGCCAAAGACCCTGCGTCGCTTGAAGACATACTGCAAGCAGGCGCGGCCAAGGCTCGCGCGGCGGCGGCGCCGGTGATGGAGAAGGTGCGCGCGGCAGTAGGGTTGTAAAGCGCCCGAGGGGTGATGTGAACCGCATCCTGTTCGAGAAGGACGAGATATCCGGCGGTGTCGCAGTGTTCGGCGGCGCGCGTGCGGCGCATATCGTCGAAGTGCTGCACGGCGAAGTAGGCCAGATGGTCAAGACAGGCGAGCTGGACGGCCCTATAGGCACCGGGGTCATAGAGAGCATTGAGCGTGCAGAAGCCGGTTCATGGCGCGTGGCGGTCACGGTGCGGCATGACACCGAGAGTCTTCGTCCGTGGGCCGATCTGGTGCTGGCGCCGCCCCGCCCGCGGGTTATGAAGCGGCTTTTGCCGCAGCTCGCTGCGCTTGGCGTCGGTACAATCGTACTTGTCGGGGCCAAGAAGGTCGAGAAAGACTTCTGGGGCGCGACGCTCTTGAAAGAGGAGAATTACCGTCCGTTTCTCGTCGACGGGCTTATGCAGAGCGGCACGAGCATAGTGCCGCGCGTCGTGGTGCGGCGCGGCTTCAGGCGGTTCGCGGAGGACGAGTTGGACGATATGTTTCCAGGCGGCGATCGCGTGGTCGCGCATCCGTATTTGGTCCCCGGGGCCGGGAACGGGGCCGGGCGCGGGCCGGGCCGCGGGAGGCTCCTTCTGGCGGTTGGGCCGGAGGGCGGCTGGACCGGCGAAGAAGTGGCCATGCTGGAGGCGAAGGGCTTTCGGCGCTATTCCCTAGGGCAAAGGATTTTGAGGACCGACACGGCAGTCGTGGCGCTCCTTGCTAAACTCGACAATGACAATGGAGGTGAATTGAAGTGAAGAAATTGAATCTGGCGTTGGCTGCGGCGTTCGCGGCTCTGGCTTGCTTAGGCGCCGAGGCTCGCGATTCCGGCACGACATACGCGAAGGACGCGCTCGCGCAATGGGTCGACAGCGGCGAGCTGCCCGGCGCGATATCTGTTTTATACAACGACGGCGCGCAAGAGGTCGCTTGCGTTGGATATGCTGACGTCGCGGCGAAGCGCCCGGTGTCGATGGATGACGTGTTCATGCAGTGCTCGCAGACCAAGGGATTCTGCGGGGTGACCGTGGCGAAACTTGTGGAAGAGGGGCGGCTCGACCTCGACGACCCCGTTTCGAAGTATTTGCCGGAGTTTCGCGAGCTCTGGGTGGCGAGCGCCAACGATGACGGCACAAAAACTCTCACGAAAGCGAAGAACGTCTTAACGGTCAGGATGGTCATGAATCACACGGGGGGCTTTCCGTTCGAGATACCCGCCAAGCAGAGGGAGATACCGGGCGGCGGGTGGTCTGGCGCGATGGGGGTAAGGTTCGTAGCCGCGACAGCGGCCGCACAGCCGCTCCTCTTCGAGCCCGGCACGAATGTGCGGTATTCCAATACAGGCATTGACATAGGCGCCGCCGTCGTGCAGACTATTACCGGCATGAAGTGGGAGGACTATCTTAAAAAGTCCGTCCTCGAGCCGCTAGGCATGAAGAATACTTGGTTCTGGCCGACGGACGAGCAACTATGCCGGCAGATCGAGATGTACGAGTGCCGCAAGGGCAAGAGCGCGGCGTACTGTCTGCAAGACCCGTGGGAGCAGCGACCGTACAACGACAGCCACGTTTTCGCATCTGCCGGCGCGGGACTCTGGACGACCGCCGAGGACCAGCTCAAGTTCTACAAGATGCTTATGAATCTGGGCGTTGGCGAAAACGGCGTGAGGGTGCTTCGCGAGGAGACCGTCAAGAATCTGCTCGCGAAGTCGACGCGACCCAAGGGGCTTGGCGGCTATTCGCTCGGTTTGAACGCACCGGAGGAGGACGGCGACGAGGCGTGGTTCGGCCATGGCGGCGCGTGGGGGACGAGCTGCTCTGTGAACTGGCACAAGAAGCAGCTTAAGCTCTGGGTCGTGCAGCTGAAGGGCAATCCGCGCCCGTGGAACCAGGCGTGGAACGCGGCCGCCGACAAATTCTTCAAGACAAAGATCGACAACTCCGGCATCGAGGCCTATACCGGGCGGACAAACTGACGAACGCCCTCAGAATATGACAGACAAACGTAGAAAAGGGAGAATATAAATGCTTACATGGATGGATAGCTTGAAAGGCAGGTCGCTGATGCGCCTGACATCGTTTACCGACGAGGAGATGCTGGATCTCGTTAATCTCGCCGCGCAGCTTAAAGCGCGCCGGCGTTCGGGCGTAAGAGGGGAGCTGCTTCGCAGAAAGAACATAGCCCTCATCTTCGAGAAGAGCTCGACGCGCACCAGGAACTCCTCGATAATCGCCGCGCGCGACGAAGGCGGCGGCGCCGAGTATCTGACGCGCCCCGACATACATTTCAGCAAAAAGGAGAGTGTCAAGGATACAGCACGCGTTCTGGGCAGAATATACGACGGCATACTCTTTCGCGGCTTCTCCCAGCAGACGTGCGAAGAGCTCGCGAAGTGGTCGGGCGTGCCAGTCTGGAACGGCCTTACAGACGACTACCATCCGACGCAGATACTGGCAGACCTGCTGACGATAAAGGAGACGTTCGGCTCGCTCGACGACTGCACGGTCGCATACGTCGGCGACGGGCGCAACAATGTCGCAAACTCGCTGATGATGGGTTGTGCCAAGGCCGGCGTCAGATATGTCTGCTGCACGCCGAAGGAACTGTGGCCCGACGAGGCCGTACTCGCCGAATCGGAGGCCGTCGCGAAGCGCAACGGCGTCGATATACGCGTTTTCGACGACCCCGTAAAAGGCGTGAAGGGGGCGAACGTACTTTACACCGATGTCTGGGTGTCGATGGGCGAAGAGGCGAAGACCGCCGAGCGCATAAAAATGCTCAGGCCCTACCAGATCAATATGGATCTCATGCGCGCGACCGGCAACATCGACGGCAAGCTCATGTTTCTCCACTGCCTGCCGGCGTTCCACGATTTCAATACCGAGGTGACGAAGGAGTCCGGAGCGCTTGAAGTGACCGACGAGGTTTTCGAGTCGAAGTACTCGAAGGTGTTTGACGAGTCGGAGAACCGCATGCACACGATCAAAGCGCTGTTCGTGTCGGCGCTTTGCGACCGGGCTTCGGTCTGATACGGCAGAAGAAGGGGGCCATGAGGGGGCTGGGAGCATACAAAGCGCTTGGGGGCGCCGCGTTCGCGGTGCTGGCCTTCGCTTCGGTCTGGATGGGCGGCCTGAACCAGGACGAGGGCTGGTATCTCTATGCGGCGCAACTGGTCGACGAGGGGCGCCTGCCGTACCGTGACTTCTTCTACACCCAGGGTCCGCTGATGCCAATCGTGTACTCGGCGCTGACTTTCGCGTGGCGCGACTTCGGTCTTCTGGGGGCACGCGTCTTGACATGTGCGATCGGGCTCGCAGGCACGCTCGTATTCGCGGCGCTTGCTAGGCTGCTTGTTCCGGAAGAAAGACGCGGCGCGGCGGCGACGGTCGTGTTTCTGCTTCTCGGCTGCAATCTCTACCATGTCTACTATGTCTCGATGCCCAAGACGTATTCGATAGCGACGCTGTTCGTGGCGACGGGCTTCTATCTTGTCGCGCGCGCGCTTGCGGGCGGGCGCACGCGCCCGGTCCTTCTGGTTTTCGCGGGTCTGTCGCTCGCGTTCGCTTCGGGCGCGCGCATCAGCCTCGGCGCGCTTCTCGCGGTAGTCGGGTTCTCGCTCGCTTTCTCGTTCAGGCGTTTCGGATGGAGCTTTTTCTGGTTCGGCCTCGGCGGGGCGTTTGGCCTCGCCTGCGTGTATGGTCCGTTTCTTCTCGACCAGACGGCGTTCGGCGGGCTCTGCGCCGCCCAGAAGTACCACGCGATGCGCGGGGGCTTCTCGCCGGTCTTCGTTGTCGGCAGTCTCAGCCGTCTCGTGCGCTGGTATGCGCCGCTTCTTTTCATGCTTGGCTTTGCGCTCGCCGGCCTGAGGCGCGCCGCCTCGCCCAAAGACGCCGGCCCCGGCACCCCGGCGGCAACCGTGCGGCGCTTCGTCATGTTTGTTCTCGCGCTCGGCTTTCTAGCCGTTTTCGCCGTGCAGATGCTGGCGCCATTCCCTTACGAGGACTATCAGGTGCCTGTCATGGGGCTGCTGGCGGTTGCCGCCGCCGCGATGTCGCTTTCGCGCCTCGGGCCCGCCGGCTCGCCCGCGCCGGCTAGTCTCGTCCTGCTGGCCGCGCTCGGGCTGTCGTTCGCCAACTCCTTCGGTTCGCCGCTTCTCGAAAAGTGGACGACCAACGGGCAGGACAGATTCTGGGTTCTCGTCAAGGCAAAGACCGAGCTCGCACAACTCAGGGATGTCGCCAGACGCATCGAAGCCATCGACCCTGGTGGCAAGACCATCTTCACCCAAGACGTGTATGTCGCGGTCGAAACGGGCAGAAAGATTCCCGACGGGCTTGAGATGGGGCCGTTCAGCCAGCTGACGAAAGCCGAGTGGCTGAAACTTCTGGACAGTGTCGACTGCCCGGTCGCGGCGACGTCAGGGTACACGTTTGCGGTGAACCCGCCGGTATGCGACGAGCGTCCTTTGGATGAGCAGATGGAGTTCTGGGGCGCTCTCAGAAAAAAGTACGAGCTTGTCGACTGTGAAGAACTGTTCGGACAGAACGCGACGACATTGATGGTGTTGAAGAGGCGCGGCTTCGGGAAAGACTCCGCGCCGGGGGAGGGCGGTGTGAAATGACGGCAAAAGAAATCAGGGAATTGATGCTGAAGACGGTTGCGGCAAATGGCGGCCATCTGTCGTCGTCGCTCGGGGCGGTGGAGCTGTCGATTGCGCTGACGAAAGTTTTCGACCCGTGGAAGGATCGAATCGTCTGGGATGTCGGCCATCAGGCGTATGCTTGGAAGATTCTCACCGGCCGGGCCGAAAGCTTCCCGACGCTTCGCAAGATGGGGGGGCTTTCGGGCTTTCCGAATCCGGCGGAGTCGCCATGCGACGCGGCGATTGCGGGGCACGCGGGGGTCGCGCTCTCCGTGGCCGAGGGGTACGCGGCGGCGAGAGATTTAAGAGGAGGCGACGAGAATGTCGTGGCGGTAGTCGGCGACTCGTCGCTTGTGAACGGCACCAGCTTCGAGGCGCTGAACAACTGTGTCGCGGCGACCAGGAAGGTGATACTGGTGCTGAACGACAACGGCATGAGCATATCAAAGCCGGCGGGGAGCTTCTCGCGGTTTCTCGGCAGACTTATATCGGGCGTGCGTTACAACCGCGTCAAGGCGGCGGCCGAGAAGGCCGGGCACGCGCTCAAGCTTACATTTCTGAGGGGAGTCTATCACGGCCTGGAGACGCGGCTGAAATCGCTCTTTCTCGGCAACCGGTACTTCGAGCAGTTCGGGCTCAGGTATATCGGCCCCGTCGACGGCCATGACGAAAAGGCGCTTGAAGACGCGCTGACTGTCGCTAAAGAAGACAAGCGCAGCGTGATAGTACATGTCGTCACAAAGAAAGGCAAGGGCTATCAGCCTGCCGAAAGAGACCCTACAAAGTGGCATGGCGTCGGGCCGTTCAGCCTCGACGGAGATAACGACGGGCGCCAAGCGGCGCGTCCGCCGACATGGAGCGACGCTTTCGGGCGCGCCCTCGTCGACCTCGCAGAGAGAGACGGCAGAGTTGTCGCGCTCACGGCCGGCATGATGGACGGTACGGGGCTTAAGGAATTTTCGCGCCGGTTCCCCGGCCGCTTCTTCGACGTGGGCATAGCAGAAGGACACATGGTGGCTTTCGCGGCAGGGCTTGCGGCCGGGGGCATGAGGCCGGTCGTGGCGGTCTACTCGACTTTTCTGCAGCGCGCGGTCGATCAGATCGTGCACGATGTCTCTATCGCCAGGCTGCCGGTCGTCTTCTGCGTGGATCGCGCGGGGGTGGTCGGGGCGGACGGCGTAACCCATCAAGGCGTCTACGACATAGCGATGCTGAGGACCGTGCCGGGGCTTTCGATATGCCAGCCGAAGGACGCGGACGATCTCGCGGCGCTTCTCGCCGAGGCGGTCGAGCGCGGCACGCCGACGGTGGTGAGATATCCGCGCGGCTCCGCGCCGGAGCACATGGCCGAGGCGGCGCCCGCCGCGGCGCCCAGAGTCGCGATATGGGCGACGGGCGACTGGCTAGGCAAGGCTCGCGAAGTCGCGGCAGAGGTAGGCGGCGTCGCCGTGCACGCCAGATACATAAAGCCGTTCGATGCGGAGCTTCTCGCCCGCGAGCGCGCGACGGGCATGATGGTAGCGAGTCTCGAGAACAGTGCTGCAGCCGGCGGCCTCGGCGAGGCGATCGGCGCCGATTTCAGGTTCGGCTGGCCTGACGAGTTTATACCGCACGGCTCGCAGGCCGAGCTGGAGAAAAAGTACGGCCTGAACGCGCCGTCCGTCGCGGCGGAGTTGAAGCGCGCCATGGCGGCGCGAAAAGAGAAGGGATGCTGATTCAGACATGGCTCAGATGCATGGTATTGCGGGCGAGTGGGCCCGGGTAAAGGGGACGGTCGCTGGACTGTGGCCCGTGTTCGCGGGTGTCTTCGCCGCGGGATTTTCGACGGCGCTGGGGCTCTTTGCCTCCGCCCACTGGGGCATAGCGCTTTTCACGCTTTCGCTTATCGCTGTTTGTGTCACGGTTGCGAAGGGACTCAGGCGCGTCGAACGCTTCTTTGTGGGCGCCAGAGGCGAAGAGAGGGTCTCTCGCATACTCTCAGAGCTGCCAGACAAGTACCACGTCTTCAACGACTTTGTCGCCGGGCGCACGCATGTCGACCATGTTGTCGTCGGGCCGGCGGGCGTATTCGCAGTCGAGACGAAGTTCTGGCGCGGCAAAGTCACTGTCGACGACGGCCATATACTTGTCGACGGGCAGCTGCCGAGCCGCGCGCCGCTCGCGCAGGTTCAGCGCGAGGCCGCGCAGGTCAAGGCGCACTTGGGCAAGGCAGGCTGGTCCGGCACGGTGACGCCGGTACTCGCGTTCGCCTCGAACACCTTCCAGGCGCACATCGCAGAACTCGGCGGCGTAGTCGTGCTCAACGCCGCCGAAATCAGCCGCAGTTTCTCGACGGAGCGCGTGGTGCTGCCGCCGGACGAACTCGCCAGACTTGTCAGCATAATGGAGAACGAACAATGAACAGAATGCACAAAACTGCTCTCTTTGCGGCGGGCGCGGCCGCCTCTGTCGCTGCGGCGCTGATGGCGTCAGACGCTCAGCCCCGCGACTATTACGGGCGCATCGGCCAGCGTGTCGCGGGCATGCTGCCAAGATACCATGTGCTCCAGAAACAGCTCGACGACGAGATATCGCGCCGTGCGTGGACAAATCTCGTCACTTACTTCGACTTTGATCATTCGGTTTTTCTAAAGGGCGACCTCGACCGCCTGGCCGAGCGCGAACTCACGATAGACGACGAGCTCAAAGCGGGCGACGTTTCGTTCGGCTACGACATCTACCGCCTCTACTGCGAGAGGCTGAAGGAACGAATCGACTTCGCCACAAACCTGCTCGCCAAGGGCGAGTGGGATTTCTCCGTCGATGAAACCTACCGGGTCAAGCGCAAGGATGCGCCGTGGCCACAGACGCGAGAAGAGGCCGAGGAACACTGGCGCAAGCGCATGAAGAACGAGATGCTCATGCAAATCATCGCCAAGGAGCTCGACGCCGAGAAGAAGGCCGAACGCGAGGCGAAAAAAGCGAAAGCGGACGAGGGCGATGGCGCCGGCGAGACCGACGCCGGCGAGGCTGACGCAGGCGAGGCAGAAGGGCCGGAAACGACGCCGGCGGAGAACCTCATAAAGAAGTACCGCCAGTACTACATAACGCTGACCGAGCCGGACGAGGAAAGCATTCTCCAGTACTACCTCTCGGCCGTGTGCCGCGCGTACGACCCGCATACAGACTATATGTCGCCCATGTCGAAGGAGGAGTTTGACATGGATATGAACCTTTCACTGTCAGGCGTGGGCGCGGTTCTCTCGATGGATGACGGAGCGCTCAAAATCGCCGAAATCATGCCGGGCGGGCCGATGGATGTCGACGGGCGCATCAAGGCCGGCGACAAGATTGTGGGCGTCAAGCAGGCCGACGGCGAGATGGAGGATATCATGTGGCAGCCCATGAAGAAATCCATCAGAAAGATACGCGGCAAGAAGGGTACGCGCGTCACGCTCGATATCATACCCCGCAAGGACCCGACCGGGGCCACCCACAAGCTAATCGAGCTTGTGCGAGACGAGATAAAACTCGACGAGCAGGCGGCTACGGGCCATGTGGAGCGCGTCGAATCAGGCGGCGCGATTGCCAAGATCGGCTACGTCTATCTGCCGAGTTTCTACGGCACGATGGACAAACGCCCCGGCGACGAAGGCTACTTGAGTTGTGCCGACGATGTGGGCAAGTATGTCGCCGAATTCAACGCGGCGGAGGCCGACGGCATGATACTCGATCTGCGCGGCGACGGAGGAGGCAGTTTGAAGGAGGCCGTATCCCTCTCGTCGCTCTTCGTCTCAAGCGGGCCGGTCGTTCTTATACGCGATACGCGCACCGCCGTGCCGCTCTCGATTCAGCCCGGCAATCCGGTGGCCTTTCGCAAGCCTCTCATTGTTCTCGTCGACCGCGCGAGCGCGTCCGCCTCTGAGATTGTGGCGGGCCACCTGCGCGACGTAGGGCGCGCCGTGGTGCTGGGCGACGTCAGAACCCACGGCAAGGGTTCGGTGCAGTCCGTGATGGGGCTCGGACCCGACAAGTACGGTTCGATAAAGATCACCACCGCGCGGTTTTACCGCGTCAACGGGCGTTCGACACAGGTGAAGGGCGTCGAGGCCGACATTCATCTGCCGTCGTTCCTAGACACGCTTGATATTGGCGAAGACAAGCTCCCGAACGCGCTGCCGTTCACGAAGATGCGCGGGGCGCCGTTCAGAGCGAGCTGGAACATGCCGTCGTTCATACCGCAGCTCGCGGAGCTGTCGCGCTCGCGCACTGCGGCAGACGCGCGATTCGCCAAGCATCTCGCGAATGTAGAGGCCTCCCGCGCGATCTTCGAACGCGAGGACGTGCCCCTCGAAATCGAGGCGAGGCGCCGTCTCGTGAAGGCCGACAGAGAGGTAAGCGACAGAAGCGGCGAAGAGGACGACGAGGATGAAGCGCCCGTCCGCCGCCGCCAGAAACGCGACGAAAAGGACGATTTGGTGCTGCAAGAAGCGTACAGGGTGATGGCTGATCTCATAAGGCTGAATGCGGGCGCGGAGCTGCCGGTCGAGCCGTTCAACTGGTATGACGCCATTTTGAACTTTTAGGCGGCAGAACGGGAGGATTAAAATGAGGATGATAAAATTTTCGAAAATGCATGGCGCGGGAAACGATTTCGTCATGATTGACGACCGTGAAGGGACATTCCCGATAAACGATCACAGGCGAATAGCCGCGATGGCGACACGACCGGACGGCATAGGGTGTGAAGGGGTTATAATCGTGCAGCGCTCGGAGACCGCCGATTTCAAGATGCGTTTCTTCAATCCGGACGGCACCGAGGCCGACCTTTGCGGCAACGGCGCGCGGTGTGTCGCGGCGTTTGCGCGCGACACCGGCATTGTCGAGGCCGACAAGATGCGCTTCGAGACGGCGGCCGGCATGATTGACGCCGAGATTCTGAGCGACGTAAAGGTCAGGGTCGCTATGCCGGAGCCAAAGGACTTTGGCGACGATTTCGTCGTGGTGGGCGTGCCTCACAAAATCGTGCCCGTCGAGAACCTCGTCAAGGTCGATGTCAGCGACGAGGGCCGGCGCATTCGCCTTTCGGACGAGTTCGCGCCCGAGGGTGTGAACGTCGACTTCGTCACCTACCGCAAGCCCGGCCGCATCAGCATGCGCACATACGAGCGCGGCGTCGAGGCCGAGACGGGCGCGTGCGGTACTGGCGCCGTTGCCTCCGCTGTCATAGGCGTGCAGGATTACGGGCTGGAGTTTCCCGTTCATGTCACGACGGTTCAAGGCTGCGAACTTGTGGTCGACGGCGAGTATGACGGCGAGCGCTTTTCGTCCCTTACGCTCGCCGGGCCGGTGAAGCGCCTCTTTGACGGGCGCATAGACTGGGACGCGCTTGACGCAGTTTCGGAGTGACCGCCATGACAGACAGAGAGCAGGAGTTCATGTCGATTCTCGCCGACGCGCTGGAGGTGCCGGCGCTCGCGCCTGAAGAAGACTACAGGACAACGCGCCTTTGGGGGTCTCTCACGGCCTTTTCGCTCAAGGTTTCGATACAGCAAAAGTACGGCCGCTCGATTACACTCGGGGAGCTTGGCGAATGCGCCAGCGCGGCGGAGCTGATGGCGAGGGTTCTTTCGTGAAGCGTCTTCTTATAGTTGGCGCAGGCGGCTTCGGGCGCGAGATGTTCGCGGCCGCGCGGGAGTCGCTGGGCTTCGGTGTCGACTACGAAACAGGCGGCTTTCTGGATGACAATCTGGCGGCGCTTGACGGCTTCGAGGGGTATCCGCCGGTAGTGGGGCGTCCGTCTGACTATGCTCCTTGCGAGCGCGACGTGTTCATAACGGCGCTTGGCACGATAGAATTTCGCCGGCGTTGTGCAGACATGCTCGAGTCGCGGGGGGCGCGCTTTGTCGCCGTCATCCACCGCTCGGCCGTGGTCGGGCCCAATGTCACTGTCGGCGAAGGGTCGTTTGTCGCGCCTAACGTGTCTCTTACGGCAGATGTCTCGGTCGGCCGCCATTCATGCATCTTTCACAACACATCGATCGGCCACGACTCGAGAGTAGGCGACTTCGCCCATGTATACGCGCAATGCGCGATAGGGGGCGGCGTGACAATAGGCGACGGAGCGAGCGTGTACCCCGGTTCGGTCGTGGTGCCGCGCCGCACAATCGGCGCGCGCGCCGTAGTCGGCGCGGGTTCCGCAGTGTTCACCGACGTGCCCGATGGAGCGCGCGTAATAGGCAACCCCGCGGCGCCTCTTGTGTAGGCGCTGCGGCAGACGACAGGAGCAGACATGAGAAAAGATCTCGACGAACTTAAATCGCTCGGCGCCAGAACTGAGGCGCCCGAAGACTACGATCCAACCGTGCTGGAGGCGTTCTCAAACCGCCATCCCCAGCGCGATTACTGGGTGACGTTCACCGCCCCGGAGTTCACGACGCTCTGCCCGAAGACCGGTCAGCCCGACTTCGCGACACTCACGATTCGATACATACCCGCGAAACGTCTTGTAGAGTCGAAGTCGCTGAAGCTGTACCTTTTCGGCTTCAGGAACCACGGGGACTTTCACGAAGACGTGGTAAATGTGGTTTATGACGATCTTGTCGCGCTTCTGAAGCCGAAATATATGGAGGTCTACGGCAAGTTCGCGCCGCGCGGGGGCATATCCATCGACCCGTTCGTAAACGGCGGCGCCGGCCAGAAGTACAAGGCGCTTGCCGCGAAGCGCTTCGAGTCTTGGTCGGGCGTGAGGGGCTAGCGATGCGCGTTTGGGGGATAACAGGCACGAACGGCAAGACTACGACCGCGTGGGTGCTGGCCGAGTTTATAGGAGCTGCGGCGGGGCGAAAGTGCGGCTATATAACAACCGTCGAGGCGTTCGACGGGGCCGGGGCCGTCTATACCGGCTACACGACGCCGCCTCTCGCCAAACTGCGCGAGCTCTACGCCGCGATGGAATCGAACGGTTGCACCGACTGTGTCATGGAGGTCTCGAGCCACGCCATCCATCAAAACCGGGTCGGTTTTGGCGAAACGACTGTCTTTGCCGGCGGAGCGTTCACCAATCTTAGCGAAGTCCACCTCGACTACCACAAGACGATGGAGGAGTACTTTCGCGTCAAGCTGTCGTTTGCCGAGCGCATCGCCGGGAGCGTCTCCGCGCGTCCTGACGCCGGGCGGCGGGACCTGCCGCCGTTTGTGGTCTGTCTCGACGGCGGCTATGGGCGCGAGATGCTGGAGGCGGTCGGCCGGCTGCCGCTGAATGTCATCCCCGTGACGGCGGCGAGGCCGCGCTACGACCTCGCCGGTCTACAGCTGGTTGGCGACTACAACAAGTCGAATGTGCTCGTCGCCGCGGCGCTTGCCGAAGCTGCAGGCGTCCCTCGCGAAGCAGTTCAGAGTGTCGTACCGGCGCTGCGCCCGAGGTGGGGCCGCCTTGAACCGGTCGCGAACAGCCATGTCAAGCCGCGCGTATACGTCGATTTCGCCCACACCCCGGACGGACTGGAGAAGGTTCTTTCAGCCGCCCGCGGGTTCACGAAAGGGCGGCTCTGGGTTGTGTTCGGTGCTGGAGGAGACCGCGACCCGATGAAGCGTCCGCTTATGGGCGCGGCATGCGACCGTCTCGCCGACAGACTTGTCGTTACGAGCGACAATCCGCGCAGCGAAGAGCCGATGGCGATTATCGACGCTGTTCTCGCAGGCGTCGCGCGCCGCGATTGCGCCCATGTAGAGCCCGACAGGAAGAAGGCCATAGAGTACGCGCTTTTGTCGGCTTCAGAGGACGATGTAGTTATCGTCGCCGGCAAGGGGCACGAGACGACGCAGGAGATAAAGGGTGTTAAACTGCCGTTCGACGACAGGGTGGTTGTGGCAAATGTCAGGTAGAAAGACCATACTGAAAAACGCGTTCACGGTAGGCGCGTTTACCGCGCTCTCGCGCGTACTCGGGCTGGCGCGCGAGATGCTCCAGTCGCGCTTTATTGGCGCCGGCGTCGCGCAGAGCGCGTTTACGCTTGCCTTTGCGCTGCCGAATATGGCGCGCAAGCTCTTCGGCGAAGGAGCGCTCACTGCGGCGTTCGTACCGGTTTTCCGGGGCGAGGTCGAGTCTGCCGGGCTCGAGAAGGCCTCGAAACTCGCCAGAGCGGTAATGACAACCGTCATTCTGGCGCTGGGCGCGACGACCGTGCTGATTGTCGCCGGGCTCGCCGGCACCCAGGCCATGGCCGACAGACTGGCGCTCTCGGGGCGCGTACGCCTCACAATCTCGCTTGTCACGATACTTGCGCCGTATATGCTGGCGATATGCGGGGCTGCATTCGGCATGGGCGTCTTGAACGCTCTGGGCCGATTCAAGGAAGTCGGATCGTAGCCATGTCGTTCTGTGA
>JAZQBR010000125.1:0-5066 GCA_045545855.1 Kiritimatiellia bacterium | reverse complement strand
TCCACGATCTCGCCCTCGCCCTCTTCGAGCATAAGGAACTGCCCGCCGAGCATGGAGAGACTGCACACCGAGATCCTGTAGCCCTCGCGCAGGACGACCGACTTGTCGACCTCGATCTTCACGATCAGGTTCGAGGGCGTCACAAGGATGTCCTCCACGCCGCCGACCTTGGTGCCGCGGTACATAACGTTGTCGTGTTCCTTGAGGCCGCCGACGCCGTTGAATGCGATGTTCGCAATGACCTTCTGGCGACCCTTCAGGACGTCCACGCCCGAGATTATGATCGTGAAGTACACGAGGAGCGCGAGAACCGCGACCATGAACAGCCCCACGATCGCCTCTGAAAAAACGTCGTTGTTCCTTCTTCTTCTCATATCGTTTCGCCTTTCATCGCCGCGAGGAACTCCCTCACGTCTGGGTTTGTGGACTGCATGAACTCGGCCGGCGCCGAGCACTCGACCACCCTGCCGCCTTTAAGCAGAAGTATCCGGTCGGCTATGTCGAGCGCGCCCTGCATGTCGTGCGTGACGACAATCGACGTGATGCCGAGCTCCCTGTTGAGCTTCCTGATCAGCCGGTTTATCGTTATCGACGTCACAGGGTCGAGGCCCGACGTACTTGTTCCACTTCCAAACACGGCTTGTGCTTCTCAGCAGCAAATACAGCCAGCGCCGCCATCCTCCACAATCCATTCCCGCCGCTTGCCGCCAAAGCACAACGGCATCGCTCATCAATTGCGTCGGCTTCACTCGTCTCCAAGGCGGGTCGCACACATAATGTATTGCACACGCCCCTGAATAATCAATGGCTTCATTGGCGTCCCCGCTAAAACATCCCCATTGCGACGGCAAAGCGCATTTTACTTCATTGAAAACGACATTCAACGCAACCTGATCAAGGAAATCAGCCCCCGCGTGCTTTGCAAGGAACAAATCAATCTTCGCTTGCCATCCCTCTTTTCGCCACCGCTTCAAGTTGATTAATGTCAAGCCTGAACACAAAATCTCTCCCGCATCAAGACCATTCGCATTGCAATACTTTTCAATCTCCGGATTGCATTTATGCCAGGGCGGCATCGAATCTCTGCTCATCATCACTACATATCTGTCATCGCGCAACTGCCAAAGTTTGGCGACGTCGCCCCGAAACAGCATATCGGCATCCGACGATATGACCCAATCGACATCCGCAGGCAGAATCTCAGACAAAAACAACCTGGACCATGCAATCGAACTGCCGTGCCACTCCCCAAAGGCAGCCAACCTGTCCCTGTCGCATACACTCCAGTCAATATAATGCACTCTCACAGGAAGCGACGCATCCTCGATGGCGCTTTGGGCTGCGATCCTGCCCCACTTGACATACTCCCCGTCTACGGGTATGGCTATATCAATCTGCCCGCCCATTCCCGGATTCTTCTTATCTTGTGAGCCCAACATAGGTCTCCTGTATTGAGCCAATGACATATCGCGATGCTCCACCACCAATGCATCACGCTCAAATGAAGCCGTCCCGATGAAAGAAGATCCTTCCAGAGACTCCGCAACTCACAGACATCGGGATTGTATTTAACTGCAGGATCACGTTCATCTGCCCATTGTACGAAATCATACCCCATCGCAGAAGAAATAGATCGCCAGATAATTTCCGTGTCGTGCTTGTTTCCCAGCTCCACGAGGCTTTTTGCGAATTTGAGACTGTCGTCGTCGCTCCGCCTTCGCATCACCGCACTGCCCTCTCTTCTCGTATAAAAGTATCCAGGATATTCGGCCAGGACAAGACCTTTCACCCGTGTTGCCAAATCCATGAAAAACACCACATCCTCTTTCAATCTCAAGTCTTCCGGGAATAGTGCCGATCGAATAAAATCGCGCCGGACAAAATTCATTACCGGCCAGCCATGCTTTGCGAACAACCCATGCGCAAATATCGTCGCCCTCTCGTCCTTGAAAACCTTTACCCGTCTGACAGGCGCCAAACTGTTCTTCCGGGCCTCTGAAACCGATTTCCACCTGCAATATGACCTCCCGGATGACAATTCATCCAAGACAGACACTATTGGATACATATGGACTATATCGGCATCGGGATTGTCGCACACAATGTTGTACGCATTGGGGAACCAGTTTTTGGCGACCTGATCGTCACCATCTACAAATGCCACCCAGTCGCCTGTCGCAATTGCCAACCCGATGTTTCTTGCCGCCCCTACTCCTTTGTTTGGCGTCTTTATCAACTTGACATCATCGGCTTTGCAGATTTCTGCTTTTTGAATCGTCTTGTCGCTGCTGCCGTCATCAATGCAAATAACTTCATACGACCAACCCGAATCGCTTAAACTGTCAAGGACGGAAGTCAGGCATCTGGCAATGTACGATTCCACGTTGTACATTGGAATTATTACGCTCAACTTCAAGTGGCTTTCTTCCATTGCCATCCATCAAATAGACGTTAAAACACTCACGCGATTCCTGTCAACCGGCATATAAATGCAAATACCCCCCCCCCCCGCAAAGTTGCAATTTTTGCCACGCCGTAATAACCGCAGGCAATTATTGCAATACCGAGGACAAACGGTGCGAGCTCGCCCACATTCATTTGGGCGAAGTTCGCTACAACACGCGACACAGGCCTGACAGCAAGTACCGTGTGCGTCAAATACACAAAAAAAGAGCATCTTCCCAAACATTCCAGAAAATCGCAATGCACCTTGACCCGATTGAACACGCACACCGCCGCCAATGCAATCGTGGCGCTGAAAGCAAATGAAGAAAATGTGAATTGTGAGCATTCAAGGCCAGGGCATCGTTCCCTCCAGAAGCGTCCCTCGCAAACCAAAAAAGCCGCAAGAACGGTAAGCGATATCGCCAATGCCGCATGATGTTTTGACATGAAAGTCCTTATCCCGTTTTCATATGTTCTGCATGCAAGCCCCACTACATAGGGGAATATCCAGACGAAACAGAAAACAGCCGGATACGGAACGGGAACCTTCAGCCCCAATAGTGGTATCTTGCCAAAATACGCGAGATAAACAATCAGCAGACCAAACGCATTGCAGACTCCCGCCGCAAAAACCGTCAACGCCGGACTGCGGACTATAGCCTTGGTTAGCAAAGGCGTGAGCAGCGTCAGTTGGAATATGACAATGACATAATAGCCGATATTCACACCTCCACCCAACAAGAAGTCGTCAATGACAAGTCTCTTGGCGTCCAAGAAATCGCCCGGAGCGAACATGGCGACAAATGCCAACGTCCAAAAGAGATATGGCATCAACAACCGCCAGGCTCTTCGCGCCACCCACGTTGCGGTCGGATTTGCTCTCGACGAAAACCATCCAGACATAAAAACAAAAAGAAAGGTTCCCGTTTGCGCCAGTTTCCGTATTGAATAAACAATGGGCGAAGCCGTATCATAGTTCGCCCAATGCATTACGATAACCGAAAGTATCGACATTCCCTTTAGGACATCCCAAAACGATTCTCTTTTTACAGTCTCGACAGCCATATGTTATATATCCCCTCTGACAATCATCGTCCCCTATCTACATAGAATATTTCTCTACAGAGTCTTTTGCCGCTGCAAACTGTTTGCGAATGTATTCTTCTTGGTTAGCCTGACTAATTTTGTTCTCAAAACAATCATTATCTAAAATATATTCGATAGAATAAGCCAATGATTTTTCCCATGAAGTTGTCATATCTCCAGATCGGATTATTTTGGAAAGTTCAACCAATTGATTCAACTCGAAGATTTTTGTTAGCCAATCGGCAGTAAAGCACGCAATGTGTTCTGCGCGCATACTCTTTGTCGCCTTGATAAAAGGATAGAGCGCATTCCAGCGTGAACCAACCATCCTTGCCTCATCCAACAAAATCTCTGCGACACCTCGACCAAATGCAGAATCTGAAATCGCAAGACATATCCATGCTTTTCTGATAACTAGCTCATCTGGATAGCCGACCATCTTTCCTCTTTTGATGAAACTTTCGACTTCTCCTTTGAAATACTCGACCAAACCATAAAATGCAACTTCGGAAAATTTATTATTTCGACCTCCATATAAAACTATTATTCTTGAAATTGTTCCCAAACTGTTTGATTTCTTCAGCGAGTTAGCGATCTCATCACTTTTAACTTTAGTTTTATCAAGCGATGATAATTTTTTCAAACAACGAGGAAGCATCCTGAAAAGCTGCGCTGCCGACGGGTTTCCAAAATCACTTTGCAATGCGTGTTCAAAATTCCATCCCTCCAATCTCACGGAAACTTTTTCGATAGCCCTTGACACAGCAATTATACTCTTTTCAACTATATCTGAATCTATGCCAACATCAAGCAAACGGTAAAAACCTTTTTGAATCGGTTTTAATTTATGCGCAGTTTGGAGAGTAATAAGATATTGTGCCGCTTCATCCTCATCTTCAAGCAATTGAATAAATTGATTGCCTATGTCCACAGAAGGCGGCTCCGCACCTTCATTCTCGCTCGTAAAATAATTCCAAAAACATTCCGGGGACACCAATCTAAACTCTTTTTCTGAATCGTCAAGAGGAGAAAAGAAATAGGCCCTGGAAACGGAAGTTCTTACCGCATCATGGTTTCCAGATTCAGATTCTCTTGAAATGACATTATCGCATTCCTTGAATCGCAACACTTCCGCCATAAATGCTAAAAGAGCACTTCGGTACTCAAGCGAACACCCACCTAAAAGATTTACCTCCACCCACTCCTTTGAAAGCCCTTTAGAAAAGGGCTTGCCGCTTCTGCGAACAGTGCTTTGGATGAGGTAGAAGTTTTTCCTCAACGATTCATACAACGGTCTAGCGAACACCTTGACGGCAGTCAATGCAATCATGTCACCGATATTAATTTTAGGTCTGGTACCGGCAGATTTTGTACATTGATACATCCATTGAACATAAACGGCATTCACTAGGCGCTTTACATTGCGCATAGTCAAAAGATAAGGTGCTATTAAATCGCCAGAATACTTTTTTAAATCAAAATCACTTGGGAAGTCGGATCGTAGCCATGTCGTTCTGTGAGCCAAGGAGTTGTCA
>JAZQBR010000124.1:0-23036 GCA_045545855.1 Kiritimatiellia bacterium | reverse complement strand
CCCGAACATGTCCCCCACCGGTAGGGGCCGACCACCGGGCGGCCCGCATCCCCCGCCGGTAGGGGCCGACCACCGGTATCCCCCGGCCGTAGGCCGTCCGCGAGATTCGCCCGCGCCGCAGGCGTCGGGTTGGCCGAGGCCGAAGGCCGAGCCGCGAAGCGGTCGCAAGAGCCCGAGCGGATGCCCTAGCAGGGGTGCGGACCGTGTATTTGAGAATGGCAACGGCAAAATGGAGACGCGGCATCTTGCCGCGTTACAAAGGGGGTGGTTGACGCGTCTCCCACCGCGAAAAATCCGGACGAAACCCCTAGCCAAACGGCGGCTGAAAATGGTATAATGTCATCAATGTACGATGGTCTGTTAGCGCTCTTCTCGCGCTTTATCGCGACAATCGCTGGCACTGCGCCCTCTAGCGCCGTGACGCCGTCCGTTGCACTGGGTGATATAGGTCTCGACCACCAAATTCCACGCCTAAAAGGCAAAGCCGAATGAGTGCGAACGAGAACCAGATTGTCGTCTATCAGCCGAAAAAGACCGTCCGGCTGGATGTGCGTGTGGGAAAAGAGACCGT
Source organism: Kiritimatiellia bacterium (assembly GCA_045545855.1). Classification (GTDB taxonomy): domain Bacteria; phylum Verrucomicrobiota; class Kiritimatiellia; order RFP12; family UBA1067; genus UBA1067. Next base: position 22,465 of record JAZQBR010000124.1, on the reverse strand, counting down.
GTGGCTGACGCAAGAGCAGATTTCCAATCTCTTCGGCACGAAGAGACCGGCGATAACAAAGCACCTCGCAAATATCTACAAGAGTTGCGAATTGGAAAGAGAGGGCACATGTTCCATTTTGGAACACATGGGAATGGAGGCAGCGTGAAGAAGCAGGTATTTGATTCAAAGGGTATAAGGGCTGCTGTTAAGACCATCAAGACGGCAATCCTGAAAAGCCGTTATATGGCTGCTCGCAAGGCGAACTTTGAACATCTGAAGCTGTATTTTTATGTGGGAGCGTATGTCTCCGCCAATTCACGCAACGGGACATGGGGAACAGGTGCTATTGCGGCGATATCGGAAAGGCTCTCGCTGGAACTGCCAGGACTTCGCGGCTTTTCGCCAACGAACATAAAGAACATGCGAATCTTTTTCGAGCAATGGGCGGATGGCGCAAATCGTCAGTTGCCAACTGACGATTTGGGAGGGATCGTTTCCGTTGAGACTCTTCCCGTAATTCGTCAGTTGTCAACTGGCGAATTGACAGAGTCGGACATTGCCGCATTCTTCAGCATTGGCTTTACGCATCACATGGAGATTATTTTCAAGTGTCGTTCGCTGGCTGAAAGGTGGTATTACATCAGAAAAACGGCGATGGAATTCTGGAATGTGGAAGACCTCAAGCGGCGGATTCGTGCACGTGACTATGTGGTGAATGGCAAAGCCGTCAACAATTTCGTCTTGACAATTCCATCCAACAGGCAAGTTTCGAAGGCCGTTCAGGCGTTCAAAAGCGAATATCTGCTGGACTTCGTCAATATCGTTGATGCCGATGACGATGAGGAGACGATGGATGAGCCGGAATGGATGATGGAGATGGTTGCAAAGGTTCGCAAGTTCATACAGGAGCTTGGCCCGGACTTTTGCTTCATGAACGTCAAGAAGCGTTTCGTCGTGGGAGAATCAGAGTTTTTCTCCGATCTGGTGTTTTATCATCGGACGCTCAAGTGCATGGTTGCAGTGGAGTTGAAGAAGGGGGCGTTTAAGCCGGCCTATTTGGGGCAGTTGGATTTCTACTTGGCCTGCCTAGACAAGTACGTCAAGCTGGAAAATGAGAATCCTTCGAACGGACTTATTTTGTGCCATTCGATGGATCGACCTGTTGTTGAGCTTGCCGTGCGTCGCTATTCAATGCCTCTCGGCGTGGCGACATATCGTACTTCGGCAGATGTGCCGCCGGCATACAAGGCTCTGAAGCCTTTGCTGGACGGTTCGCAAAAGCTTCTTACGGAAATGAAGTATGAAGATTCCGTTTCACCGCGCAAGACGAAGAAAGGCAAGCAAAAGTGAAAGACCTCGGCAAGAAGTGCTTCGGCTTTACCAAGATGGACGCAGGTGCAATTCGCGGCATCAAGAAGTCGGGGTTTGCGGCGGGTGTGGGGTGTAGACGTGATATGAGCATACATTCTTAAAAAGATTTCAAACTGGTATAAGGAGAAACGAAAATGACAATCGCGGACATCTTGAAGGATTCGAATTATAAAGCCGATCAGTTTTCTGCTGATGCGATAAAGCGGCTGAATGATCGGTTGGTAGAAGCCAAAGACAAAAAAGGCACTGCTTATGCCAAAGTCAAGTGTTTAGTCAGAAGTAAAGATATTGGATAGAAATCGAACTGTCAAGAAATACTTGACAGTTCAAACCGAGGGGGTCCGTTCAATCGGGCGGCATGTTGACCATTACAATCTCGACATGATTATCGCCCTTGGCTATCGAATCGACAGCCCAATTGCCATTCGATTCCGCCAATGGGCTACCGTGCGTCTCCATGAGTTGATTCAAAAAGGATTCGCTCTGGAGGACGAACGGCTGAAGGAAGGGAGCAACCGCTACTTCAAAGAACTGCTGCAGCGCATTCGCGACATCCGTTCAAGCGAGCGCAATTTCTATCAGCAGGTTACCGACGTGTATGCAACGGCGACAGACTACGATCCGCGTGCCGATATCACACGTGAATTCTTTGCCACCGTGCAGAACAAGATGCACTATGCCGTTCATGAGCATACGGCGGCGGAGGTTGTTTACGAACGTGTGGACAGCGACAGGCCGAATGTCGGGATGCTGACGTTCAAAGGTGATTACGTAACGCGCGATGATGTGCGCATTGCGAAGAACTATCTGTCGGAGAACGAGCTTTCCAGGCTGAATCTTCTAGTCTCGCAATTCCTGGACTTTGCCGAATACAAGGCATTGGCGGAAGAACCCATGTCAATGTCCGATTGGGTCGCGGCTCTCGATGACCAGTTGAAGCGATTGCGTGCAAAGTTGCTCACAGGCAAAGGAAAAGTTTCGCATGAAGAGGCGATGGAAAAGGCGGAGCGTGAATTTACCATCTATCGTCAGCGGGAGATGCGACAGTTGAAGTCGGACTTTGACAATGCGGTAAGGGGATATCTTGGCGGACCAACGGATTCGAAATGAAATCTTAATATGTAGTGGAAAACAGGTCAGCAACTGTATAAGCCTTACTGTATATGCGTGACTTTTGGCTGTGGGATATGGTAGACTGTGTGCCGTCATGAGGAAGAAAAGGGTCGTTCGGGCCGGGAAGTGCTACCACCTTGTCTCAAAGGTGGCGCACAGGGCGTTTTTCTTTGATGACGGCGAGAAGGACCGATTTGTCGACTTGCTGAAATGATAAAACAGATCAGACCTATTTTATCACAACCGAGGGGTATGCGGGCCGCCTGGTAGTCGGGCCCTACCGGGGGGTGTTGTTGTGTTTTGTTTTAACGCAAAGACGCAGAGAAGCCTTCCAGAATGTCTACAAGCCGTAGGCGCCATGAACTAAATGTACCCTTGCGCCTTGCAGGTTTTTTTTGCTATAATACCGGCGTTCGGTCGAGGGGCGGGAAAACTGCCGCGACACCGGGCGTGATCTCTTCCATACTCCCGGGTGCGCAACGGCCCGGGACCAGCGGCACGCGAAACGCGGAGTCCGCCAAGGGCGGGTGGCAACATCCGCCGATGCAGGTAAATATGATATAATAAAATCACCAAGAGAAAGGAGCTGTAAACTAAGCCGAATGAGAATCTATCTTGACAACTGCTGCTACAATCGCCCGTTTGATCCGCAGACGGATTTGCGCATTCATCTTGAAACAGTGGCAAAGATGCGTGTGCAGGCGCTGATGAAGAGCGGTGATGTCGAATATGTCTGGAGTGACGCTCTTGATTACGAAATTGGGCAGAGTCCGAACTTCCAGGAGCCAGACATGATTGCGCCGTGGAAACTCAATGCAGTTGAGATGGTGGCTGTGGATGATGCTGTGATTTCCCGCGGCGAGGAGATAGAACGGTTTGGCGTAAGGGCGATGGATGCCATACATATCGCGTGTGCAGAGGCGGCTTCGTGTGACTGGTTCCTGACCACGGACAAGGGGATAACTAGGAAGTTGCAGGCGTTGGGCGGAATGCGAATTGCCAACCCTGTTGAATTCGTGATGGAGGACTGATTATGACAATGATTCCGGACAATCAACTTCGAACAGAATGCTTCAATGTTCTTGTCGACCACTTTGGATATCTAGACACTGAACGGTTTGTCGTGATGATGAGCCGTTCGCCCGAGGACTATACAACGTGGCATCAGCGACATTTCGCCAACGGAGAATCCGTGCGCGAGCTTGGCGAGAAAATCAAGGCGTTTGCAGTTGCGAAGCGTTCGGTCTAACCTACGGGGAGAGACCCCGCGAAGCGGAGAGATAATAGCGGTTATTGAATTAATTTGCCGCTGAATCTTTACTTTTTGCCGATAGTGGACAGCGTGCTCCAAAAGTGAGAAAACGGTTGGCCCCCCATAGACGCCCCAAAAAATGGAGACGCGGCAAGATGCCGCATCTCCATTTTGCCGTTGCCATTCTCAAATACACGGGCCGCCTGGTAGTCGGCCCCTACCGCAAAACACGGAGGAAGTGCGGCGGCCCGGCGCGCTGCATCAGCCGGATTTATGCAAGTTGCCGGTTAAAAATTGCAAGTGGCCGGCGGTTGATTCAATGCGTCCATGTGTGGTACAATGTGCGCGTGATGGAGAACCGGCAATAGAAAATTCAACCGCGAAAAGAAACAGGGGTAAAAAGAAAATGAAAAAGCCTACCGGCAGCCTTGCACTTGGCGCTTTGCACCTTGCATTTTGGATATCGCTTTTTGCGCCCGTCGCCCAGGCGGCGCAAATGATGACAGAGTGGGGCGAGAAGGTCACGCCCGAGAACGCTTGGCGCGGCTATCCGCGTCCGCAAATGGTGCGCGCGAACTGGACGAACCTGAACGGCGAATGGGACTACGCCGTTACGAGCGTGACAAACACGCCGGGGCGTCCGCAAAAGTGGGACGGCAAGATACTCGTCCCATACCCCATAGAGAGCGCGCTTTCAGGCGTGGGCAGGCTCCTGAAGCCGGACGAGTTTCTCTGGTACACGCGCCCGATAGAGTGCGGCCCGAAGCCGGGCGAGAGGATTCTGCTGCATTTCGGCGGCGTCGACTTTCGCACGATGGTGTTCATCGGGCACGACGAGGTGACGGTCGTTCCGCACGAGGGCGGGCAGACCCCGTTCACGCTCGACATAACGGACTATGTGAAGAAGGGCGAAAACCAGCTCACGGTGTGCGTGTGGGATCCGACAGAGGACTTCGTCAACTCGCGGGGCAAGCAGAGTTTCGAGCCCAAGGGCTGCTTCTACACGCGCATATCGGGAATCTGGCAGACCGTGTGGATGGAAACCGTGCCGGAAAAACACATAAGGTCGTACAAAGTCTTCACCGACATCGACAAAGGCACGGTCGCGTTCGAGTTCGACAAGGTCGATGGCGCCGGCGAAGTGAGGGTGACGACCGACATGCCGGAAGACTTCGAGTGCTGGTCGCCCGAGAACCCGAAGCTGTACCGCTTCACCGCCAGATACGGCGCGGACGAGATAGAAGGTTATTTCGGCATGCGCAAGATCGAGAAGCGCGTCGACAAGCACGGGTATCTGCGCTTTTTTCTGAACAACAAGCCGTACTTCATGATCGGGACGCTCGATCAGGGGTGGTGGCCCGACGGGCTGCTCACTCCACCAAGCGAGGAGGCGATGGAGTATGACGTCAAGGTGCTGAAAGACTGCGGCTTCAACATGCTCAGAAAGCACATCAAGGTGGAGCCGCAGCAGTATTACGCGATGTGCGACAGGCTCGGCATCCTCGTCATACAGGATCTGCCAAGCGGCAGCGAATCGTGGGCCGACCCGATGAAAGCCAAGACGGCCGCCCGCTACCGTCTGCAAAGGCTGGAGATGAAAGAGATGATGGACTGTTTGCAGCCGTTCGCGTGCATAGTCATGTGGAACCCGTACAACGAAGGATGGACCCAACCCGGAGAGTTTCTGACGCATTCGATGCTCGATTTCGCGAAGCGGTACGACAAGACGCGGCTTGTCAACGGCCCCAGCGGCTGCTGGGACTGGGAAGGCGGCCATCTGCTGCCGGACGGATGGGGCAAGCGTGTCTTGACGCGGCACAAGCCGGCCGGCGAATGTGAAGCCGCCGACACAGTCGACATGCACAAATACCGCGGCCCGGCGATGTTCGCCGCGAACGGCCGCAGGGTTTCATTTCTTGGCGAGTTCGGCGGGCTCGGCCATCCGGTCCCCGGCCATCTCTGGAAGGAGCAGAAGGACGGCAAGGGCAGCTGGGGCTACGGCGGCATCGCCGACACCAAGACGCGCGAAGGGCTTGAGAAGACGTATCTCGACCTCATGGACAAGCTCGGGCAGTTCGCCGAGTGGGGGCTCGGCGGCAGCGTCTACACTCAGACAACCGACGTGGAGATCGAGATCAACGGACTTCTCACATACGACCGCAAGGTGCTGAAGTTCAACCCCGGGGTGCTGAAGAAGGCCCATGCAGAGGTGATACGCCGCGCTCTCGAAGCGCCGCGCACCGGCCTACTGCATCTCAGCCACGTGCACCGCGGCGGCGGCAGGCTGGAGCGCCCCGACAACACGCTCGAGACGTTCACATGGTGCTGGGAGAACGGTTCGGCCCTTGAATGCGACTGCCGCAGGACGAAAGACGGCGTCGGCGTCATGCTGCACGACGACAACTTGAAGCGTACGGGGCGCGGCATGCCGCCCGGGCTCGCCGAGAAGTCCGTCTCGGAGGAACTGGCGTGGGACGAGATCAAGGATGTCGATGTCGGCAGCTACCTCGACCCGAAGTTCGCCCACCACCGGATACCGACGATCGAGGCGACATTCGCCGCCATGAAAGGGCGCCCGACATATCTCTGCTTCGTCGACGAGAAGGGCGCGGGCCCGGAGTACATCGCCGGCAAGGCGCGCGAGGCCGGTGTTCTCGATCAGGTCTACTACACCGGGCAGGACTATCGGAAGGCGCTGGACTGGAACAAGACGACGAACGGCGGCAAGACGCTGATATGGATCGGCACCTGGCCGGCGCCCGGGCACACGCCTGGAGACATCGCGCGTTTCGAGGCGCATTACGAGAAGAAGATGGACGAGATGCGCGCGAACGATTTCAAGGGCGTCTCGGCCGTTTCGCTTCACACCTACTACAACCCGAAAGCGGACGAGCCGTTCGTCCCGCGCGCGTCGTACCTGAAGAAGATCATCGCCGAGTTCCACGCGAACGGCATCCCCGTCTGCTCGATCCCCTTCGAGGGCGGCGAGACGGAGGAGGTCTACTTCAAACTGCACGAACTGGGCTGCGACGGCTTTTCGACCGACTACCCAAGCGTGATGTTCGGGGTCATCCGAAAATTGAAGGAGAAGGCCTGGTGACAGCGGCGTGACGTCAGGAAGACGAGAGGCCGCGGTTGCGCCAGGCGCGCGGCGAGACGCCCGTCGCGTCGCGGAAGGTGTTTGAAAGATGCGAAGGCGTGCAGAAGCCCGTTTCGTCGGCGATTTCGGCGACCGGCATTTTCGTGCTCTCGAGAAGGAGCTTCGCCCTGGCGAAACGCTGGCGGCGTATTTCGTCGCCTACCGACCGGCAGAGGTGCTCGCGAAAGAGTGCGTCCAACGCCGTTCTTCTGACGCCGAGCGCGTCGGCGATCTGCGGCGAGCCTATGGGCCGCGCAAGGTTTTTGGCGATGAATTCCATCGCCCGCCGCACTGTCGGCTCGGCGACAGCGATGACTTCGGTCGAGCGCCGCACGACGACGCCGAGCGGCTGGACCAGAAGCGGTTTTCCGCCGGCGCGCCCGCCCGACATCAGTTTGTCGAGCAGCGCGGCCGCCTCGTAGCCGCCGCGTTCAAGATTCTGGTCGATTGACGACAGCGGCACCGTCTGGTTCTCGCAGATCGTCTTGTTGTCGCCGATTGTGAGAATCGCGAGCTCCTCGGGAACAGAAATGTCGAGCTCCAGCGCCGCGTTCAGAAGCCGCGCGCCGTCTGCTTCGTCGTATGTGAGCGCGGCGAGGGGCTTTGGCGCGGCTGCGAACGAGCCGCGCAGCCATTTCGTGAAAGAAGTCCAGTCGTTCTGCCGCGACTTGGGCAGGCTCTCCGACAGCAGCCATTTCAGGGGCGTGGCGCCCAATCCGGCGGAAAGGCCCTTGAACCGCATCTCGTGGACCTTGCCCCACCCGGTCGAAAACCAGACGGCGTTTTTGAAGTTGCGCTCGAGAAAGTGCCCGGCGGCGAGACGCCCTATCGCCTCGTGGTCCGACGTAACCCGCGGCACATCTATGTCGGGCCGGGACATTGTGAGATCCACAACCGGCACGCCCCGCTTCATCAGGCGCGAAATGCACGAAAAAGAAACCGGGTCCGACCGTATGGTCGCGATGATGCCGTCGCCGTTCCAGGCGAGAGGATGGTACCCGAGCCGGTCCTGAATCATCAGGTTCCAGTCGTTCTCGCGCGCGAAGCGGGCGATACCCTCGACTCTGGGCACGCTCATGGGACTTACCATCACAAGTACATTTTTACGTTTCATGGCTATTATTATACGATATGCGCCGCGTTTTTGCAAGGGGAATGGCAGATGCAAGTTTCTGGGGATAATATGCAATTTACACACGCAGGGATCTTTGCTATAATTCTCGCGTAAAATCAAACTAAGGGGAATACCATGAAAATCATCCATCGTATCAGACTCGCGTTCTTGTACGGCCCGGTGTGCATCGCCGGCGCGCTGGCCGCGTTCGGCTCTTCGGCTGCATTGGCCGGTGATGCATATGTCGCGTCAACGGGCGCGCAGGCCATCAATACAGGCTACCGCGTCAACTCCAAAACGAAGCTCGAGGTCGATTTTCAGATAGACACGGTTGTCAATCAAAGGTATGTCTTCGGGGCCAGTGATAGTGAGGGCACCACCTGTTGCCTTTGGGTGAACAACAACGGCAACCTAGAGCCGAACTTCGGCGGGTGGTGCGGCAATATCGGCGGCTCGGCGACCACGACGCGGCGCACTATCGTCTATGATCTGCCCAACCGCATCATAGAGCTTTACGAGCACGGCTCTGCCTCGCCCTTAGCCACGAAAGACTCGACGAAGGTGAGTGACAATGGCGAGTCAAACTGCCCGATCGCGCTTTTCGCCAACACAACCGACGCGTCCGGCGCGGCTGCAGGGTTTGGCACCTGCCGCATCTACTCCTTCAAGGTATGGGAGGGCGCGACCCTCGTCCACGATTGGCAGCCGGCCGTCAAGGGCGGCGAAGCCGGGTTCGTCGACGCGGTGGACGGCTCGTTCATCGGGCAGACCACGCCTGGCGCCGGCTTGACGGCTTCGGGCGACTACGCGACACTGGAAGGCGATGACGCCCCTTACATCGAGAGCGACGGCACGACCGTTGTCAACACCGGCGTGAAGCCGTCGCCCGAATTGCGCGTGGAAATAGACTACGCGCTCTCTACGACAGACCAGTCAGATGTCAGAATCGCCGGCACCGAGGGCAGCGGGCAGACCTTTGAGTTCTATGTCAACCAGAGTGCGGGCATGGCGTGCTGCATCGCCAAAGGGTGGAAGTCGCAATACATCGGCCCAGTTGACACGCGCCGCCATACATTCATCGCCGACGTCCAGAAGAACAAGTGCAGTTTCGTGACAGGCGATTCGACCAATTACTCTTCCAGTGCAAATGCCGGCGGCACTTCCATCGACGCCGAGGGCGCGTATCCAATCGGTCTGTTCGGGCGCATCACCGGCGCGAATGGCGCGACGGACTGGGCCGCAGGGCGCTCAAAGGCCCGAATCTACGGCGTCAGGTTCTTCAAGAACGGCGATCTCGTCAAGAATCTCATCCCGTGCGTGAAGGGCGATGCCGCCGGCTTTCGCGACACTATCGGCGGCACCTTCCACACGGGCGAGTTCAACATCGGGGGTCTTTTGGCGGGCGGCAATGTCGAGCGCATCCCCGATGACGGATATGTCGAACTTTGCGGCAACGACCAGACGCAGGCCGACGCCCTCAAGGGCGGACATTATTTCGATACGGGCTACACCCCCGGTCCCAACACTCGCATCGAGCTCGACTATGCTCTGGCGGAGAACCATTCGGCGGTGGCAGCCGACTGGTACCTCCTCAATGCGGGCAACGGCACCGAAGCGGCGGCTCTCTATCAGAATGCGACCGCCTTCGGCGCCTGCCTCGGCACAGCCATGTGGAAGGGCGCAGGGTTGCCGTCGCAGGCCAACGCCGCGCTTGTGCGCCGCACAGCTGTCTTGGACTCTGCGAACAAGGCTGTCACAATTCTGACGGCGGGTTACACCAACTATGCCAACACTAACGACATGTTCACGGCTTTTTCGGCGAATGCGGCAACTTCAATCAAGCTTGGCTCGACAGCCGGCGGCGGCGGCGGCTACACGCCGATTCGCGTCTACGGGCTCAAGATATACGAGGCAGGTGATCTCGTGCACGACTACAAGCCAGAGGTTCGCAATGGCGCTCCGGTCCTGGCCTCCGGTTCGTCCATCGTGAAGGTTTCTTGGCACTATAACCTCGGCGCCGCCGGAATGCCGAAAGCCGGCGGGGACATCACCGTCTCCTCGGCGCGGGACAAGGACGCGTTTGTGCTCTTTACCGGCGCGCAGTCCCTCGACACGGGGTACAAGGCGAGCGGCAAGTCGAAGTTCGTGGTCGATTTCTCTTTCGCGAACGGCTACAACAAGCCGCAGCAGTTCGTGTTCAACACGAGCGAAACGGAGGGTGAAATCGTCGGCCGCGCCTATACGAGCGGTGGCGGCGGCAACAATGCGAATTACGCCTGGAATTTCTTCAACGCCGGCAAATGGCCCGGGACGGGTGTCGCCGTCGACCACCAGCGCCGCCTTGTCACGATCGATGCTTTGAACGGTGAAATGCGAATGACGCCTGGCGCGACAGAAGGCTCTACTGTAAATCAGGATAGCCTTTTCGCCTCGAATACGCACGATGGCGCCTGCCAGCAAACGACAAAGATTGGTTCCAATGTCGGCGGAACCGGGAACTTCGCCAGAATGCGCCTCTACCGCCTCACAATCTACGATGACGGCGAGAAGGTGCGCGAATACGTGCCGGCCGTCGTGAATGGTGCAGCGGGGCTTCGCGATCTTGTCCACCCTGAAAGCGCGCCTCTGACGGCAGCGGGTCTTACCGTCTCCGGTTTCGGGCATGACGGTGCCGAGGAGTGGGCCGTAATGCCGCAGAACGTGAACCTGACTCAGCGCAGAGGCTCGACTACGCTCAAGGCTTTTGCAATCGGGGCGAAGAGCTACAAGTGGACCAAGAACGGCGAGCCGATTTCGGACGGTGCAAACGGCTCTATAGATGTCGTTTGGGCTGAAGGCGGCGAAACCGACATCTATTCTGTCACAGCAGTATATGATGTCTTCGGTGAAGAAGTCGAGGGCTCGCCGGTGCAGGTTTCAGTTACCAATGTCCCGCCAGGATTGAGGCTCGTTATCCGGTGAGCGGACGGAGTGACTTGTCGGAAATCAGATTTCAACTTTTATTGCAAACTAAAAAAAGAGAGAATAATACATGAAAACGCGATTGACCACCATTCTAGCGGTGCTGATGTCAGCGGCCGCATGTCTGAACGCCTCTGCGGCGTGGTACGACGACTCCGAGCGGTGGAATTAGAATCGTTTTCTTCGGGGCGCGCCTGCCGGACATGAACCTGTCGAGAAGGGCGGCCGCCTCGTATCCGCCGCGTTCCAGGTTCTGGATCCGGTCGAGAACCAGACGGCGTTGCGGAAGTTCCACTTCAGGAAGTGCTCTGCGGCGATGCGTCCGATAGCCTCGTGGTCTGAGGTGACGCGCGGCACGTCGATGTCCGGGCGCGACATCGTCAGGTTCACTGTCGGGACGCCGCGCTTCATAAGCCGCTCGATGCTTGAGAATGTGACGGGATCAGACCTGAGCGTCGCGATGATCCCGTCGCCGTTCCAGGCGATTGGATGATATCAGAGCCGGTCCTGGATCATCAGGTTCCAGTCGTGCTCGCGCGCGAAACGAGCGATCCCCTCGACCCGGGGCACGCTCATCGGGCGCACCATCACAAGTACATTCTTTCGCTTCATGGTGAGGATTATACGATATGCGGCCGACTTTGGCAAGCGGGACGGGAGATGCAAGTTTCGCTGTTTAATTTGCAATTTACATATACAGCCCCCTTTGGTATACTACGGGCGTAAACTAAACCCAAAGGAGCAGTCATGAGACATCTGAAAATTGCTGAAATCATGGGGAGAGGGCATAAATGCGCTCTTAGCGCGTTGATGCTTCTCGCGATACTTGCGCCGCGCGCACAAGCCGCGCTCAAGTACGAACCGTCCAACTACGCCGCGAGGGAAAATCTTCTTCTCCAGCTCGACGGCATACGCAATGTAGGCCCCTTAAAGGCGCACGATAGCAACGCTGCGCAGTGGATCGACCTCGCGAAGGGCAACCGCGTCTCGTTCGGGAACAAGACCGGCAGCGACGTGGTCAGCGAATGGGCGGACGATGGCTACGTCTTCGGCGGCGGCGAAGTGGGACGGCTCGTCGATGCCATCAACCCCGGCAACACCTTCACGATTCAGCTGGTCTTCGACGCCGACAAGTCGAAACAAACTGCGAGTTGGCCCTTCTTCCTCGATGTAAGCGGCGGCGGCGACAGATGCGGTTTTTTCACCTACAAAGCCACCAACAATGACAATTTCAGATTCCGTGTCTCCGCCGTCAGCAAGGTGAGCGATGCCAACATCAACCCCTGGACGGGCCGGCACTACTACGCGACGGCACTCTACGACAAGGGCAAATCCTCGGTCTTCGAGTCGGAGACCGGGAGTGTGACGGCCGGCACTGATACGACTTCAGTCGGCTGGCGGGCGTTCACAATTGGCGGCCGCTGGCTGGGCACCGCCTCCGACAACGACCGCTATCTCAACGGCACGATCAAGGCCGTCCGCATCTACAACAAAGTTCTTTCGGCCGCGGAACTCTCGCAGAACCGCGCCCTTGACGATGCCCGCTTCTTCAACGGCATTCCCGTCACGAACGTCGTAGTCGCGACTTCCGTCGCCGGGCTTGAGGGCAACGAGGAAACCGGCGTCTACGCCTTCGATGCGGACGGCTACACGTTCTCTGCGCCGCAGAAGGCCACGCTGAACGGCATCGGCTACACCTGCACGGGCTACAAGCTCGAAACGTGGGACGGCTCCGACTGGGGCGCCCCCGTCGCCGGCGAGTCCCGCTCCTACTCCGCCACCGACACCTCGGCTAAAGTCCGCCTCACGTGGCAGTGGCAGGAGGATGACGCCCCAGCCCCCATCGGCGACGCCTACATCGAAAGCGATGGCTCGACATTTGTCAATACGGGCATCGTCCCTGCCCCCGATCTGCGGATCGAAGTTGACTACGCCTTCACGGCCGTCGAGAAGGGTGCCCGGCTTTTCGGCGTCTACGTGGGCGGCGGGCAGAATGCCGCATACTACGTCAACGATGACCTCGGCCTTTCGTTCCATGTCGGGCAGGGATGGGTCTACGGGTCGTATCTGGTGATGCCGGATTTGAATCGGCACACGGTCGTCTTCGACATCCCGGTGGGGAAAGTCTATGATATCACCGGCTCCGTCACGAACGAGCCGGTATCGATGAAATCCACGCCAGGACTTTCGGCCACAGGCAATGTTCCGATTGCGCTTTTCGGCCGCATGACCAATGCAAACGGCTCCACGATCGACACTCCGTCCAAGGCGCGCATCTACGGGGCGAAGTTCTACAAGAACGGCGCGCTCGTCTGCAACCTCGTCCCGTGCGTGAAGGGCGGCGTCGCAGGTTTCCGCGATACCGAGAGCGGAACGTTCCATTCCGCTGAATACAACGTTTTCGGGCTCACGGCCGGCGGCGACGTCGAGCGCATCCCCGATGACGGCTTCATCGAGCTTGCCGGCAACGACGAGACCCAGGCGGATGGCGCAAAGGGCGGCCACTTCATCGACACGGGCTACACCCCCGGGCCGAATACACGCATTGAATTCGACTATGCCCTCGCGGCGAACCGCACTGGGGATAACGACTGGTACCTCCTTCAGGCAGGCAACAGCACCGAGACGGTGGCTCTTTATCAAAATGCAAATGCAATGGGCGCCTGCCTCGGCACGGCCATGTGGAAGGGCGTCGGGCTGCCGTCGCAGGCCAATGCCGCGTTCGTGCGTCGCACCGCCATCTTCGACTCTGCGAACAAGGCCGTCACGATGAAGACGGCGGGGTATGCCAACTATGCCAACACGAACGACGTGTTCAAGGCTTTTTCGGCGAATGCCGCCAATCCCATCGTCCTTGGCGCGACCGCCGGCAAGGGCGGCGGCTACACCCCGGTGCGCATTTACGGCCTCCGGATCTATGAATCCGGTTCGCTCGTCCGCGAATACGTCCCGTATGTGAAGAACGGCGCGCCCGGGCTGAAATACGGCGATACGTTCCTGAGAGTCTATTGGGATGCGAACAATGGCAAGAACGGCATGCCAAAGGCGGGCGGCGACGTCGCCGTCTCGTCCGACCGTGACCGCGATGCCTACGTCCTCTTCGCGGGGGCCCAGCGCGTCGATACCGGATACGTCCCGAACGCCAATACCAAGGTTGTCGTCGATTTCGGTTTCGCCAACGGCTACAACAAGCCCCAGCAGGAACTGTTCGACGCGAGCAGCGGTCTGTACTGCCGCCTCTACACGAATGGTGGCACGGGCTACGATGCGAACTACACAATGGTCTTCAACAAGACATGGGCGCCTGTGAACTCCGGAATTGCGGTTGACCACCAGCGGCGGCTCGTCACCTTCGACGGTCCCAATACGACGATGACCATGACGCCCGGGGCGACGGACGGTTCCACCTACACCAGCACCAGCGTATCGGTTTCCGGCGGGACGAGCGCGTATCCGCTCACCTTCGGTTCGCTTGCGGCGCCGGACGCGAACAACGGCGACATGTATGCGAAGGCGCGCCTCTACCGCCTCACGATCTACGACGGTAGCGACAAGGTGCGCGACTATGTGCCAGTTGTCGAAAACGGCGTGGCGGGGCTTCGCGATCTTGTCCATCCCGAGAGCGCGCTGCTGACGGCGAAGGGCCTGACCGTCTCCGGGCTCGGCCACGAAGGTGCGGAGGTATGGCTTGCAACGCCGCAGGGATGTACATTGAGAAAAAACGATGCCCCGACGACGCTCAAGGCGGCTGCGGTCGGCGCCGTTTCCTACAAGTGGACGAAGAACGGAGAGTCGATTGAAGGCGGCGCGAACGGCAACCTGACCGTCGCGTGGGCGAAAGGCGGAGCAACCGACATCTACTCGGTCATTCCGGTCTATGACGTCTTCGGAGAAGAGGTCGCGGGCACGCCAGTCCAGGTTTCCGTTGCAAATGTAAGGTCAGGCATTATGCTCATTGTCCGGTGAGCGGACGGTCTGCCCGCCATAAATCTTACGAAATGGGCAAGATGCGAATCATGTGGAGTTCCGTTTCGATAGAAATGGCAATCGTCGCGGCAATCTCCGTCTGGCCGCGGACGGGGAGCGCCGCGCTGTCGATTGAAAAAATATCCGAAGTCTACCGGCCTTCCTCCTCCGTCGCGGCGGAAATCAGCGGTATCGCGTGGGCGGGTGGGACGCTTTATTACGCCGTCGACGATGCCGACAAGATGCTGTACCCGTTGACGCTCGGTATCACCGGAGCGGGCGAGCTTGCGACGGCAGACATCACAATCGGGACTGGCGTGCCAGTCCAGGGTGCGAACGACATGGAAGGGTGCGCATGGGACCCTGCGTCCCGCATGCTCTGGGTTTCGGACGAAACGGGTCCGACAATCCGGAAAGTACATCCAGAAACAGGCGAGGAACTAGGTTCGGTCGCGGTGCCCGATGTTCAAAGGCAATATTACGGGAACTTCAGTTTCGAGGCGTTGACGATATCCGGAGACGGATTGAATATGTGGACGGCCAACGAGGAAGCGCTGAAATGCGATGGGGAGAAGGCGTCCAAAACGGAAGGCTCCGTCGTTCGTCTGACGCGGTTTTCCCGCAGGACGGTGTCGGAGGCGTGGCAATTGGCAGGTCAGTGGGCGTACATGACGCAGCCGGTCGGCAGCGACCCGTGGGTCTACAACAACGACACAAAGACGCGCAGCGGCGTCGCCGGCATGGTCGCGCTTCCAGACGGGCGGCTGCTGGTCCTGGAGCGGAATCTATGGGGGGACAACGCCTGGGACGCGGCGTTCTACAGCCGCATATATCTTGTCGACGGCACTGCGGAGTCGGGCGGCAAGGCGACGGACGTCTCCACCTTTGCATCGCTCAACAACGCCGAATACGCGCGGGTGAAGAAGACCGCGCTGTTCGACAAGTATGTCGGCTGGGTCAACTACGAGGGGATTTGCCTCGGTCCGCGGCTGGACGACGGCTCGCTCGTTCTGGTGCTCGTCTCCGACGCCGGGAACTGCACGGCGAAGATCATGACGATGAAGCTCAAAGGGCTTGGGGGTGTCGGGAACGTCGATGTCGAAGTGCGCGACGCGGCAGGGACCCGGGTGACGGAAGGTCCGTACAGATACATGGACGGGACTGCGGTGGAGTTTGGACTGGAAAACGCCGGGTACGGCTCGCATTATGTCGTCAACGGGGATGTGGTGACAAATACGACGTGGAGCGCGGGTTTGGCGAACGGTGAAGGCGCGCTCGCGAAGTTTACCGTCGCCGGAGACGGCGTCTTGACGTGGGATGTGTCGGCTGTCGCCGCCGTTTCAACGCCAATCGACTGTGCGGAAAGTTTCGAGAGCTATGCTGTCGGCGCTCTGGTCGACTGTAACGAGATAGATGGCTGGACGGGCCGGGGCGAAATCGTCACGGCTGATTACGCGCCGCCGGACCCGCCAGGTTGCCCGATGCCGCAGGACTCCCACACGAAAGTGCTTCAAGTCGCCGATTGCGCCGTGCGAGACTTCGCCTGCACGACGAATGGCAACGACAGGCTCGACATGATGATCGCCCTCGTCAGGTGCTCTGAAGACGATATCCCCCTTGAGGTGAAGAATGGAGAAAAAGCCGTCATCATCTGCGACACGGCCGGTAGGCTCAGACTTCGCTGCCGCGACGCGGACGGCGAGAGCGTCTGGGCTACGCTTTCGGATAAAGTCTACAAGAATGGCGACTGGGTCAGGCTCTCTGTTTCGCTCGATTCAGCCACGAAACCGGGCGAGACGTATGCGCTCGTGCGTATCGACGGCGAAGCGTGCATGACGAAATTTGGCGTGCGCTCACCGCTGGAGCCGACGCCTGGCGGCGCGTGGCACAGGACGCTGGAGTACTGCGACGGCGGTAAAATCGCCGTGGTCGATCTTCACGGCGCTGTCATGATCGACGATGTCATCAAGACGACGGATGAGTTTGATATGCAGCTTTCGGCCGGGACGACGCACATCGACGGCGTGCCGGTCGCGTGGTTGAAGGCGGCCGGACTCGGGCTCAACCCTGAAGCGCCGATGACGGGCGCGAATCTAAGGAGGCTGGGTTATCTTTTGGGTGACGTGTTCGACGCCGGGCTGGACCCTGCGGCGGACGAGCCTTTTGCTGTAACGGGCATTCGCGTTCTGGACGACGGCAGGCTTGAGCTGGCGTTCAACGGCGTGCGCGAAGACCTCGGCGGGGATGAGCGCAATGCGATCTATCCAGTATACAGCATGCAGACCCTCGGCGGGCCGGAGTCGCCTGTGGCGGGGACGACGCGAATCGTCGCTGACGGTGGCGTCAAACGGACAGTCTGGACGAGCGACGGGCCGATTGACGAATCGCATGGCTTCTATCGTGTAAAAGTCAAATCTCGATTTAGGCACTGAATGAAAGGACTATATCATGAACGCAAAAGCATGGCGGTTGTATTCGGCCGGCGACGCCCGGCTCGAGGATGTCGAGCTTGAAGGCGCCGGCGAAGACGGAGTCGTGGTAGAGATAGTGACCAACACGATATGCCTCAGCGACTACAAGGCGCTGTCGCTCGGCACCGGCCACAAGCGGGTGCCGAAGGATATCGCGGCGAATCCGATCATGTTCGGGCACGAAGTCTCTGGTATCGTCCGGGAAGTCGGGGCGAAGTGGGCCGGGCGGTTCAGCGCCGGTCAGCATGTGTGCATACAGCCTGCGTTCAACATCCCCGGCCACGAGCTGGAGACGATGGGGTACGCCTGGCACTCGATCGGCGGCGAGACGACCAGCGTGTATCTGCCTTCCATCGTGATGGAGATGGGTTGCCTTTTGCCCTACGACGGCGACGCGTATTTCAAGTGTTCCTTGGCGGAGCCTATCAGCTGCATCGTCTCGGCGTTTCGCACCAACTACCACCATCCGTTCGGGTCGCACGTCCATGAGATGGGCATAGAGAATGGCGGCACGATGCTGCTCATGGCAGGCTGCGGCGCGATGGGACTCGGCTGCATCGACATCGCCTGCCATTCGCCCGAGAAGCGTCCGCGTCGCCTTGTCGTAACCGACATCGACGACGCGAGGCTCGCGCGCGCGGCCAAGATGTTCGGGGTGCGGGGAACGGGGGACGGGGAGGTTGTCGCCCGCGGCGATGTCAACGGGGTAGAGGTGGTTTTTGTGAATATGAAGAGCGTCGCAGACCCAGTCGCCTGTCTCAAAGCACTCAACAGCGACGGGCCGGCGGACGCGGCGAACCCGACTTCGACAGGCGGCGGCTACGACGACATATTCCTCTTCGCCGCCGTGCCCGCGCTCATCGCGCAGTGCTCGGACCTCTTGGCCTTCGGCGGATGCCTCAATTTCTTCGCGGGGCCGACGGACCAGAAGCTCACGGCTCCATTCAACTTTTACAACATCCATTACATGAACCACCATATCGTCGCCAACTCCGGCGGCGACGTGAAGGATATGTCCGATTCGGTCGACTGGATCGGCAGGGGGCTGCTCCATCCGGAGGTGATGATTACGCACGTCGGCGGGCTCGATTCGGCCTTTCAGGCGACGCTCGATCTCACGAAGGTCCCCGGCGGCAAGCGTCTTGTCTACACGCATGTCAAAATGCCCATGACGGCGATCGCCGATTTTGCCGAGAAGGGGAAGGACGATCCGTTCTATGCCCAGCTCGACCGTCTCTGCTCCGCTAACAGCGGGCTCTGGTGCAAAGAGGCCGAGGACTACCTGCTGGCGAATGCCCCGAAGGTCTCAATCGGCGCGCCGAAGGAGAAGATCGTCGAAAGGCGAATTGTGCTGTAGAACTGAACAAACACTGAGACAATAAGGGGGACCAAACATGAAGGCAAGAATAGTTACCATGCTCGCGGTGCTGATGTCAGCGGCCGCATGTCTGAACGCCTCTGCGGCGTGGTACGACGATCCATCCGTCAAGGCAAGCGTCGACATTGGTACGGGGACAGACCCCCATTACATAAATCTGAGTGAAGACGGCGCGTATCTGTTGGTCGACACGCACGCGCTCTATACCGCCTTCGACGTCCCGGCGCTCGGCTGGCGCAAGCAGACGACGCCGGACGTGTTCACCGTGACGCCGATTTACCGCCTCGGCAACGGATTGGAGTCGACGGGCGAAACCGAAACATTCACAGCCACTTATATACCGTCAGGCCTGCTCATTATCATTCAGTAATGAAACCGCAAATGAAAGCGCTGATGAATGCTGAGAGCACCCGAAGGGATTTCATAAAGTCGGCAGGAGCCTTCGCCGGCGTATTCTGTCTGCAAGGATGCGTCTCCTGCCGCGCCGAAAGGGGGTATTCCGTCGCCGTGCTTGGCGATACCCATTTCGACGCCGAGCCGGAGAGCGTCTACCATTCCCATTACGACGAATCGAACAAATGGACGGCCGTCCAGCACCAAGAGTTCCGGCGAAACGGGGAGATGTGGCGCGAGCGGTGCAGGCGGCTGCTGGCATCGAGCGCCGCGCTGGCGGGCGCGCACCCCACCAGGTTTGTCCTGCAAATGGGCGATATCATACAGGGCGATTGCGACGATGCACCCACCCACAGACGGATGCTCGACGACTGCATCTCAATGTTCCGCGCCGCATATCCAGACAAATTGCCGTTCTTGACTGTCTTGGGCAACCATGACGTGCGCGGCAAGGGGGCGAGACAAGCGTATCTCGATTTCGCCGAGCCGTTCATGTCCGGGGAGGCGACCCGCCTCGCGGGGGAGCAGGCGACTGCGAAATATCCCGTGTTTTCGTTCAGGCTCGGGCCCGACCTCTGGGTGTTCTGCGATTTCGAGACCAAGAATCTTCAGCCGGTAATCGACGCGATAGAGCGCGGCGACGGCGCGAGGCATGTCTTTCTCGTCACCCACGGGCCGTTCACCATACCTGAAGGACAGTTCTTCGCCTGGAGGCTGGGCGGCGGGAGAAAGTGCGACGCGCTGCGCCCGCGTCTCTACGAGGCGCTTTCGCGCCGCCGCGCGGTTGTCCTTTCAGGGCACACTCATTTGACGACGTTCTGCCGCCACGAGAACGCATTTGGCGGTTTCAGCGAGTTTACGGCGAATTCCGTCTGGAAAAAAGAACTCGCCTCCCTTAAGACCGGCGAGGCGTTCTGCGAAACGCCTTCCCGCTTCGGAGCAACGGCGGCCGGTCTCCTTGAAGGCGAAACGCTCGACAGGTTCAAGAGCGAACTTGAACTTTTCAGACCGGGCGTAAAGGAATATTTCAACAGCAATGCGGCGGGGCATTTCAGACTTGACGTTTCGGACGAAGCCGTAGCAATGACTTTCTATCAAGGGGCGGACACGGCGCCCGCCCGCCGGTTTATATTGAAACACCACGCAAACGCGAATTCATGGATATGACAACAAGAAGAGCGTTTCTGGCCGCGCTTGGCGCGATGACAGCCGCAGGCTTCGTGCCTCTGGCGCCGGGTGTTGCCGCGGGGGCGGCCCCCGCCGCGACCGCGCAGCCGGGGCCGGGCGTCATCTCGGTCGCCGATTACATGCCTACGGACGGCAAGAGCGACGTCGCGGACAAAATACAGCGCGTCATCGACGGGCATCCGAACAAGACGATCTGGTTCCCCGACGGGACGTATCTCATCTCCAAGCCTATATGCACGCCTGCCGACCCAAGGCGCAGCGTCGATCTGCGTCTTGCCAACTACGCCGTATTGAAGGCCGCTCCGGGGTGGACTAACACCGAGGCTATGGTGCGCCTTGGCGGCATTCACCCGGCGAACAACATCCGCGTTGTCGGCAGTTGCTATTCTTTCACCGGCGGCGTAATCGACGGCGGCGGCGTGGCGAAGGGCATATCCATCGACTCTGGACGTGAGACGAAGGTTCGCGACGTTTCAATGAAATTCGTGAGCCTGGGGCTCCACATCAAAAGAGGCGCGAACAGCAACTCGTCCGACTGCGACATATCAGACGTCAACATTGTAGGCAACAAGAAAAAAGGGTCCGTCGGCGTGCTGATTGAATCGTGCGACAACACGCTCGCGAACATGCGCATCGCCGACATGCAGACCGGCGTCAGGCTGACGCGCGGCGCCGCAGGCAACCTCATGACGAATCTGCATCCGCTCTACACGAACCCGATGGACCAGTACGACGGCAGCGCGGGGTTTGCGGACGACTCGCGCAACAACAGCTACAACCGCTGTTACAGCGACCAATTCTCGACAGGCTTTCTCTTCGGCCGCACGGCGGGCGGCGCCGTGATGGACGCGTGCATCGCGTTCTGGTATGCGCCGGCGAAAGGGCGCCGGCATACGGCGGTGAAAAGCGAGGGCAGGTTTCACGCCCAGATTGAAAATATGCAGATAAGTTTCAAAAGCGCCGAGGCCGTCAATACCGTCCTGGAAATAGGAGAAAAGGGCGGGAGCGGCTATCTGCGCGACCCGCGAATCGACAAGAGGTTCGTCCGCAAGGACGACACGGTCTACAAGGAATATCTACAGGGAGCGGTGCACGAGCCATGAAGTTCTACTGCTTATGCATGAGCCCGGCGATTGACGCGACGGTCATGCTGCCGCGCGCGCCGAAGGGCGACGGCGAAATCTTCAAAGATGTCGCCGAAGAAGAGAACGTCGGCGGCAAAGCCGTCAATGTCGCGCGCTGGCTGGCGATCAGAGGCGCCGAGGTCGTCTGCGGCGGACTCCTCGGCGAGGACAACGACAAGCCTTTCGTCAAGGAGCTCGCGAAATACGCCATCGCGGACGCATTTGTGCGCGTTCCCGGCGCGACGCGGCGAAACGAGATGATCGTCTGGCCGGGCGGCGCCATGAAACTGAACCGCGCCGCGTTCCCCGGGATGGAGGGCGGGGAACGGGGGACGGGGAACGGGCTGTTCGAGACCGTAATGTCGCAGTTGACGAAGGGCTGCCGCCCGTCCAGCCTGTCGAATCTGCCGCGCGAGGCAAATCCGCATGAAGCCGTAGCGATTCTCTCGGGGTCGCTGCCGCCTGCCGCGCCGAAAGATTTCTACGCCACTGCCGTCGCGCATCTCAAGGCGCTGGGCTGGACCGTAGTACTGGACGCGAGCGGCGAGGCGATGCGCCTCGGGCTTGATGCCGGACCTGATATCATAAAGCCGAATGCCGAGGAATGCGGTCCGCTTGTGGGTTTCGTCCCCTCGACGCCTGAAGGGTTCGTGAAGGCGACGGCGATTCTGCGCGAAAAGGTGGCGCACGCGATAATCTCAGACGGCGGCGCGGGCGCGTGGTTCGACGGCGTGCACGTCGCCGCGCCCATGGTCGACGTGGTCGACACGACCGCCGCCGGCGACACGCTGCTCGCAGAATGGTGCTGGAGGCGGGTTGGCGCCAAGGACGCGGACGCCGCCCGCCGGGCGGTCGCCGCAGGTTCGGCCGCCTGCACCATGCCGGGCGGCGCGCCGCCGCCGGTTTCGCTTGTCGATGAACTTTTCAGCAAGGAGGGAACATGAAGCTGTTTGAAGACGAAAAGACGGACCGGCGGTTTTCACGCATGCAGTGGCGGATGCTCTTCGCCACGA
>JAZQBR010000123.1:0-5149 GCA_045545855.1 Kiritimatiellia bacterium | reverse complement strand
CGACATGGCTCCGATCCGCCTTCCCACCCTTCAGCCCCCGGGAACGCCAGCTGGCGGCCGTCCTCTTTCACCGGTCCGGACGCACCCGCCCCGCAGGCGCAAAGCGCGGCAAAGACGAAGGCAACGGCGGCAAATGCTTTTGTTGCTTGATCCATGCGCAATATTATATCATATTTTTACGCGCCGCAGTAAGCGCATTTGAAATGAAAAAACAAATAACGGCTTACGCCTCCCAGGAATCGACGGCATCCTGCGAAAGAACGGCGAGGGAAATATCGCTGCGGCCGATATCGGCGAGCGCCGCGCGCATCGCGGCCTCCGCCAGATGGGGAGCGTTGCATTCGCGCGAAAGGTGGGCGAGCGCAAGGCGCCTAAGGCGCGGCGAGGCGAAACGCCTGACGAGCTGAGCCGCGTCTTCGTTGCACAAGTGGCCGCGGTCGCCCCGTATGCGGCGCTTGAGACTCTCGGGACGCATGCTGCCGCTCAGCATCATGAGATCGTGGTTCGACTCAAGCGTCGCGACGTCGGCCTCTGCCAGATTGACGCCAATGGAGTCGAGCGGCGCGCCGATGTCAGTAGCGTGAAAATAATTGAGACCCCCGGCCCGGACGAGGTAGCCTACGGGGTCCGGGACGTCGTGAGGTATCGAAAACGGCTTTATCTCGAACGGACCCGCCTCGAACGGCTGGCCGTTCTCAAACACGGTGAACTCGAGCTGGCTCACGCCAACCGACGCCTCGATCGCCTCTGCGGTCATCCAGTTGGCGTAGAGCGCCGCTGCGGGGAACCGCCTGTGAAACACCTCCACGCCCTTGATGTGGTCGTAGTGGTCGTGGGTGAAAACCGCCGCCACTATGCGCGAAGGGTCTACGCAAGCGGCGCGGCAGCGTTTTACAAGCTCTCTGCAACTGATGCCGCAGTCGATAAGCAATACCGCCCCGGCCGACTCGACGCAATACGCATTGCCGCCGCTGCCGCTGGCGAGAGAAACGATTCTCACTTCTGCGTCTGCCTTTCAAACGCCCTGTGGGCTATGTCGCGGCGATAGAACATCTTGTCGAACGAAATCGCCGCAACGCGCGAATAGGCGCGGTCTACCGCCTCTCGAAGCGTCGCGCCTGTGCCGGTGACGCTCAGGACGCGTCCGCCCGCCGTGACCGTAGAGCCGTCGGCCGCGAGCGACGTCCCGCAATGGAACACCGTCGTGCCGTCAATCTCAGCGTCAAGCCCCGCGATCGTCTTGCCCTTCTCATACGAGCCCGGGTACCCGCCCGAGGCGACGATTACCGTCGCGGCAACTTCGTCTTTCACGACAATATCGCCCTCTGAGAGGCGCCCGGTCGCCGCGTTCATCAAGGCCTTGGCGAAACTGCCGCCGAGTCTCGGCAGCACGGCCTCGGTCTCGGGGTCGCCAAAGCGCGCATTGAACTCGACTACATTCACCTTCGAGCCCGAAAGCGCCTTTTTGCCGTCTTCAGGCGTGACCATAAGCCCCGCGTAGAGAATGCCGCGATAGGTGACGCCGCGCTTCTTCAGCTCGCGCACGACCGGCATGATGATGCGATCCTTTATTTCAGGGAGCATATCGTCCGTCACGACAGGAGCCGGCGAATACGCGCCCATCCCGCCTGTATTGGGCCCCTTGTCGCCGTCGAATATGCGCTTGTGGTCTTGGGAGCTCGGCAGAAGAACCGCAGTCTCACCGTCCGTCATGGCGAGGATGGAGCATTCCTCGCCGTCAAGAAACTCCTCGACCAGAACTTCGGCGCCCGCCTTGCCGAACTTGCCGGCGACGAGCATATCGTCAATCGCGGCCTCGGCCTGGGCCGTCGTCTCGGCGACGACGACACCCTTGCCGGCCGCGAGCCCGTCGGCCTTTATCACAACCGGCAGCCCATACTTGGCGAGCGCCGCTTTCGCCGCCGCCGGGTCGCTGAAAAACTCCGCCCTGCCTGTCGGCACGCCCGCCGCGTCCATTACATCCTTCGCGAAGCGCTTCGACCCCTCCATGCGCGCGCCGGCGGCTACCGGACCGAACGCCGGCACGCCGAGTTTCATGAGTTCGTCGACGAGCCCCTTCACAAGCGGAGCCTCGGGGCCCACCACAACCAGGTCGGGACTGTTCTCGCGCGCCCATTTGGCGACGAGCGCGACATCCTCGGCGCCGACCGGGATGTTCGTCGCGACCGCCGCCGTGCCCGCGTTGCCGGGCGCGCAAAAGAGCTCGTGCTTCTCGGAGTCCTTCGAGAGTCTCCATGCTATCGCGTGTTCGCGTCCGCCGCCGCCTACTACAAGAATCTTCATATCAACACCTCCTTGTGTTTTATGTCGTGCCTGCCCCCGGCGCCCCGGCTCAGCGGCCGCGCGCGCCCGATGTCTGGCCCGGCACCATCAGCCGCTGGCCGACGCGTATGCCGTCGCCCTTGAGCCCGTTCAACTCCTTGATTTTGCCCACCGTTGTGCCGAACGCCTGCGATATGAGCGAAAGCGTGTCGCCGGGACGCACGGTGTACTCCTCTAGCGGACCCTGCTGGGCCGCGCTTGGCGCGCGCGGCGCGGTGTGCGCGGCCGGGGCCGGCGCCGGTGGTATTTTCCTCACAATCTCGTTCACTATCTCGCGGCGCTGCGTCTGCATCTCAGCCTTGAGACGGTTTACCTCTGAACGAAGCGCCTCTATCTCGGCCTTGAGAGCCGCGAGCTCTCCGCCGCCGTTCTCCAACCTCGCGACGCGGTCTGAGAGCGCGTTCTGGTTGGACTCCAGCACGTCGACCTGCCCCGCAACGCGCTGCATCTCGGCATACGCCTGCTGCTTGAGAAACTTGTCTCTCGCTTCCCCCGTCTCGGGCCCCGCCACAGTCGCCAGCGACGCCGCCAGCGCCGCGCAAAATGCGATTTTTCCAGTCATAGCCATCTTGTACTTCTCCTTGTTGTTTGATTGTCTTGAATGTCTGTTTCAAATCATGAAGAAAAGCCAAAGCGCAGCGACAATCCCGGTCGCGACCAGAAAACGCGTGCGCTTGAGGTCCGCCTCTTCCTGCTGAACCGTGCGCCCGAACGTCCTAAGCCCCCCGCCCGAAAGGTAGTGAAAGAGCCGCCAGCCGAACTTGACGCCGTTTGACGTCTCGCCCCGCGCCTCCTGATAGACGTCCAGCCGCCACGGAGCCTTCGACTTCGTGTATGCATGCCGTTCGCCGACGCCCTCTGGAACCATCCTCGCCATGTCACGGTATGATTATCGTCTGACCGGCCTTGACATTGCCGTCTGATGAAATCGTCGCCTTGTTCGCCTGCTGTATGCGACGCCACTGGGCCTTGCGTCCGTAGAACTTCAAGGCGATCTGCCCCAGAGTCTCGCCCTCCTGCACTACATACCGCCTGACCTCGCCTGGCGCGGCGGCCGGCGTGCCGGTGCCGTCGCCAAAAGTGTAGCCGAGATCCGTAAGCTTCACGGCAGCCGCGTTCTCCGCCGTCTGGGCGGGAAGAAGCGAAGGCCCCGCCGCCGCTCTTTCGGCTTCTTCGCGCTCCTCCGCCTCGAAAAGCGCCTTCGCCTCGGGATTGAGCTTCACTTCGCTTTCGTCCTCCTCGGCGACAAGCGCCGCGGCATTGGCCATCTGGCTCGACAGCGCGGCAGGCGCGTCATCCTCTTCGGGGACGGCGGTCGGCGAGACCGGAGAGGCAGTGTGCTTCGCCGCTCTCGGCGGCGTTTTAGACGGCTCGTCGTCATCGCCCATGCGTCTCAATATCGAGCGGAGCTTTTCCGTCTCGCGCTCTAGCGTCTGCACGCGGCGTTCCGCCTCGGCGAGCTTCTTTGCGGTCTCGTCCGCCGCCTTGGTCTTGGCCTCAAGTTCGGCGCGAACCTCCCCAATCTCCTTCTCGGCGGCGGCGCCGTCCCCCAGGCCGTACTTCTTCGCGTATTCGGCCGCGAGCAGCTTCTCGCACGCTTCAAGGCGAGCCTTTGCTATGGCCGCTTTGTCGCTGGATGGCGCGAGCAGCAGATAGTCGCGGTAGCCGCACATCGCCCCCAGGTAGTCGTGGCGGCCGTCCTGCAACAGCACAGCCAGCTGAAAGCGCGCGCTGGCGTTGCCCGGCGCCGATCTCACGGCTTTCTCGAACCCCGCCGCAGCCTCTTCGATGCGCCCCGCGGTGTAGTCGGCCACTGCCGCCTGGTAAAGTTTGTCGGCGCGCTCGGCGCTCATGTCGTCCCTGTCGGTCTTGCCGCACGCGGCGAGCGCGAGCGCCACCGCCGCGGCCGTGACGGCATCAATTATTCTCATCGTCGTCATCCTCCTCGTCAGTCTCGTCTTCGTCATCAGACTCTTCGTCTTCTTCGTCGTCGAACTCGTCAGGCGTATCGTCGATAAAGATGTCGCTGTCGCCATCAGGCTTCTTTTCGCCCAAATCGAGCTCCGGCGCCTCTTCACCGGCCTCGTCCGCTTCGGCAGGTGCTTTCGCATCCCCTTCGCCCGCCTTTTCGACAGCTTCTTCGACCGGCGCCTCCTCCTCGGCGGGGGCGTCGAACGGCAAACCCTCTTCTTTCACGGGTTTCTTGTACGACGCCGCCTTCTCTCGCGGATTCGACCTCTGCAGCGTCGGGTCGAGCTCGTTAAGCTGCTGAAGCGACGCCAGCCCGAAGTGTTCGAGAAAGAGCGCCGTCGTGCCGTACAGAAACGGGTGGCCTGGCAGCTCCGACTTGCCAACCAGTCTTATCAGCTGCAGATCCATCAACGTCTTGACATTGGCCGAGACATCCACGCCGCGTATCTCCTCCACCTCGCTTTTGGTTATAGGCTGGCGGTAGGCTATTATCGCCAGCGTCTCCAGCGAAGCGCGGCCGAGGCGGCTGGGCCTATCGAGCTTCAGCATCGCTCTGACGTACCGCCCGCAGCTCGGCACCGTCTGAAGGCGGTATGCGCCGCCTGTGCAAACCAGCTGAAAGCCGCACCCCGCGACGTCCAGCGCCTTCTCCAGCCCCTTCAGCGCCGACTCGATCTCTCGGCTTGTACAGGTTCTGTACACCTCCATCACCTCGGCGTTTTCGCCCTCCTCGGGCTCAAGCGCCTTGACGGACTGCCTCAGGTCGCCCGCCGTAAGCGGCGTCTGGGTCGCGAACAGCAGCGAGCCCACGATTTCCAAGTCGGAGGCCAAGCGG
>JAZQBR010000122.1:0-1830 GCA_045545855.1 Kiritimatiellia bacterium | reverse complement strand
GGTCTCAAAGGGCGACGAAATACTTGTCATGGACGTCATGAAGATGGAGACTCCCGTCGCCGCGCCTTGCGACGGCACGGTGACCGTCATGGTGAACGCCACCGACAAGGTCGCGACCGGCGACGTACTCGCGGTGATCGGCTGAGGCCGGTCCGCCGCGGAGTGTGAAATGTCAAGTGTAAAATGTAAAGTACAGAATACAATGAATAAGATCATATTTGCGCTCTTTGCTGCGGCGTGCGCGTGCGGGGCACAGGCTCAGGAGGGCGCCACCGCGCCCGCCGTCCAGGCCGCGCCCGCCGTCCAGACTGTGGCTGAACAGGCGCCTGCCGCCGCGCCGTGGCAGGCGACCCTCGCCAAGGTCAAGCGCCTCCCGTACGAGACCGGCATCGCCGGTTTCATGAAGAAAGAGGCCCCTACCTACATAACCGGCAACTACGCAGAGGCCGATCGCGTCGACGCCCATGAAGTCGAGGGGCTTGATCCCCACGACCCCGAGAGCGGCTACAAGACGCCGAACGGATACTACGACGACGAAGGCGAGTGGGTCGGCGGCTACTTCGACGACCTCGGCACGTTTGTCAGGGGCCATGAGGTGAAGACGCTCTTCGGCATGCCGTACGGCGTCGGGCAGCTCATCATGATACCGCTCTGTCTTATCATGATGTACCTCGCGATCGTCAAGGGCTTCGAGCCGCTTCTCCTGCTGCCGATCGGCTTTGGCGGGCTTCTCGCCAACTGCCCGCTCGCCGGTGTTACCGCCCCCGCGATGATGCACGACGGCGTGATATCGTTCCTTTCGTCCGGCGTGCCGGTGATGTCGGGCGGCATTGTCGAGCCCGGCGGCTTTCTCTACTACTTCTTCAAATTCGGCATTGACACGGGGGTGTTCCCGATCATGATATTCATGGGTGTCGGCGCGATGACCGATTTCGGTCCGCTAATAGCGAACCCGAAGACGGCGCTTCTGGGCGGCGCGGCGCAGTTCGGCATTTTCTTCGCGCTCTTCGGCGCGCTCGGCCTCGCGGCGATTTTCGGCGCCGATTTCTTCGGCTGCGACCCACTCAAGGCTGCGGCGTCGATTGGTATAATCGGCGGCGCCGACGGCCCGACGGCGATCTGGCTCACGAGCCGTCTCGCGCCGGATCTGCTGGGCGCGATAGCCGTCGCGGCCTACAGCTACATGGCTCTTGTGCCGATCATCCAGCCGCCGATCATGAATGCGCTCACCACGAAGGAAGAGCGCCTCATCAAGATGCCGGCGCTGAGGGAGGTCAAGAAGATCGAGAAGATATGCTTCCCGCTGATCGTGCTTCTCATCTGCGCGCTTCTTTTGAAGGACGCCGTACCGCTGATTGGCGCTTTGATGCTCGGCAACCTCGCCAAGGAGGCCGGCCCCTCGGTCGCGCGAATCTCCGACACGATGTCCAACGCGCTCATCAACATCGTGACGATCATGCTGGGCCTCTCGGTCGGTTCGAAGCTCGCCTGCGAGAAGTTCCTCTCTGGAACGACGCTCGGCATTCTCGCGCTCGGCCTCTGCGCGTTCTGCGTGGGCACCGCGGCCGGCGTATTGATGGCGAAGTTCATGAATCTCGTCTCGAAGGAGAAGGTGAACCCGCTTATCGGCTCGGCCGGCGTTTCGGCCGTGCCTATGGCGGCGCGCGTCTCCAACAAGGTGTCGCTCCAGAACGACCCGACGAACTTCATCCTCATGCAGGCAATGGGCCCGAACGTCTCCGGCGTCATCGGCTCGGCCGTCGTCGCAGGCGTCCTCTACAAGCTCTGCTCATAATAAAAAAGAAGATAGAAAGCAGGAAATAGGAAGTA
>JAZQBR010000121.1:0-4270 GCA_045545855.1 Kiritimatiellia bacterium | reverse complement strand
AGCGCCTCGCCGGCGGACGCCACAGGACTCGTGCAGGCGCCGCGGGGCGCCGCCTCTTCGCGCGCGACGGCGACTCTGCAGAACGCGCCATCCAGGCGATTCGAGAACGAGACGATCGCGGCGGCAGCCCCGTCATGCCACGGCCAGGCGAGAGGCGCAGAGCGGTCGGCGACAGTCTGCCAAAGGCGGTTGTCGGCCATGGAGCGTACCGTCAGGCCGGCGGACGCATGGCTGGCGGCAAACATGGCGAGCGCGACAGACGCCAAACGCACCGCCTTCGCGATGCGCGTGGCGCAGTTTGTTCTTTGCGGGCCCTTGCGATTATGTACTTGCGACATGATTTGCAACTTGACCGCTACTTCAGCCGCCAAGCTTCAAGTGTGAAAATTATACCACAAACAAAGCCTTCCGGTCAATACCACACGTCGGCCGTATCGACGGTGTGGAGTTGGTTGTCCCGTCTGGAATCGAACCAGAACTAAGAGAATCAAAATCTCCTGTGCAGCCTCTACACCACGGGACAACAAGTCTTCGCGCACCAGACCCTGAGGCCTTTCGCGCTTAGAGAAGCGGCTATTTCACGCCCCGCCGCCTCTGACGGGACCAGGCCGAAGACAGTCGAGCCGCTGCCGCTCATCGTGGCGCCGATGGCGCCCGCCGACGCGAGCGCGGCCTTCGCGGCCGCAATCTCGGGGTGGAGCCGCGCCGCCGCCGCGTCGAGGTCGTTCATGAACGCCGCCGCGATATCGTCGATACTGCCCTTTTCCAGTGCGGAAAGCATATTATACAATATTTCAGGGTCGTCTGTCACGCGCGAATTTGCGGCGCGAAAAACTTCCGCCGTCGACGAGAACACCCCGGGGTTGGCCAGCACAAGGTCCAAACGCCTCGCCGCCTTGGGCGCGGGCGCTACGCGCTCGCCACGCCCCTGCATTATCACGCTCACGCCGCCTTGCGCCAGGACGAGCGCCGGAACGTCGCTACCGACGCGCGCGCCCACTTCGGCGAGCTCGCGCGGCTGAAGCCCCCCGCCCCAGAGCGCGTTCAGCGCGACAAGCGTCGCCGCCGCGTCGGCGCTCCCGCCGCCAAGGCCGCCGCCGGCCGGAATGCGCTTTTCGACATTGATGGCGTAAGCCTGGCGGCGGACGCCCCCGAGAGCGGCTTCCAGTTCGCGCGCCGCCCTCAGGCACAGATCGTCCGTGTAGCCGGTGTCGCTCGTGAACGCCTCCGCCGCCGTGAATGTCAGCTCGTCCGAGAGCGTCACGGGAACGACTAAAGAACGAAGCGCGTGGTATCCGTCCGCGCGCTTCGCGAAAACTTCAAGAGTGAAGTTTACTTTGGCGTATGCCTTAGTCTTCGTCGCCGGTTTCGTCATCTTCGTCGTCGCATTCGATACCGCAGTCCATCATCATGGGGCCGCAGGCCATCGACAGCGTCTTGCCGATTGCGGCAAGCCCTTTGATTTCGGCGGGAGTGGTGCGCACCTGAAGCTTCAAGCCTTTCGCGTCCTTCCAGCAGAGTGTGGCGATGTCGGCGCCCGTCTCTGCCGGCATCCCTTTCACGAAGGCCTTGATCATCTCAGCCTGCTCGTTGTCCGGGAGCTCCCCGACCTTGACGGCGAGGGGTTTGATCACCCCGTAGAGCGAGAACACGCCGATAGCGCAGGGCTTCTTGGCCATCGCGCCCGGAATCACCTTGTCAAAGCGCTTCGCCGCGTCATCGGTCGCGACGCCGTCAATGTAAAGCGCCACACCCTGCTCCGGCCCTTCGAGCACCGGGACCGCAGGCATGACTGCCTGGATGTCGGCAACGAACTTCTCAAGAGCTTCGCGGTTCTCGCCAAACTTCCCGAAATCGGCCTTTCCCTCGCCCTGGGCGTACTTGACGAGCGCCGGGAAGTCGAGTTTCACCTTGAAGTTATCGCCCTCGCGGGTGGTCTTGAGGAAGTCTGTCTTGATACCGTGCTTTGCCAAAACATCGGCAAACTTGGGCCACTGAACGCCGAAGTTGCCGGCGCAGCTGTCCTGGGCGTAGGCAACAGCGTAGAGCGAGCCCTTGCCGGCGAACGCGAGCGGCGAGCCGGCCTTGAAGCTTTTCGCGCCTACCTTGTCCAGCATCGTCCCTTCGACAGGCTCGAACGTGGCGAACACGTCGAGGCCGGCGTCGGTCACCGCCGCAGAGAGCGCCATACCCTTCAACTGCTTCACGAACCCGGCAAACTGCGCGCACTGGGCCTTTTCAGCCTCGTCGTCGGCCTCCTTGGCGAGCTCATCAAGCGCGCGCAGGGCGAGCGCGATACCCTTCTCATTTATGTTGACGCAGGCGACGACGCCTTTGTCGAGCAGAGGCGCGTTCTCGAACTTGGGCGATGCGGCGTCAAAGACCTCGTCCATATCCGCCTTGCCTTCGGCGTCGACATAGAGAGCCAGCTTGGTCTTGCCGGTCAGCATTTTCTTCAAGTCTTCTTCGCTGTCGGGCACTTGCGAAATGGCGCCCGCCGCCATCATGCCGAGCGAAGGCTCCCCGGCGAACTCGCCGAGCTTCGTCGCCGCTTCGATAAGCGCGTCGCCGCTGGCCAACTGCACGTCCAGCACCTTTTCGGGAGCTGCCACCGCGCCAAGGGCAAAGCCTACGGCCAGCGTTGATATTAACTTTTTCATCGTGGTGTTCCTTTCTGTTTTGGTTTGTTGGAGTGGTCAAATTCTACAGCCGCCGCAGGTCCTTCACCGCGTCGGCGACATTCTGGAAGAGCCTCGCGAGCTTCGCCGTGGGTATCGTCGAGAACGCCAGGCGTATGAGCCCCGATAGGACGATCGTCCCGGTCGAGTACTTCGCGATTAGGTGCAGGCGGACGGCTTCTGCATCGACGCCTTTCGGCCTAACGCACATGAAATAGCCCGAGTTGAACGGCATAGCCTCGAAGAAATCGGCGTACTCGGGGTGTAGTTTGAGAATCGTCCTTATCTCGTGGTAGCGCTTCTTCAAAACCGCGTATTTGTCGCGCTTCTGGCGGATGTAGCCCGGGTCGGCGAACGCGGCGAGCGCAAGATGCTGGCCGATCGAGTTGACGTTCGAGACGCCGCTTCTCACATCGCCGGCCGCTTTCGCCTCCAAGGCCTTCAGCTGCTCGTCCGTCGCCCCCTTGAACGCGAAGGTTATAAAGCCGACGCGAAGCCCCCAGACATAGTCCTCTTTTGTCGTGCCGTCAAGCTTCACCGCGAGCACGTTCTCGTCAAGATCGCAGAACTCGGCGAACAGCGACTCGCCGTGGACGCCCTGTTCGTAGACGAGGCCGTAGTAGGCGTCATCGAGTATCACAACCAGTTTGCGGCCCGTCGCCGCGACCTCGCGCACGGCTTCGACTATCGCCGCAGCGTCTTCGTTCGTCGCCGTGTAGCCCGTAGGATTGTTCGGGAAATTGAGCACCAAGAGCTTCTTGGCGCTGTCGCCGGCCGCCAGCGCCGCCTTGAGCGCCGCGACGTCGAAGCGGCCGTCCTTGAACGTATTGAAAAGCGAGAGCCTGGCGCCGCACGACTCGCCGAATACAAGCGCGTAATTATCCCAGAAAAGATCTGGCACGACCACCTCGTCGCCCGGGCCGGCGAAAAGCTCGGCCGCTATGCGCAGGCCGTGGGTGAGGGCGTTTGTGACTACAGGGTTCGAGAACCTCTTGCCGGCCAGCGACTTGTTCTTCTCGAACTCCATCGCGCGCCACGTCTCGCGCAGCTTCGGCAAGCCAAAGCTCCCGGCATAGAGAAACGCCCGCTTGTCGAGGCCGATGTTCTTTCTGAAACAGTCCATGACGAGCGGCGAGCCGTCCTCTTCAAACGCCATGCCTATTGTCGCGTTGATGTCGCAAGACTTCGCCTCGGCCCCCTGGCCGAGAATGCCGCCGTACGGAAAGTACATACGCCTGCCTTCGGCGGAAAGGAAATCCGCCGCAGACCCCAGCGTATCGTTCAGCTTAGATGCCAGTTCGTTCATTGCGAGAGCATATTATACCAAATCTTTGCGCAGTAGGGCCTGGATATTTTTAAAAAAAATAACGGCTCGCGGGCGCACCGGCCCGCCGCACCCCGGTCTTCAGACTCGTTTCACAGCGTGCCGCCGCAGGTTTTGCACATCATCTTGGAGCGCCAAGAAGCGCGAATGCGGCGCCTACGACAACCGGCAGCGTGACAATCGAGAGCAGAGTCGAGACGGCGACAAGCGCCGCAGTGAAGCGTCCGTCGCCCCCGTAGCGAACCGCAAACATCGTCACCATCGCGCC